>NZ_QAIH01000040.1:5930-25423 GCF_003060895.1 Acidovorax sp. HMWF029 | reverse complement strand
CGCCTGGGTCGCAGCATTGCGCTGGCGCTGGCGGCCGGGGGCTGGCAGGTGGCGGTGCACTACCGTTCGTCGCAACAAGATGCTATGAATACCATAGCATCTTGCGACCAACTGACGCGCGGCAGTGCCCTTTTTGACGCAGATTTTGAAGACGAAACTGCCGTGCGCGGCCTGCTGCCCCGCGTGGTGGCGCACTTTGGTCGCGTGGATGCGGTGGTCAACAGCGCCTCGCTGTTCGAGCACGACAACGCAGAGACGTTTGGCTTTGCCGCGCTCGAAAAGCACCTGCGCAGCAACACCGCCGCCCCCGTGCTGCTGGCCCAGGCGCTGCACCAGCATGTGGCCGACCGCATTGCCCAGGGTGAGGCCGACGCGCAAGGCGCCGTGGTCAACCTGCTGGACCAGAAGCTGTGGAACCAGAACCCCGACTTTGTGAGCTACACGCTCTCCAAGGCCGCACTCGAAGCCGCGGGCACCATGCTATCCATCGCCCTGGCGCCGCGCGTACGTGTGGTCGGCGTGGCACCGGGCCTCACGTTGACCAGCCACATGCTGAGCGACGAAAAATTTGCCCAGCTGCATGCCCTCTCGCCCCTGGGCCGCTCGTCCACCCCCGAGGACGTGGCTGCCACGGTGAAGTTTGCGCTGGAGAACCGGTCAATGACCGGCACCACGCTGCTGGTCGATGGCGGCCAGCACCTGATGAAGTTTGATCGCGATTTCTCGTTGATGTGAGCGCCGTACGTCCGCTCACTCAAGCCAGGACCTTTTCCCCATGACCCACGCTGTTGGCACCCAGATCCTCACGCTCACCGGTTTGCGCTTTGATGCCAACCTGGGCATTCTCGACCACGAAAAGACCGCCCCCCAACCCATTCAGGTCGATGCCGAGCTGAGCCTGGGCGTGCAGCCACTGGCCCCGCGCGACGACGACATCGGCCATGTGCTGGACTACCGCCGCGTGCGCCAGATCATCATTGACGAGTGCACGGCCGAACATGTGAACCTGCTCGAAAGCCTGATCGGCAAGCTGGCCAACCGCCTGATGCAACTGCCCGGCGTGCGGGGCGTGCGGGTGAAAATTGCCAAACTAGAAATTTTTGACGACTGCGAAGTGGCCATTCGCGTCGAGACAGGACAGTGGTGACCCCATGAACGCAGTATTGATGAACGAAGCGCCGACCTCGGCACATTCCGCTGGCTGGACCGAAGAATCCACCGAAACCGCCAGCGGCGCCGCCCGCATGAAGATCGAGCGCGAAACCCACAAGCTTGAAAAGCGCCTGTGCCGCGAGGTAGGCAAGGCCATCGTGGACTTCAACATGATTGAAGAAGGCGACAAGGTGATGGTGTGCATGTCGGGCGGCAAAGACAGCTATGCGCTGCTGGACATTTTGCTCAAGCTCAAGGCCCGCGCGCCCATCCACTTTGACCTGGTGGCGGTGAACCTGGACCAGAAACAGCCCGGATTCCCTGAGCATGTGCTGCCCGAGTACCTGGCCAGCACCGGCGTGCCGTTCCACATCGAGAACGAGGACACCTACAGCATCGTCAAGAAACTGATCCCCGAGGGCAAGACCACCTGCAGCCTGTGCAGCCGCCTGCGCCGGGGCATCCTCTACCGCGTGGCCGATGAGCTGGGCTGCACCAAGATCGCCCTGGGCCACCACCGCGACGACATCCTGCAGACGCTGCTGCTCAACATGTTCTTTGGCGGCAAGATGAAAAGCATGCCCCCGAAGCTGGTGAGCGACGACGGCAAGCATGTGGTGATCCGCCCCCTGGCCTACGTGGCAGAGAAAGACACCACGCGCTGGGCTGCGCACCGCAATTTCCCCATCATCCCCTGCAACCTGTGTGGCAGCCAGGAGAACCTGCAACGCAAGCAGGTGGGTGAGATGCTGCGCGAGTGGGAAAAACGCTTCCCTGGCCGGGTAGAGAACATGTTCAACGCCCTGCAGAACGTGGTGCCTTCGCACCTGCTGGACGGCAGCCTGTACGACTTCAAAAACGCCAAGGCCACGGGCATTGCCAGCGAAGACGGGGACAAGGCATTTGACAAGGAAGAGTTCACAGCGCCTTCGCCCACCTTGCCCGGAGTGCAGGTGGTGCAACTGTCGTGAACCCTTGCGGGCTGCGGCACTCTCACAGAGATCTTTTTTGCTGGAACCTCTGACCATGACAACCCGACGCCGCTGGATTCCCCTTCTTGTGCTGGGTCTGGCCACCGCCCTGCTCGCAGGCTGCAGCACCACGCGGGTGGTTGAAGGCCAGGTGCAGAGCTTCTCGACCCTGGCCGCCGTACCCGCACCCGCAACCTACCGCATCGAACGCCTTCCCTCCCAGCAGACCCCATCGTTTGACGCCATCGCAGCGCTGGCCGAGCAGTCGCTGACCCGCGCGGGCCTTCAGCGCGACGATGCCGCACCCCGCCTGCTGGTGCAACTCGGTGTGCAGGCTGATGCCGTGCCACGCTACGACCCCTTTCGCCCGCACGGCCCCTTCTACGGCCCCTACGGCCCCGGCCCTTGGGGCATGGGTGGCTGGTATGGCCGGGGCTGGGGCGTACATGGAATGTGGCGTTTCGGCGAGCCCACGCCCCTGCACCGCCGCGCAGTCAGCATCGTGATGCGCGACGCCGGCACCCAGGCCCTGGTGTACGAAACCTCGGCCGTGCACGAAGACGTCTGGGTGAGCGACCCGGCTGTGTATGGCGTACTGTTCGACGCTGCCCTGAGCGGGTTCCCGAAGCCACCCCAGGGGCCCCGGCAAGTGCGCCTGCCCCTGGCGCAGCAATGAAGCACTCCTACACACGGCTGCACGGCGGCCCCCGCCAGTTTTATCGGGCGCGAGCAACTTCCTGCGCTATGGAAAACTGATATGCAAGCCACCCGCATCGTTGCCATCCGACACGGCGAAACCGCCTGGAACGTGGACACCCGCATCCAGGGCCACCTGGACATTCCGCTCAACACCACAGGCCTGTGGCAGGCCGACCAGGTGGCCCGCGCACTTGCCGACGAGCCCATCGCGGCCATCTACACCAGCGACCTGCAGCGCGCCCACGCCACCGCCCAGGCCGTGGCGCGCACCACGGGCGCACCGCTCGCCACACACACTGGACTGCGCGAGCGCAGCTTCGGCCATTTCCAGGGCCGCACCTTTGCCGAGATCGAGGCCGAGCTGCCCGAGGACGCCCACCGCTGGCGCAAGCGCGACCCGCACTACGCGCCCGAGGGCGGCGAGTCGCTGGTCACGCTGCGAGAACGCATCGAACGCACCGTGGCCCTGCTGGCGCAGCAACACCTGGGCGAGCAGGTGGTGATGGTGGCGCACGGCGGTGTGCTCGACGTGCTGTACCGCCTGGCCACGCGCCAGGACATCCAGGCGCCGCGCACCTGGCAACTCTCCAATGCGGCCATCAACCGCCTGCTGTGGACACCCGACGGCCTGAGCCTGGTGGGCTGGGCGGACACACAACACCTGGACGACCAAGGGACCCGCGATGAAACCCATTCCTGACGCACTCCAGACCTGCATCGGCCAACGTGTGGACCTGATCGACACCCCGGCCCTGGTGGTGGACCTGGATGCCATGGACCGCAACATCCAGCGCATGGCCGACTTTGCGCGCAAGCACCATGTGCGCTGGCGCCCCCACGCCAAGATGCACAAGAGCGCCGAACTGGCCCTGCTGCAGCAGCAGGCGGGTGCGCAGGGCGTGTGTGTGCAGAAGGTGGCCGAGGCCGAGGCCCTGGCCGCGGGGGGCGTGCTGGACATCACCATCACCAACCAGGTGATTGCCATGCCCAAGCTGCACCGCGTGGCGCGGCTGGCCGCCCAGCTGGCGGCGCGCGGCGGGCGCCTGGGCATGGCGGTGGACCACCCCGAAGGCATAGCCCGCCTGGCTGAGGCCATGGCGCAGCACGGCAGCGATGCAGGCATCGATGTGCTGGTGGAGATCGATGTGGGCCAGGGCCGCTGCGGTGTGCCGCCCGGCGAGGCCGCCGTGCCGCTGGCGCTGGCCGTCTCGCGCAGCCCGCGCCTGCGGTTTGCGGGTCTGCAGGCCTACCATGGCCGCGCCCAGCACCTGGGCAGCAGCGTGGGCCGCCGCGAGGCGATTGCCCAGGTGGTGCGCGCTGCCAACCACACGCGCCAGCTCATCGAGGCCGAGGGCCTGACCGTGCCGATGATCACAGGCTCGGGCACCGGCACCCTTGTGCACGAGGCCGCAAGTGGTGTGTTTGGCGAACTGCAGGCGGGCTCCTTCATGTTCATGGACGCTGACTACGCCCGCAACGAGCGCGAGCCTGCGCAACCTGCGTTTGAACACGCGCTGTACGTCAAGACCCAGGTGGTGTCGGTGCGCGACACCCACGCCGTGTGCGATGCAGGCCACAAGAGCCACGCCATCGACTCCGGCCTGCCCACCGTGGCCCTGCTGCCCCCCGGGCACGCCCTGCGCTATGGCAACGGCGGCGACGAACATGGCCTGCTCTACGCCGACGCCCCCGAAGCCCGCCTGCCCACGCTGGGCCGCATGCTGTGGCTCATCCCCGGCCACTGCGACCCGACGGTGAACCTGCACGACTTCCTGATCGGCGTGCGCGGCGGCCTGGTGCAGGGTGTGGTGGAACGCATCATCCGGGTGGATGCGCGGGGGGCGCTGACGTAGGCGCGGCCCTCTAAACATTGCGGCTCTAGGGGTTCACCTGCCCCGGTGTGGGCTGGTTGCTGGCACACAATCCGGCGCCATGAGCCCCAGCCAGATCATCGTCCTTGCCACCCCGGTCTTCTTCCTGCTGATCGCCATCGAACTGGCCATCGGTTTCAAGCGCCAGCGCAACACCTACCGCCTGGCCGATGCCGTGAGCAGCATCAGCCTTGGGGCTCTCAGCCAGACCAGCGCGGTGTTCACCCGCCTGCTGCGCATCGGCATCTACACCGCCCTGTTCGAGCATGTGGCGCTATGGCGCAACGATGTGTTCTGGACCAGCCTGCCCGGCTGGCTGCTGGCACTGGTGTTCTACGATTTCTGCTACTACTGGCTGCACCGCATGGGGCACGAGTCGGCCGTGCTGTGGGCCGCGCACGCGGTACACCACCAGAGCCAGGACTACAACCTCAGCACCGCGCTGCGCCAGACCAGCTCGGGCGCACTGCTGGGCTGGATCTTTTATGTGCCCATGGCGCTCGCCGGCGTGCCGCCGCTGGTGTTTGCGGTGGTGGCGCTCATCGACCTGCTCTACCAGTTCTGGGTGCACACCGAGCAGGTGGGTCGCCTGGGCTGGTTCGATCGCTGGTTCTGCAGCCCGAGCAACCACCGCGTGCACCACGCGGTGAACGACGCCTACCTGGACAAGAACTATGGCGGCGTCTTGATCGTGTGGGACCGGCTCTTCGGCACCTTCAAGGACGAAGACGACCAGGAGAAATGCGTGTACGGCACACGCGGCCTGCTCAACAGCTGGGACCCGCTGTGGGCCAACGCCCAGGTGTATGCGGGCTTGGCACATGACAGCTGGCACGCGCGCAGCTGGCTCGACAAGCTCAGGGTCTGGATCAAGCCACCCGGCTGGCGGCCTGCGGACGTGGCGGAGCGTTTTCCCAAACCGGCCTTCAGCATGGCGCAAATGCAGCTGTACCACCCGCCCATGTCGCGCGCCGTGCAGGGGTTTGCGCTGGTGCAGTTTGGCATCTTGCTGGCCGGGGTGGCGGCCTTCCTGTGGCAGGCCGACGCGGCGCCGCTGGCGCGCAACGCGATCTGGTTTGCGGTGCTGCTGGTGAGCCAGTGGGCACTGGGCGCCGTGATGCAGGGGCGCATCGGCATGGGGATGGCGCTGATGCTGCAAAGCGCCGCCCTGGCCACCGCCACCAGTGCGCTGGGGCTGACCGAATGGCACTGGGTCTTCAAGCCATTGACGATGGCAATAGCTATTATTTTGATAGCAATAAGTGCTTATCCATTGCGCGGAGAAGGCCTTTTTGACACCAAAAACTGGTGGCTGATGGCGGCGGCGCTGGCCGGGTCGCTGGCGGGCGATGTGTTTTTGATGCTTTCGGGCTTCTTCATCCCGGGGCTGGTGAGCTTTCTGGTGGCGCACCTGTTTTATGTGGCGCTGTTCAAAAGCGGGCAGCGCTGGTTTCCGCACCGGGGCGCGCTGCTGACCACGCTGGGCATTGGCGTGGCGATGTATGCGTTTTTGTGGGTCGGTGGCCTGCCGCCCGCGCTGCGCGTGCCCGTGGCGGCCTATGTGCTGGTGATTGCGCTGATGGCCGCCCAGGCCATGGGGCGGGCGGCTGTGCTGCGCGATGCGCCTTCGCTGCTGGTCGCTATCGGCGCGGGGTTCTTCATGCTGAGCGACGCGCTGCTGGCCACCAACCGCTTTGTGCAACCCCTGCCCTGGTCGCAGGTGTGGGTCTTGTCTACGTACTACGCGGCGCAGGCGCTCATCGTCGGGGGCTGGTTACAAGGGCAGCGGGCGGGCGGCAACGCCCCAGGCCATTCGTACCAGGCTCCCCCCTCGGCAACCATCTCTACCTGAGGTCACCCCGCCGCTGCAGCGGCGCTGCCCTGCGTCAAGCCCGTTGCCGCATGGCTTCCAGGGCCACGCGCGGCAGGTGGAAGACGCCCGCCGCAGCCGAGGCCGCCGCCAGCCACAGCAACACGCCCGTCCACCACAGGGCCCAGACCCAGGCGTTGAAGTCGGCGGGTGCCGCCTGGGCTTTGGCCTGGATGGCGGGCAAGGCCACGCCCGCCAGCCCCCGGGCACCCGCGAACCGCACACAGGCTTCGCCCCAGACCCACGCGGCAAACGCCGCCAGGCTCACGGCCATCAGCACCAGAAACACCCGGGTCTGCCCCAGCCACTTGAGCGCCGCCACGCTGACCACGAGCGCACCAAACGCCACGGCAATGGCCCAGCCCGACAAAGGCTCCCGCGCTAGCGACAGGCACACTGGCAAGGCCACCTGCACCGGCCACAGCGGCCAGGAGGCCCCCGCCCCGAACAGCCCGCGCCACATAGGCTGCCACGCCTCCATCACCGCCAGCCCCACGGCCACGGCCGCCAGACAGAACCCGCCGCCGTAGCGCCAGGCGGCGCGCGGGTCCACCGGCAAATCACGTGGCGGGCCCCAGCGCCTGCGCAGCGTGCACACCAGGGCCCAGGCCCAGACACCATCGGCCGCCAGCCAGACCAGCGCAGGCAAGCCCATCAGGCTGACGGGCGCCCCCACAAACACCGGAGCCACGCCGTAGCACAGCGTGATGAAGGCGTGCAACACCACGCTGGCGCACACCGACACCAGCGCCAACTGCTGCACGGTCCATTGAAACGGGCTCAGGCCCATCAGGGCCGCGAAGTCTTCGTCCTGCAGCGGAAGGCCGGACTTCTTGCGGGGAGGAAGGTGTTTGCGGCCACGCCGCCTTTGCCGCGCCATCGTCGCGTGCGCTGCCAGCCTGCGCCTGGGGCTCAGGCCCCGAACAGATCGGGGTTGCCGCGCTGCGCCGGGGGCTGCAGCCCCAGGTGGCGGAATGCTGCGAGCGTGGCAATGCGCCCGCGCGGCGTGCGCTGCAGAAAGCCCTGCTGGATCAGGTAGGGCTCGATCACGTCCTCGATGGTGCCCGCCTCTTCGCCAATGCTGGCGGCAATGTTGTCCAGCCCCACGGGGCCGCCATCAAAGCGGTGGATCACGGCTTCGAGCAGCTTGCGGTCCATCACGTCGAAACCTTGCGGGTCCACGTCGAGCATGGCCAGCGCCTTGTCGGCAATGGGTTTGGTGATGCGGCCATCGCCCTTGACCTCGGCGTAGTCGCGCACGCGGCGCAGCAGCCGGTTGGCAATGCGTGGCGTGCCCCGCGAGCGGCGGGCAATCTCGAAGCCACCTTCGTCGTCCATGGGCGCGTTGAGCAGGCCCGCGCTGCGCTTGACGATGCGCGCCAGCTCCTCGGAGGTGTAGAACTCCAGCCGCGCCACGATGCCAAAGCGGTCGCGCAGCGGGTTGGTGAGCATGCCCGCACGCGTGGTGGCACCCACCAGGGTGAAGGGCTGCAGGTCGAGCTTGATGCTGCGCGCCGCAGGCCCTTCGCCGATCATGATGTCGATCTGGTAATCCTCCAGCGCCGGGTAGAGGATTTCCTCGACCACGGGCGAGAGGCGGTGGATCTCGTCGATGAACAGGACGTCGTTCTTTTCAAGGTTGGTCAGCAGCGCCGCCAGGTCCTTGGGCTTCTCCAGCACCGGGCCGCTGGTCTGGCGCAGGTTGACCCCCAGCTCAGCCGCAATGATGTGGCTGAGCGTGGTCTTGCCCAGCCCCGGCGGGCCGAACAGCAGCACATGGTCCAGCGCCTCTTCCCGCTTGCGCGCCGCACCGATGAAGATTTCCAGCTGCTCCCGCGCCTTGGCCTGGCCCACGTACTCCTGCAACAGCTTGGGCCGCAGGGCGCGCTCGATGGCCTCCTCCTGTGGGGAGCTGGGCGCGGCGGAGACCACGCGCTTGGTGGGGGCGGGGGCGAAATCGTCGGTGTGGATGGTCATGTAGCGAGCGCACCGAGCCCGCGCAGTGCGCGGCGGTCCGATAAGGTGGAGCAGTGAAAACCCCCTCAAAGCGGCAACAAAAGAAGAATTGTGTTGCCGCGCTTCTACTTCTTACTGAGTGGTCCATGCATGGTACATGGGGCCCTCGTACCGGAAGTCTGTGTGCACCTGGATCACGAAGTCACGCTCAGCGGCACTGATGGTGTAGAAATGCGCGCCGGTCTTGCTGTTGTAGAAACGATAGATCGGAGACGCACCATTGCCAGAGGCAGTTTGGGCATACCAGCTAACGACTTCGTAGCGGAACTCGGGGAAGTTGGCAATCACAAAATCTCGCTCAGCGACGCTGCCGGAGTAGAAATGTGCGCCGCTGGTCGCATTGTAGAAACGGAAAACAGGGTCTTTGCCGGAACTCTCATTGGGGTACGCATAGAAGGCGATGTTCTCGTAACCAAACTCGGGAAAAGTGCGGATCACGAAATCCCGCTCTGCGGCACTGGCTGTAAAGAAATGCGCGCCAGTCTTGCTGTTGTAGAAGCGGTAAACCGCCGTACGCGCCGTGCTCCCGCCTGTGGGAGCCAGCCAGTTCTTCAACGCGGCGTTGTAAGCGACATCAAAGCGCCCGTAAAAGTCCGATGAAGATTTGTTAGTACATACCGCACTGCCACCATACAAGGTGCCTATGACCTTGCCGCTACGGAACAGGGCGGAGCCGCTGCTCCCACCTTGCGTCGTGCCCTGACTCCAGTTCACACGATAGTAATTGCCGCTGGTCCCCGAGCAAGAGAAACTTGTCCCGGACGTAGTCGCGCACGCGGATTGCCCCATCACTGTGCCATAGCTCAGTTTGAGCAAATCACCGCTGGGGTGATGTAACCCGATGATGGACGCACCCAGCCCGACGGTGGAGGCATCCCACCCTGCAAAAACAGCCCCTGCAGGCGGTGTGTCACTGAGCAGCAGAAGCGCCACATCGGTCTCTGCACTGGCATAGAGGAGTTGGGCCCCACCGACCTTCCTGGAACTGGAGCTCTGAAGCGCACCGCTGTTGCAACTGGAAGAACGGAAAAACCAATCTGTCCGCAACGTTGAGGCTACAGTTTGATCGGATATGCAGTGATTTGCGCTCAGAAAATAGGGCTTCCCTGTCGAATTACCATCATTGAGCAGTGTGCCCGTGCACAAATAGGACTTCGCGTCTTTGACAAACACCATGCGCGCAACCGCATTGCGCTCACTTGCCCCATCTGAGTGGCAAGTGGCATCGAGATTGCAGGAATCCGAATCCCCAATGTCCTTCGTACTTTGTTGTTGGGCTCGGAGCTCCTCTTCTGTGGGCACCGCAAGATTGACAAAAATATGCGACAGCGTGGGCACTGAAATGTTCAGTGCAGTCGTTGCCACGCTGCGGGGCAGTTCGACTTCCAGCGTCGCTTCTCCTTCGCCAGTATCAGGGGTCCACCAAGTCCTCGCGGCATCCGATTGATCGCCCGCAGCTTGGTTGCGCTCTATCAACTGCAGAATTTCGTGCCCCGAAATTTCGAACACCTTGCCCGGAGAGGCCTGGGTGTAAACACGCACTGTCGCGCTGCCCGGCAGCTGCTTGACAAGCACCCCCAGGCGCACGCCATAGGCCCCCTCTGCCCGAAAACTAATGGCGGCTACAGCGCCCCCGGCCGGGGTCTCTTTCCACTGCCAAAGCGATTGGGTTGCTGAGCCCGACTTGGTGGCGGACACATCACGGCCAGCACCTATCAGCCGCGGCCCCACTGAAGCGGAAGCCTCGGTCTTCTCAACGGCGAGCGCTCCCAGGCTGACCACGGATGCCTTGGGTGCTGCGGCTGCACTGCGCGACTTGACGCGCGCCACATCCTGCACCGCGCTGTCAGGCTGCACACGGCTTTCCACCGAGGAGCGAACCTGCATGCTTGCAGGGGCATCACTCGATCCTCCACAGCCAGACAGCACAGCAACTGCAGCAGTAAGGACAAGCGCCCAACGCCGGATGAAAAATTCTTTCATTGTCAAATCCTTTGTTTCACACAGACCTACGCTGGGGAGCCTTTGGAGCCCGACCGCACCGCACCAGGCCAGACAAACACAACCGCACAGCCTCCCACTGGCTTGATCGGAACGCAATTATTAGCGAGCCAACGCCTTCAGCGCCATCTTGATCCCCTCACTTACCCCCACCTCCGCCGGCAGCGCCTTGAGCGCCGCCGCCGCCTCCTTGTCGTTGTAGCCCAAAGCCAACAGCGCCTGCAGGATGTCGGCCTGTGCATCGCTGGTGGCCGCGCCACGCACCGCCCCCATGTCCGCCCCCAGCTTGCCCTTGAGCTCCAGCAGCAGGCGCTCTGCCGTCTTCTTGCCGATGCCCGGCACCTTGACCAGGCGCCCTGCCTCCTGCAGCGAAATTGCCTGGGCCAGATCGCCCACACCCATGCCACTCAGGATGGACAGCGCCGTGCGCGGGCCCACGCCCGATATCTTGATCAACTCCCGGAAGGCCTGGCGCTCCTGCGCCGTGCCGAAACCATACAGCAGCTGCGCGTCCTCGCGCACAATGAACTGTGTGAGCAGGCTCACGCGCTCGCCCACGGCGGGCAGGTTGTAGAACGTGCTCATGGGCACATTCACCTCGTAGCCCACGCCGTGGCAGTCCAGCAGCACCTCGGGGGGATTCTTCTCCAGCAGGGTGCCGGTCAATTTGCCTATCATTGATGTCCTTTTGCCGACGCTGGCGAGCCGCGCGGCATTGCCACACGGCATGCGCCATGTGGCCATTTCCTTTGCCTGACGGGAATTATCAGCGTGATCCTGCGCCACACCTTCACTCCCCACAACAACACCCGGCTGACCCACCTGTGTGGCCCGGCCGATGCCCATCTGCGTACCATCGAAGAGGCGCTGCAGGTCAGCATTGCACACCGGCACGAGCAGTTCAAGGTCGACGGCCCCAAGGCCAAGGCCACGCAGGCGATGGAGCTGTTGCAGGCTCTCTACGAAATCGCCGAGCGCCCCATCCCCGAAGACCATATCCAGCTCATGCTGGCAGGCGACAGCGAACTGCTGGAAGCGCCGGACGACGCCATCGTCCTCAACACCCGCCGCACCGACCTGCGCGGCCGCACGCCCACGCAGAACCTCTACCTGCAAAACATCGCCACGCACGACATCACCTTCGGCATCGGCCCTGCGGGCACGGGCAAGACCTACCTGGCCGTGGCCTGCGCCGTGGATGCCCTGGAGCGCAGCGCCGTGCAGCGCATCGTGCTGACGCGCCCGGCTGTCGAGGCGGGCGAACGCCTGGGTTTTCTGCCCGGCGACCTGGCGCAGAAAGTGGACCCCTATCTGCGCCCCCTGTACGACGCGCTGTACGAGCTAATGGGCCACGACAAGGTACAAAAGGCGTTTGAGCGCAACGCCATCGAAATCGCCCCCCTGGCCTTCATGCGCGGGCGCACGCTGAACAACGCCTTTGTGATCCTGGACGAAGCACAGAACACCACGCCCGAGCAGATGAAGATGTTCCTCACCCGTATCGGCTTCGGTTCGCGTGCCGTGGTCACAGGCGACGTGAGCCAGATCGACTTGCCCAAGGGCGCCATGAGCGGCTTGGTGGACGCGGAACGGGTCCTAAAACGCGTCAAGGGCATCGCCGTCACCCACTTCACCAGCGCCGACGTGGTGCGCCACCCGCTGGTGGCACGCATCGTGGACGCCTACGACGCCCCACGCCGCGCGGCAGCCACACGCAGCCGAGAATAAAGCTATTATTTTGATAGCAAATAAACGTTCCCCATCAGGCGGAAGCAGCCAAAAAACATCACAATGCCATTGAACCAACTCTCCTTGTCGCTGCAATTTGGCGCCTTCGACGGCGCAGCAGCACACCGCGCCGTGCTTCCGCGCCACAAGGTCACCCGCTGGATCCGCCACGCGCTGGCCACCGACGCCGAGATCACCGTGCGCATCGTGGGCGCCGAAGAAGGCCAGCAGCTCAACCGCGAGTACCGCAAGAAGGACTACGCCACCAACGTGCTCACCTTCGACTACACGCAGGAGCCGGTGGTGACTGCCGACCTGGTGCTGTGCGCCCCAGTGATCGAGCGCGAGGCCAAGGAGCAGAACAAGAGCCTGGAAGAACACTATGCCCACATGCTGGTGCACGGCACACTGCACGCCCAGGGCTGGGACCACGAAACGAGCGAGGCGGATGCAGAAGAGATGGAGGCGTACGAGACGGCCATCATGCAGGAGCTGGGGTTTGCCGATCCCTATGCACCATAGCGGAGCACAACACAAAGCACTTCCACCTTTTTCCAACCCAATTTAGACCAAGAAGCGAAATATCTCCACCTAAGATCAGCCCAATGATCACAGCGGGCCCAGTGAACCGCGCCGTGGAGGAGATATGTTCGAAACCGCCCTGCTACTCACCGCCGCCTTCGTCGCTGGCGCCCTCAATGCCGTTGCCGGTGGCGGCAGCTTTCTGACGCTGCCCGCTCTCGTCTTCACTGGCGTGCCGCCCGTGGTGGCCAATGCCACGGGCACGGTGGCGCTGCTGCCGGGTTACATGGCGGGGGCCTGGGGGTTCCGGGAGGATACGGCGCCGCCACCAGGGCTGTCGATGCGTCTGTTGGTGGTGCTGTCGCTCATCGGTGGCGCGGCGGGGGCGGCGCTGCTGCTGGTCACGCCCGATGCCACCTTCCGCCGCGTGGTGCCCTGGCTGCTGCTGGCGGCTACGGCGCTGTTTGCGTTCGGGCCGCAGTTGCGCCGGATGCTGGCGGGCGGCACGCCGTCCACCGCCAAGGCCACCGTGGGTGTGCTGGCCGTGGCGGCCTATGGCGGGTACTTCAACGGGGGGCTGGGCATCCTGCTGCTGGCGCTGTTTGGCCTGCTGGGGCAGACCAACCTCAACGCCATGAATGGCCTCAAGAACTGGGTGTCGGCCCTGCTCACTGCCATTGCCGTGGCCATCTATGCGGTCGGTGGAGTGGTGCAGTGGCAAGAGGCACTGATGATGATGATGGCCGCCACGGCAGGCGGCTATGGCGGTGCGCGCGTGGCGCGGCGCATTCCGGCGGACTGGCTGCGCGGCGGCATTGTGCTGACGGGGCTGGTGATGGCGGGACTGTTCTTCTGGCGGCAATGAACAAGCAAGGCGCGCGCAGGGTTGGGCGCGTACCACGGACAACTGCCGCGTTGAATTGCGTCGGCAACCAGGCCCCCACAGCAAGCACAGCAAGCAAAGGCCCAAAACGACGTAGCCACACTGTCACTGCAATATGCCGTGGTCAGCCGGGTTACCCCCGGCCCATTCCCCCGTCCAAGCAGCGCCTGCGTCGCTATAGTGCATGGCAACCTACAAGCTCGCCGGAAACGCTTTTCCGCGATACCTTATCAACCCTAGGAGATGCGCCATGGGCAGCGTTTTGAAGCGAAACAATGTCAGGGTTCTGGGCAACGAAGGCCCTGTGCTGATGTACGCGCACGGCTTTGGCTGCAGCCAGGACATGTGGAGCTTGATTACGCCTGCATTCAGAGCGACGCATCGCCAAGTGCTGTTCGACTATGTGGGCAGCGGCGGCTCCGACCGTGCGGCGTTTGACCGATTGCGGTATGCCGATCTTCGGGGCTACGCGCTGGATGTCGTGGAAGTGTGCGATGCCCTGGGCCTCAGCGCGGGGGTGACCTTCGTGGGCCATTCCGTGAGCTGCAGCATCGGCATGCTCGCGTCCATCGAGCGGCCTTCGCTGTTTGACCGGCTGGTTTTGCTAGGTCCATCGCCATGCTTTCTGAATGACCCGCCCGGCTACGCGGGGGGCTTCGAGCGTGACGACCTGGAAGGCCTGCTGGCCCTGATGGATCAGAACTACATGGGATGGGCCAACTACCTCGCGCCGGTGGTGGCGGGGACTGCAGGAGCCGGCGATGTGACCAGCACGCTGACCGACAGTTTTTGCTCAACGGACCCATCCGTTGCAAAAGTGTTCGCCAGGGCCACATTCTTCGCGGACAACCGGGCCGACCTGGCCAAGGTCTCGCGGCCATCACTGCTATTGCAACACCGCAACGACACTCTGGCCCCGCTTTCCGTCGGGGAGTATCTCCACGCACACCTGCCGGACAGCACACTGCAAGTGCTCGACGTTGCCGGCCATTGCGCCCACATGAGCAACCCGTCCCTCGTGATCCATGCCATGCGTGACTACCTTGATCACGCTGCCGTCGCCGCCTGAAGCAAGGGCCAGGCCCCTTTCATGAATCTGCTGGACCAATTGCCCTGCGCGGTGGTCGTATCGAACGAAGCGGGCCGCCTGCTGGACGTCAACACAGCCCTTCTCGCGCTGGCGGGAGGAACACGCGAGGATCGCATCGGAGCGTTGTTCGAAGAGCTGCTGCCCCCAGCCAGCAGAATCTTCCTGCAGACCCACATCTGGCCCACCTTGCTGCGGGACGGGCAGATCAGTGAAATCCATTTGCAAGTCATCGGTGGCGACAAAGCCCGCGTGCCGGTACTGCTCAATAGCCGCCGGGGGGAATACCAGGGAGCTCCCGCCTATTTTTGGAGCCTTGTCTCCACCCACGAGCGCCACCGCTTCGAGGCTGAACTCATTGAACAGCGCAACCTGGCAGAGTCGGCGGGCCTGGCGCTCGGCGAAAGCCAGCGTTTTATTCGCGCCATCACTGACGCGATCCCAGGCATGGTGGCGTACTGGGGTAAGGATCGGCAATGCCGCTTTGCCAACCATGCCTACGCGCAATGGTTCGGCAGGCAGCCGCACGAGTTGATCGGCATGTCACGCGAAGAACTGCTGGGCGAACGCATCGTTGAATGGAACGAGGAATACGCCCATGGAGCGCTGGCAGGGCATGAGCAGAATTTCGAACGTGCAGTGACCAATTTTGATGGAAGTCGCCGCCACATCCTGGCGCACTACGTCCCCGATATCGCAGGCAGCGAAGTACTTGGCTTCTTCGTCAATGTCAGTGACGTCACGGCACTCAAGACAGCGCAGTTGGCTCTGGAAGAAGCCCAGAGGCTCGGCCAAACGGGCAGCTGGAGCTGGCACGTCGAGGGAGATGTTGTGACGTGGTCTCCCCAGATGTACGCGATCCTCGGCGGCGACCCGCAGGCCCCGGCGCCCGGTTTTGCTGATCAATCTCGCATCTACCAGCCAGACGACTATGCCAGGCTTGCAGAGCGGGTATCCCATGCGCTGCACACTGGCGAGGGCTACGTCCTGGATCTGCGCTACCGGCGACCCGATGGCCGCACAGGCTGGGTGGAGGCACGTGGCGAGGCTGTATGCGATGCGTCTGGGCGCATCAGCGGCCTGCGCGGCACGCTTCAGGAAATCACACAGCGGCGGGAGCAGCAGCAGGCGCTGGAGGCGGCGCAAGGTCGACTGCAGGCGATGTACGAAACCACGCCAGCCATGATGCATTCGATCGACGCGCAGGGCCGACTCCTGTACGTGAGCGATGCGTGGCTCGCTTGTCTAGGCTACCGCCGCGAGGAAGTCATTGGCCGATTGTCGTCAGACTTCCTCACCGAAGAGTCGCGCCAGCGGGCCCAAGAGGAAGTCCTGCCGAACTTCTTTGCGGCGGGCCGGTGCGACGAGGTGCCCTACCAAATGGTCACACGCCAGGGCGAGATCATCGACGTGCTGCTGTCCGCACTTCTGGAGCGCGACGAGCACGGCCAGCCCCTGCGCAGTCTCTCGGTCAGCCAGGACGTGACGCTTCGCAGGCGTGCGGAGACCGCCCTGGTCAGAGAGCACGAGCGACTGCGCAACCTCATAGAGGGCACGAATGCAGGCACCTGGGAATGGAACGTTCAGACCGGGGAAGTGGTCGTCAACCCTCGCTGGGCGGAGATCATCGGCTGGACGATCGAAGAACTGGGGGTGGTCACCAATCAGTACCGTGCGGACATCGCCCACCCGGACGAACTGCCCCAGACTCAGCAGCTGCTGCGAGAACATTTCGCGGGCCGCAGCGATGCCTATGTGTCCGAACTGCGCCTGCGTCATCGCGACGGCTCCTGGATTTGGGTCGAAGACCGGGGACGGCTCATCACACGCACCGCCGACGGCAAGCCCGAGTGGGTGTTCGGCATCCATATCGACATTTCCGAGAGAAAACGCCGTGACGATGCCATGCTGCAACTCAGCGCCGAACTGGCGCAACAGCATGAACTGATGAGGGTCACCCTCCAGTCGATAGGGGATGCCGTCATCACCACCAATGCCGACGGGTTGGTCAGCTGGCTCAACCCGGTGGCCGAGCGCATGACAGGGTGGCTATCTTCGGAGTCAATCGGGCGCCCCTTGCTGCAGGTGTTTCACATCATCCATGAAGAAACGCGCGAGCCCGCGCCCGATCCGGTAGCGGCGTGCCTGGCCGAGGGCAAGACCGTAGGCCTGGCCCCCAAAACCCTGCTTATTGCGCGCGACGGCACCGAATACGGCATTCAGGACTCCGCGGCGCCCATTCGCAGTCCACAGGGCGAAATGCTCGGCGTTGTCCTCGTCTTCCACGATGTCAGCGAGCAGCGCAGACTCAGTGGCGAGATGACCTATCGCGCCACGCACGACTCGCTGACCGGCCTTGTAAACCGCGCGGAGTTCGAGTCACGACTGCTCAGAACACTGCGCCATGCACAGGAGAACGACAGCAAACACGCGCTGCTCTACATCGACCTGGACCAGTTCAAGCTGGTCAATGATGCGTGTGGCCATGCCATCGGAGACCAGTTGTTGCAGCAGGTCAGCAAGCTGCTGGGGGACTCGATCCGCACGCGCGACACACTCGCGCGCCTGGGAGGCGACGAATTCGCCATCATCCTGGAGCACTGCACCATGGAGCAGGCGAGCCGCGTGGCCCAGAAGATCTGTGACCGCATGAACGATTTTCGATTCATCCATGGGGAGAGACGCTTTCGGATCGGCACCAGCATTGGCCTCGTTCCACTGGACAAACGCTGGGCCAATGCAGCAGCCATCCAGCAGGCTGCCGATGCCTCGTGCTATGCGGCCAAGGAGGCCGGGCGAAATCGCGTCCACGCATGGTTTGAAACCGACGCCACCATGCGCGAAAGAAACCATGAGATGCAGTGGACGACCCGAATCCAGCACGCGCTGGACCACGATGGCTTTGTGCTGTTTGCGCAGCGCATTCACTGCCTGCAAGATCAAGCGCAGGGCATTCATGCCGAAGTGCTGCTGCGCTTGAAAAACGACGATGGCTCCCTGGTGCAGCCCGGTGTGTTTCTGCCTGCGGCCGAGCGCTTTCACCTGGTATCGCGCATCGACCGCTGGGTTCTCAAAAATGCGGTCCACTGGCTTCAAGGCCTGGACGAGCCTGGGCGGGTCGACAGTCTCAGCGTCAATCTCTCGGGCCAATCCGTGGGCGACAGAGCCTTTCACGCATGGGCACTCGCATTGTTCTCAGCGGCAGGGGCGGAAACCTGTTCCAGGCTCTGCCTGGAAATCACCGAAACGGCCGCTGTCACCAACCTGGCGGACGCGGCAATCTTCATCGGCCAGGTCCGCGCTGCTGGGGTGAAAGTCGCGCTGGACGACTTCGGTGCTGGCGCATCGTCGTTCGGGTACCTCAAAGCCCTGCCTGTGGATTACCTCAAGATCGACGGACAGTTCATTCGGAACCTCCTCAGCAATCCACTGGACGAAGCGGCGGTCCGCTGCTTTGCCGATGTCGCCAGACTGATGGGACTGGAAACGGTCGCTGAGTTTGTCGAAAGCCCTGAGGTGCTGCTGCGCCTCAAGGAGATGGGGGTGGACTACGCGCAGGGATACCTCAAGCATTGCCCCGAGCCCATCGACCGCCTGACCCACCTTATGGCGGATTTGCCGGCGTAGATGCAAGGCATCTCGGGAAGCGCGACACAGCCGCTCTGAAAAATCCCGAGAAAATATCATCTAGCGCTTATCCATCAAGCGCTAAAAGCTATCATTTTTGACAATCAAACCGCCGCAGGCGCAATGCGCAGCGGTATGGTCACCGGCCCATCGTTGACCAGGTGCACTTGCATGTCGGCAGCAAACTGGCCTGTGGCCACCAAGGGGTGGAGTGCGCGCGCCTGGGCCACAACGTAGTCGTACAGCCGCCGTCCGTCATCGGGCGCGGCGGCCTGGGTGAAGCTGGGGCGGTTGCCACCCGTGGTGTCTGCTGCCAGGGTGAACTGGCTCACCAGCAGCAGGCCCCCGCAGGTTCCGCGACCATCCACATCCTGCACGCTGCGGTTCATCTTGCCCGCGTCGTCGCTGAAGATGCGCAGCTTGAGCATCTTGGCCAGCAGCTTGTTGGCCTCGGCCTCGGTGTCGCCCCGTTCGGCGCACACCAGCACCAAAAGGCCCACGCCGATGGCGCCCACGGTCTGCCCGCCCACATCCACTCGCGCTTCACGCACACGTTGCAAGACACTGATCACTTCACTTCATCCTTGGGTTCGTCACGGGGGTCGTCAAAATGCGCTTCCACATCGCTGGGCAGCAGCTCGATGGTGGCGCGCAGGCCAGGCACGGCGGCCATCAGTGCGCGCTCGACCTGGCCGCGCAGTTCGGCGGCGTGCCGCAAGGTCCAGTCGGCAGGCATGTGCAGGTGCATGTCCACAAACTGGCGCTGGCCCGCACGGCGAGTGGAGACATGGTCGAACCGCACGGCACCCGGCGCCTGGGCCGCCACAAACTGCTGCAGCGTGGCGTCGATGGTGGCCTGCACCTCGGGCTCCACGGCCGAATCCATCAGGCCCTGGGACGACCGCCACACCAGCTCCACGCCTTCCTTGAGGATGTTCAGCGCCACGGCGATGGCCGCCACAGCATCCAGCCACAGCCAACCCGTGAGAGCTGCGCCTGCAATGCCCACCAGCACACCGGCCGAGGTCCACACATCGGTCACCAGGTGGCGGGCATCGGCCTCCAG
>NZ_QAIH01000040.1:0-5895 GCF_003060895.1 Acidovorax sp. HMWF029 | reverse complement strand
GGCCAGGTTCACAAACGACTCCATCGCGTCGGACAACAGGCCCACCGAGCCGGTGACCACCCAGGCCAGCGTCTTGAGCGCGATGGTGATCGCCGCCACTGCAATGGATGCCCACAGCAGGTTGCGCGGCGTGAGCCAAGGGCGCGGCTTGGGGGGAACGTGGGACATAAGGTGTGGATGTGGAAGGAGCGCTGACGGTCGGAGCCCGGAATTACACCAGAGGCGTCTTAAGACTGGCTTTACGCCAAGGGTGCCATGAGCGCGCTAGAGCATCCACATGCCAGAATCGGCGCATGACCCAGGTATGGCGCCGCGCCCTCTTGAACGTGCACCTCCCCAGCCTGCTGCTGTGGGCGTTGGTGGCCTGCGCGGGCTCCGGCTGGCTGGCGGTCAACCGCATGCAGCAACTGCATTCAGCGTTCGAGACCGACGCACGCATCGTGCACCGGCTGCTGAGCCAGCGCGTGGTGCAGCACGACGCCATCATGGCCACCCTGGCGCTGCTGCAGCCCGCTACTGCGGCGGACGCCCCCCACAACGCAGCATCGCCCCTGCCCCGCCTGACGTCGGTGTACCCCCAGATTCTGGCCGTGCTGCAGCGGTCGGCCCACAGTGACTGGCCCGCCGCACTGCAGGCAGAGCTGGCGGCAGCCGAAGCCACCTCGCGCCGTACCGGCCACGCCGCCATGGCGGGGCTGAACCTGCCCGCAGGCCGCTACTACCTGGTGCTGGCGGGCACGCCCGCCAGCTATGCGCTGCACATCGATCTGCGCACCACCATCCCGACCGACGAATGGCCCATGGACAGGGCCACCAGTCTGGTGCGCGTAGCGCTGGAGCAGAACGGAGCCGCCTTTGTGGTTCAGCCAGGATACGCCGACCAGGGCAAAGGCATCCGCACCTACGACTTTCACAAACTGCTGGCAGCACCCAGCCAGCCACTGGAAGTGGTGGCCCGCCGCAGTGTGAGCCTGCACGAGCTGCCCTGGTGGGGCATGCTGGGCTGGTGCCTGCTAACCGCTGCGCTGTGGGCCGCAGGCTACGCACTGAGGCGCCAACGCGTGGCCCGCCAGCGGGCGGAAGAGCTGCTGCGCCTGGGCCAGGTGGCACGGCTGAACACGCTGGGCGAATTGGCCGCAGGCATGGCGCACGAGCTGAACCAGCCGCTGACTGCACTGCTGTCCAGCACGCAGGCCGCTCAGCGCCTGCTGGCCGACGAACCGCCCGAACTGGCGACGGCACAAACCGCCATGGCCCGGGCTGTGGAACAGGCACGCCGCGCGTCCACCGTGGTGGGCCGACTGCGCCGCCTGGTGGAGCGGCCTGACCTGGCAAGCCAGGCCCAGCCACTGGCGCTGCCCACGGCAGTGCAGGACGTGCTGCACCTGCTGGAGCCAGAACTGGCGCAGCGCGGCGTGGTACCCACCGTGTCTGCCTCACCTGACTTGCCCCAGGTGCTGGCCGAACCCGTGGCCCTGCAGCAAATCATCCACAACCTGCTGATGAACGCCTTGCAAGCACTGGAGCAAGTGCCGCCTGCGGAACGCCAACTGCAGCTTGCGATGGCGAACACCAGTGCCGAGCACGTGGCCCTGTCGGTACGCGACCATGGCCCGGGCATACCGCCCGAGGCGCGCCAGCACCTGTTCGAGCCCTTCTACACCACCCGCAGCGGTGGCCTGGGACTGGGCCTCACGCTGTGCGAGAGTCTGGCGCAGGCCATGGGCGCGCAGCTGACCCTGGCGCCCGAAGCCACGCCCCCATCCACAGCGCACCGGGGTGCCGAGTTTGTCCTGATCCTGTGCACCGCCCCGCCCACCCATGACCGATAGCGCCCCCTCCCTCTCGCCCCTGATCCACCTGGTGGACGACGACGCCGCCGTGCGCGACAGCCTCTCCCTGCTCATCAGCACCGTGGGCCTGCGCGTTCAGGCCTGGGCCGATCCGCAAGCCTTCATGGATGGGTTCGACCACGCAAGCATTGGCGCCATCGTGCTCGATGTGCGCATGCCTGGCATCAGCGGCCTCACGGTGCTGGAGCAGCTGCTGGCACAGGGCGTGGACCAGCCCATGATCCTGCTCACCGGGCACGGCACGGTGGAGATGTGCCGCCGCGCATTCAAGACCGGCGCGGCGGAGTTTCTGGAAAAGCCTGTGGATGACGAAGTGCTGATCGAAGCCCTGCAGAACGCAGTGCGCCAGCATGTGCGCTCGCGCGAACGCCACCATGCCGACCAGCAGGCGCGCGAGCGTTTTGCGCAGCTCTCGGCGCGCGAGCGCGAAGTGCTGGGGCTGATCGTGGAGGGGCTGACCAACAAGGAAATCGGCAGGGCGCTCGAACTCTCCCCCCGCACAGTGGAGACGCACCGCGCCAACCTGTTCAGCAAACTGGGGGCCGAGTCGCTGGCGCAACTGATACGGCGGTACGCGGCGCTGGTGGACGCCGCAGCCTGAGCTGGCCGTCAAAGCTCTTCCGTAGTTTTACGGAGGCCCGCGCGTAGCCATCCGAATGGCCGAAATCAGCGGCAATTTCTACAGTTCTCCTACGGCGCCACACACGGTGGCACCGACGTCCAAACACCGGAGAACACCATGCAACACCGCCTCGCTACCGTCGCCGCCCTCACCCTGTGCCTCATTGCCACCGCCGCCAGCGCCGAAGGCGTGCGCACCGAAAAGAACATGTCGCTGGACCTGGCCACGCAGATCGCCACGCAGACAGTGGCCACCTGCACCGCCAACGGCTACGCCGTCACGGCCACCGTGGTGGACCGCGCAGGCACCGTGCGCGCCGTGCATCGCTCCGACAACGCGGGCCCCCACACGCTGGAAGCCAGCCGCCTCAAGGCCTACACCTCGGCATCGGCCAAGAACACCACGCTGGCCATGATGGAAGGCGCGCAGAAGAACCCCGCAGCCGCCAACCTGGTGAACATCCCCGGCTATCTGCTGCTGGGCGGCGGCGTGCCCGTGAAGGCGGGCAACGAAGTGATTGGCGCCGTGGGCGTAGGCGGTGCGCCCGGCGGCCACCTGGACGAGCAATGCGCCGTGGCTGGCATCGCCAAGGTGCAGGACTTGCTGAAGTAATCACCTGCACTCACCTGCACCTTACGCTACCGGAGGCACCCACGATGAGGCACTGGCACCTTGCTATCGCGCTGACCGCCACCCTGGCCTGCGCCGCCCCCGCCCAGGCCCAGGTGCCTCCGACGGCCAGCGAGACCACTGCCTACCAGGGCCTGCATGCCGCCGCCGCGCAGGGCAATGTGGCCGCGCTCAAGCAGCTGACCGCCGCACTCGCCGATGTGAACGCCCGCGACACCTACAGCCGCACGCCGCTGCATGTGGCCACTTTTGCGCGCCAGCACGCCGCCATCCGCCTGCTGGCGCAGTCCGGGGCTGATCTGAATGCGCTGGAGAGCGACCGCTACGACGCGGTCACCATTGCCGCCGTGGCGGACGACGAGGCCACGCTGCGCCTGCTGCTGCAACTGGGCGCCAGCGCAAAGCAGGTGACCAGCCGGTACGACGGCACGGCCCTGATCGCCGCCGCACACCTGGGGCACGACGGCGTGGTGCGCCAGCTGATTGCTGCCGGGGCGCCGCTGGACCATGTGAACAACCTGCACTGGACGGCGCTCATCGAGTCCATCGTGCTGGGCAACGGTGGCCCACGGCACCAGGCCACGCTGAAGGCGTTGCTACTGTCGGGGGCCAACCACGCACTGACCGACCGGCAGGGCAACACACCACTGCAGCTGGCCCGCCAGCGGGGCTACGGGGCCATGGTGCAGATGCTGCAGGCAGCGGGCGCGGTCAGGTGAGGGGCCGGTTTGGCGAGGGCGTCAGGTTACGCTGCGCTCACCGCCCTGCACACCACGACCAACCGCAGATCGGGTGAGTCCGCAGGGCGTATCCCGACATGGTCGCCAAGAGCCTGGCCTGCACCCTCCGCAAGCTGCCGACCTGCACGATACCCAGCCGCTCAATTGCTATCAAATAAATAGCTACTTGAGCATACTGGACGCGCGGGAAGGGCAAATTTCATTCAAAATTTTCGTTGCCCAGCACCAGGCGTGCCTTCACACTCTTGCCTTTGACGCGGCCACCGTTCAGCCGCGCCACGGCCTGTGCACCAATCGCGCGGTCCACGGCCACATAGGTCGAGAAGTCGTTCACATTGATCTTGCCCACCTGCTCGCGGGTGTAGCCCATCTCGCCGGTCAGCGCACCCAGCACGTCGCCCGCACGGATCTTCTCCTTGCGGCCACCGATGATCTGGATGGTGACCATAGGCGGCACCAGCGGGCCGCTGCCCGTGGGCGTGAGGTCCGCCAGCGGGAACCAGCGCGACTCGCGGCCCTGCAGCTGCTCAATCTTGCCCACGCTGCCCATCTCGTCCATGCTGGCCAGGTTGAGCGCCAGGCCTTCGGCATCGCCCCGGCCTGTGCGACCGATGCGGTGGATGTGCACCTCGGGGTCGGGGGTCACGTCCACATTGATCACGGCGGCCAGGTTGGCAATGTCCAGGCCGCGCGCGGCCACGTCGGTGGCCACCAGCACCGAGCAACTGCGGTTGGCAAACTGCACCAGCACCTGGTCGCGCTCGCGCTGCTCCAGCTCACCAAACAGCGCCAGTGCGCTAAAGCCCTGGGCCTGCAGCACGGCCACCAGGTCACGGCACTGCTGCTTGGTGTTGCAGAAAGCGATGGATGAATCGGGCCGGAAGTGGTTGAGCAGCTGCGAAACCGTGTGCAGGCGCTCGCTGTTTTTCACCTCGTACCAGCGCTGCTCGATCTTGCCCTCGGCATGCTGAGCCTGCACCGTGATCTGCTCGGGCGACTTCATGAACTGCGCGCTGAGCTTGGCAATGCCTTCGGGGTAGGTGGCCGAAAACAGCAGGGTCTGGCGCTCTTTGGGGCACTGGCGCGCCACGGTGGCGATGTCGTCGAAGAAACCCATGTCCAGCATGCGGTCGGCTTCGTCCAGCACCAGGGTGTTCAGGGCCTCCAGCGTCAGGTGCTGGCGCTCCAGGTGGTCCATCACGCGGCCAGGCGTGCCGACCACGATGTGGGCGCCGTGCTCCAGGCTCAGCATCTGGCCGCGCAGCGGCACGCCACCGCACAGGGTCACGACCTTGATGTTTTCTTCGGCCCGCGCCAGGCGGCGGATCTCGGTGGTCACCTGGTCGGCCAGCTCGCGCGTGGGGCACAGCACCAGGGCCTGCACCGCAAAACGGCGGGGGTTGAGGTTGGCCAGCAGCGCCAGCGCAAACGCGGCGGTCTTGCCGCTGCCGGTGCTGGCTTGGGCGATGAGGTCCTTGCCCAGCAAGGCGGGCGGCAGGCTGGCAGCCTGGATGGGCGTCATCGTGGTGTAGCCCAGCTGCTGCAGGTTGGCCAGCATGGCGGGGCTCAGGGCCAGCGCGCTGAAATCAGTGCGGGCTTGGTTTTCTTTGGAGGTCATGGGGCGATTATCCGGCCCCGCCTGCGGCGCCCCAAGTGACCTGTTCAAGCTCTTATCGCTGCAGGGCCAGCACCCCCACAAACGCCAGGGTATGGGCCAGCACGCCCGGCGCCACGGCCAGGGCGTAGCGCCAGCCACCACTGGCCAGGGCCACCACACATTTGCTGCCCGCATGCACCAGCAGCGCGGCCATCAGGGCTTGCGCAATGGCGGGAGCTGCCGCGCTGTCCGGCCCACCACGCACCAGCACGGCTGCGGTGGCGGCGTGCACATCGGCCAGGGCCGCCAGCAGCGCGCCAGCCAGCATGCCCGCATCGCCGAGCCATGCCGTGAGCCCATGCACCCCGGCCTGGATGCCGGTGAGCAAGGCGGCAATCAGCAGGGCATCGCGCAGCTTGAACATGGGAGTATCGGGGGGGGCGACAACGGCCC
>NZ_QAIH01000326.1:1631-3931 GCF_003060895.1 Acidovorax sp. HMWF029 | reverse complement strand
GGGCTGGAGGTGGTTTCGCCCCACTTCAAGCAGTACGTGATCCCCATCACCCTGGTCGTGCTGTTTTGCCTGTTTGCGGTGCAAAAGCGCGGCACCGGCGGCATTGGCAAGTTCTTCGGGCCTATCACCCTGGTGTGGTTCATCAGCATTGCCTTGCTGGGGGTATCGCACATCGTGGGGCACCCCGAGATCCTCTGGGCATTGAGCCCGCACCACGCGCTGGGCTTCATGTGGGCCAATCCGGGCACCAGCTTCATCATCCTGGGCGCGGTGGTGCTTTGCGTGACCGGCGCCGAGGCGCTGTACGCCGACTTGGGCCACTTTGGCAAGCGACCCATCCGCCTGGCCTGGTTCACCGTGGCCATGCCTGCGCTCACGCTCAACTACTTTGGCCAGGGCGCACTGCTGCTGGCCGAGCCCGAGGCCGTTAAGAACCCCTTCTACATGATGGCGCCCGACTGGGCGCTGATCCCGCTGGTGGTGCTGGCCACCATGGCCACGGTGATTGCTTCGCAGGCCCTGATCACCGGCGCCTTCAGCGTGACCAAGCAGGTTATCCAACTGGGCTACCTGCCCCGCCTGAACATCCAGCACACCAGCGTGCGCGATACCGGGCAGATCTACATGCCGCTGGTCAACTGGGGGCTGTTCGCGGCCATCGTGCTGGCGGTGGTGATGTTCCGTTCGTCGAGCAACCTGGCCGCCGCCTACGGCATTGCCGTGACGCTGGACATGCTGATCACCACCACGCTCACCTTCTTTGTGATCCGCTACGGCTGGCGCTATCCGCTGGCGCTGTGCATCGCGGCCACGGGCTGCTTCTTTGTGGTGGACCTGGCGTTCTTCGCATCGAACATGCTCAAGTTGTTCCAGGGCGGCTGGTTCCCGCTGCTGATCGGCGGCATCGTTTTCGCTTTCATGATGACCTGGAAGGAAGGGCGCCGCCTGCTCAACGACAAGCTGCGCGCCGATGCGATCGACCTGAAGGACTTCCTGGAGTCGGTCTTCATCAGCCCGCCCACCCGGGTGGACGGCACGGCCGTCTTCCTCACGGCCGAGACGGGCGCCGTGCCCAATGCGCTGCTGCACAACCTCAAGCACAACAAGGTGCTGCACCAACAAAACTTGTTTGTCACCGTGCACAACCACGAGACGCCCTGGATCGGTCTGGACAAGCGGCTGCAGGTCGAATCCCTGGGTCACGATTGCTGGCAGGTGGTGATCCACTATGGGTTCAAGAACGACCCTGACGTGCCCCGCGCCCTCGAGCTGTTGCGTGGTCGGGGCTGCGAGCTGGAGGCCATGACCACCAGTTACTTCCTCTCGCGCGACACGGTCATCCCCACCATGGGCGGCGGCATGGCGCCCTGGCGCGAAAAGCTGTTTGCGCAGATGCACCACAATGCCAGCGGCGCAGCGGACTTCCTGCACCTGCCGAACAACGCGGTGGTCGAACTGGGCTCGAAGATCGAGATTTGAGCGGGGTTTTGAGGTTTTTTTGGCCTCCTGCGCGCGACCATCGTGCAAAGTATGCTATTAAATTTGTAGCTTATTGGCGGGTGGCGCTGCGCGCAGCCCCCTGCGCCGACGGCTGTGGGGCGCAGTGCCAGAATCCAGCCCATGCAATTTTTCAAAGACCTGAGCCTCTCGACCTTTGTCGCGGGGTTCGTGGCGGTGCTGGTGGGTTTCACCAGTTCGGTGGCCATCGTCTTCCAGGCCGCACAGGCGTTTGGCGCCACACCCGCCCAGGTCACCTCGTGGATGTGGGCGCTGGGTCTGGGCATGGGCCTGTGTTCGTTGGTCCCCTCATTGATCTTGCGGCAGCCCGTCATGGTGGCCTGGTCTACCCCCGGCGCCGCTGTGCTGGCCACGGCCGGGTTGGCCGGGGGCTTCAGCATGGGCGAGGCTGTGGGGGCGTTCATGTTGAGTGCGGTGCTCATCACCCTGGCGGGCATGACCCGCTGGTTCGAGCGTGTGATGAACCGCATTCCCATGGAGATCGCTGCCGCCTTGCTCGCCGGCGTGCTGGCGCGGTTCGGCCTGCAGGCGTTTGCGGCGGCCCAGACGGCGCTTCCGCTGGTGCTGCTCATGCTGTTGGTGTACTTGGTCAGCCGCCGCTGGCTGGCGCGGTATGCCGTGGTCATCACGCTGGTGGTGGCCGTGGCGTATGTGGCGGCCCACGGGCAGATGGCTTGGTCGGCGGTGCAGCTGGAGCTGGCGCTGCCGGTGTTCATGGCGCCCGAGTTCAGCGTGGCGGCCCTGGTGAGCCTGGCTATTCCGCTGTTTGTGGTCACCATGGC
>NZ_QAIH01000326.1:0-1621 GCF_003060895.1 Acidovorax sp. HMWF029 | reverse complement strand
ACCTGCCGGTGTCCCGGCTCATCACTCTCACCGGGCTGGCCACCCTGGTCCTGGCCCCGTTTGGCGCGTTTGCACTGAACTTCAGCGCCATCACCGCCGCCATGTGCATGGGCCCGCAGGCGCATGAAGACCGCAGCCGCCGCTACACCGCTGCCGTGTGCTGCGGCGCACTGTATGTGGCCATCGGGCTGTTTGGCGCGGTCATCACCGGGTTGCTGACGGCGTTTCCCAAGGAACTGATCGTGGCCATTGCAGGGCTGGCGCTGCTGGGCACCATTGGCAACGGTCTGGCCGCTGCGTTGCGGGACGAGTCCCACCGGGAGGCCGCGCTCATCACCTTCCTGGTCACGCTCAGCGGGGTGGTGGTGGCGGGCGTGGGGTCGGCCTTCTGGGGCGTGGTCGCGGGCAGCATTGCCTTATTTGTGCAACAGTACAGGCGTTCGCAGGCCTAGACCCTCGGCTGCCCGGGCCCCTGGCCCCATCCACTTTTCTGATCCGACACCATGAAACTGCTCTTCATTGCCGATCCGCTGCACAGCTTCAAGATCTACAAGGACACCACCTTTGCCATGATGCGCGAGGCCCAGCGGCGCGGCCACACCCTGGCGGTGTGCGAGCCGCAGCATGTGACCTGGCAGCGCGGGGACAAAGTCACGGCCCGGGTCCGGGACATCCATCTCACAGGGGATGCGGACCACTGGTATGACGCTCAGCCAGAGCGCAGCGCTGTGCTGGCCGATTTCGACGCGGTGCTCATGCGCAAGGACCCGCCATTCGACAGCGAATACTTCTACGCCACCCACCTGCTGGAGCAGGCCGAGCGCGAAGGCGCCAAGGTGTTCAACAAGCCCCGGGCCTTGCGGGACCATCCGGAAAAACTGGCGATCATGGAGTTTCCCCAGTTCATCGGCCCCACGCTCGTCACGCGCGACGCTGCAGATATCCAGCGCTTTCATGCTGAGCACCAGGACATCATCCTCAAACCGCTGGACGGCATGGGCGGCATGGGCATCTTCCGTGTTGGGCCTGATGGCCTCAACCTGGGCAGCATCACCGAAACCCTGAACCGCCACGGTGCGCAGAGCGTGATGGTGCAAAAGTTCCTGCCCGAGATCGTCGATGGAGACAAGCGCGTGCTCATCATCGGTGGCAAGCCCGTGCCCTTCTGCCTAGCCCGCATCCCACAAGGCAGCGAAGTGCGTGGCAACCTCGCGGCCGGCGGTAAGGGTGTGGCCCGGCCCTTGTCGGCACGCGACCGCGAGATCGGAGAGGCTTTGGGCCCCATCCTGCTGGAGCGGGGCCTGTTGCTGGCGGGGGTGGATGTGATCGGAGACTGCGTCACCGAGATCAATGTGACCAGCCCTACCTGCTTCCAGGAGATCTTTGATCAGACGGGGTGTGATGTCGCCTTCCTGTTTGTGGACGCGCTCGAAGCCGCTGTTGCAGCCCATCAGGGCTGAGGCGCCTAAATCGGCGAACTTCTTTTCACACCTCCCTCAATCCGTGCTATAGTCGAGGGCTTCGCTTCTGAGGCGCTTGACCGGACGATCTGATCGTTTGGTGTTGTGCCTAGTTGCTGGCGGTGATGCTCTTTTTTGGGTTGTGCTGCTGGTGATTGAAG
>NZ_QAIH01000325.1:7256-11850 GCF_003060895.1 Acidovorax sp. HMWF029 | reverse complement strand
CTCCAGGGGCAATGGCAGGGCCCGCGCTGGCGCGGGCATCAGGGTATTTCCGGGCGATGATTGATTAGATCAATTGATTGTGTAGCCAATACAGTCCGGCCATCCATTCCCCTGCGCGCCAGCGCGGGCCCTGCCATTGCCCCTGGAGATTTTGACCATGCGCAAACCCCTTGCCTTTGTGCTGACCGCCACGCTTGCCTTGTGCGCTAATCTGGCCCAGGCGCAGCCGCAGACCCAGGACGTGCCTTTGCGCATCGTGGTGGGCTACGCCCCCGGTGGCTCCACCGACCGTGTGGCCCGCATCGTGGCCGACAAGCTGGGCAGCAAGCTCGGCACGCCCGTGATCGTGGAGAACAAGACCGGCGCAGGCGGCCGCCTGTCGGCCCAGGCTGTCAAAGCTGCGCCCGCCAACCAGCCCACCCTGCTGCTGGCCAACCCGGCCGTCATGCTGGTGGCGCCTCTGGTGTTCCCCGACGCGGGCTACGACCCCGAGCGCGATTTCCGCCCCGTGAGCCACGTCAACAGCTACGAATTCGGCGTCGCCGTGGGCAGCGCCGTGCCGGTGAAGGAGTTGCCACACCTCATGGCCTGGTTGCGCGCCAACCCCGACAAGGCCAATTTTGGCGTGCCTGCCACGGGCAGCCTGCCGCACTTTTTTGGCCTGATGGTGGGCGATGCCGCCAAGGTGCGCGCCGAGGTGGTGGGCTACCGGGGCTCGGCGCCGCTGCTCAACGACCTGCTGGGTGGCCAGGTGCCTGTGGCGTTCGATACCTTTGACACCCTGCTGCCCCAGCACGAGGCCGGCAAGATCCGCATCCTGGCGGTGTCGGGTGCCAAACGCAGTGCGCTGGATGGAAAGATCCCCACCTTCAAGGAAAGCGGTTTGGACCTGGCCGCCACCGGCTGGAACACCTTCTTCGCGCCCATGGGCATGCCCAAGGCGCAGGCCGAGCGCCTCGCCGGTCTGATCCACGAGGTGATGAAGGACCCGGACACGCAGCGCAAGTTTGAGGCCGCCAAGATGGAGCCCGTGGTGGCGACCATGGCCCAGACCGAAGCCATGCTCAAGGCCTACCGCGCGCAGTGGGCGCCGGTCGTGCAGCGCTCGGGCTTCAAGCCTTGATCCCCTGCACTTTCGCCCAACGCCCAACATTACGCCCACCCACCAAACCGTTCACGCTGAGCCTGTCGAAGCGCCGCCTAAGGCTTCGACAAGCTCAGCCCGAACGGTTGCGGTGAATTGGGTGCGAAGCGACCACCCGACAACCAGACAACCCGGTATGAGGCCCATGTCCCAACGCCCCAACATCATCTTCATCGTCGCCGATGACCTCGGCTATGCCGACCTGGGCTGCTACGGCGGGCGCGACGCGGCCTTTGGCCCGGTGTCGCCGGTGCTCGACCAGCTGGCGGCCAACGGCCTCAAGCTCACGCAGGGCTACTCCAATTCGCCCGTCTGCTCGCCCACGCGCTTTGCGCTGATGACGGCGCGCTACCAGTACCGCCTGCGTGGCGCGGCCGAGGAACCCATCAACAGCAAAAGCCGGGGCAGCACCACGCTGGGCCTGCCGCCCGAACACCCCACGCTGCCGTCGCTGCTGCGCGCGTCCGGCTACCGCACGGCGCTGATGGGCAAATGGCACCTGGGCTACCCGCCCGCGTTCGGGCCGCTGCGCTCGGGCTACGAAGAATTCTTCGGGCCCATGTCGGGCGGGGTGGACTACTTCACGCACTGCAGCTCCAACGGCACGCACGACCTGTACCTGGGCGAGGAGGAAAAGCAGCAGGACGGCTACCTCACCGACCTCATCACCGACCACGCGCTGGACTACGTGCAGCGCATGGCGCCGGGGGCGCAGGCGGGCACACCATTCTTTTTGAGCCTGCACTACACCGCGCCCCACTGGCCGTGGGAGACGCGCGACGACGAGGCGCTGGCGCAGGAGGTCAAGGGCAACCTGTTCCACCTGCACGGCGGCAACATCGAGACCTACCGCCGCATGATCCACCACATGGACGAGGGCATCGGCCGCATCATGGCGCTGCTGGAGGCAAAGGGCCTGGCGCGCGACACGTTGGTCGTGTTCACCAGCGACAACGGTGGCGAGCGTTTTTCAGACAACTGGCCGCTGGTGGGTGGCAAGATGGACCTGACCGAAGGCGGCATCCGCGTGCCCTGGATTGCGCACTGGCCTGCAGTGATCGCACCCGGCGGCGTGAGCGCACAAACCTGCATGACCATGGACTGGTCGGCCACCATGCTCGACGCCGCAGGCGCCGCCGCGCATGCGGACTATCCACTCGACGGCCGCTCGCTGATGCCGCTGCTGCGCGATGCCAACGTGATCGACGAGCCAGCACTGTTCTGGCGCATGAACCACCGGGGCCAGCGCGCCATGCGCCAGGGCGTGTGGAAGTACCTGCGCGTGGATGGCAACGACTACCTGTTCAACTTGGCCGACGATGAGCGCGAGCGCGCCAACCGTGCGCCTGCGGAGCCCGAGCGCCTGCAGGCCATGCGCGCCGCGTGGGATGCGTGGAACGCATCGATGCCCGCGATTCCTGGCGATGCCACGGTGAGCCTGGGGTATTCCGTCAAGGACATGCCACAGCGCTGAACACGGCGGCGGGAGGGCTTGCCCTGTTGCCTGCCCGGCGCCCTTGCCGGTAGATTGGGCGCCATGTCAGCTGCCGTCCCCGCGTCTTCCCCCATGGCTCTGCGCCAGTGGACCACCGACGTGGTGGCGCCGTCCGCGCGCCTGGACTACTGGGTAGGTGCGATCTGCGAGGCGTTTCTGGAAATGGATTGCAGCTCCCGCGAGGCGCCGCTGTTTGGCGGCGAGCTGCAAAGCCTGCCGGTGGAGACGCTGTCCATCAACCGCGTGCGGGCCTCCACCCAGGATGTGTTTCGCACGCCTGCCGGCATTGCCCGCAGCCGCCAGCTGCCCTTCTACCTGATCGGCCAGGCCGAGACCGCATGGCATGTGCGCCAGGATGGCCATGTGGCGCACCTGCGGCCGGGCGATGTGGTGCTGCTGGATTCGGCCCGGCCTTATGAACTGCACTTTCCTGAATGCGTGCACTGTGTGTCGCTGCAACTGCCGCGCGCCTGGGTGGGGCAGTGGCTGGAGCAGCCGGAGGTACGCGGGCCCCGCGTGGCCTGGCGCGACCAGGGCTGGGGCCAGAGCCTGGGCGCGCTGGCCGTGCAGCTGGCGCGCGACCCGGCTTCGGCGCATGCCCTGTCGCCTGCGTTGCTGTCCGACCACCTGGGCGCGCTGCTGTGCGCTGCGCTGGAGCCTCTTTCACCTTCACCCACGGCGGCGCGCAGCCTGCATGCCCATTTGTGTGCGCTGCTGCGGGCGCGCATTGACCAGCCGGGCCTCTCGGCCCAGGCCCTGGCGCAGGAGGCGGGCGTGTCGCTGCGCACCCTGCACCGGGCGTTTGCGGCACAGGGCCACACCTTTGCGGGCACCTTGCGCGAACTGCGCCTGGCGCGGGCGGGCGAGCTGCTGCGCCGCCCCCAGCTGGCCCATGTGGCCGTGGGCGAGATCGGGCGGCGCTGCGGCTTTGCCGACCCTTCGCATTTCGCGCGCGCCTTCCAGCGCGCCATGGGGGTGTCGCCCGCGCAGTGGCGGCGCGACGGCCGAGGCCACACGCAAATCCCTCGTTGAGACGGCCGCGCTGGCCTGTGGGTGAGCGCTCTGGCACACCCAGCACAGCCAGCTGGCACGCACAGTCCATTCAGCACCGCCCAGTGTCTCTAAGGTAGCGGCAGGGCAGATGGCCCGGTTCTGCAACACAACCCCAAGGAGACACACCCATGCCGGATACCTATGTCCTGGTCCATGGCGCCTGGCACACCGGCGCCGAAATGGAAGCGACCGCCACCCACCTGCGCGCGCGCGGCCACACGGTGCATTGCCCCACGCTCGCAGGCAACCGCCCCGGCGACGACCGCGCCGCCACGGGCCTGGCCGACGCGGTCGATTCGCTGGCGGCTTTCATCGACGGCCAGGGCCTGACCGATGTGCGCCTGGTGGGCCACAGCTATGGCGGCATGGTCATCAGCCACATGCCCACGCGGCTACCGGGGCGCATTCGCCGCCTGGTGTACTGGAACGCCTTTGTGCCGCAGCCGGGCGAGTGCCTGAACGACCTGGTGCCACCGCACTACCGCGCGCTGTTCGACCAGGTGGCGGCCAGCAACGGCAACGCTGTGATGCTGCCGTACCCCATCTGGCGCGAGGCCTTTATCAACGATGCCGACGAGGCCCTGGCGCAAAGCACCTACGCGCTGCTCAATCCCCATCCCTACCGCACCTTCACCGAACCCGCGCAACTGCCCGTGCCGCTGGCCGCGCTGGAGTTGGGCAAGAGCTACCTGAACGCGCAGCAGGACACGGCGCTGCCCCACAGCCTGCCCTGGCACCCGCGCCTGTCGGAGCGGCTGGGCCTGTTCCGCCTGGTTGAGTGCCCGGGTAGCCACGAGCTGTGTTTTTCCGACCCCATGTCGGCAGCGTTGCACATTGAACTGGCGGGGCGCGACTGACCTGGCGCCTGCACCCGTTAGGACGCGTATTGATGGTCTTTTTTT
>NZ_QAIH01000325.1:0-7246 GCF_003060895.1 Acidovorax sp. HMWF029 | reverse complement strand
CCTGATTGGTAAGCGTTGTTTGCTATTAATTTAGTAGCATTCCGCCTTTCCCGGCCTCCAGCAGGCGCGTGAGTAGCGGGTGCATCACCTTGCGGGCGCTGTAGATCAGGTGGAACTGCTCCTGCACATCGGGCGTGGTGCCCACCTGTACCAGGCCGTGGGTCTGGGCCAGGTGTTCGCCCAGCGATGCCGGCGCGGGCATCACGCCCATGCCGGTGGCGGCAAAGGTGCTGAGCAGGGCGCTGTCTTCGAACTCCCCGGCGATGCGCGGGCGGATGCGCTCTCGCTCCAGCCAGTGGTCTATGCGTGCGCGCATGGCGGCGTGGTCGGTCGGCAAAAGCACGGGCACCACGGCCAGGCTTTGTGGAAACTGCTGGGCTGCCGCCTCGGCCCACACGGGAGGGGCATACCAGGCCACGGTACTCGTGCCTAACAACTGGCTGGTGGTCTTGAGGGCCGGGTTGGGTGGCGCGGCGCGGTCAGCCAGCACTGCGTCAAGCTTGTGCAGGGCCAGCTCGCCCAGCAGGGGCTGGAACTCGCCCTCATGGCACAACAGGCGCAGGTGGGGCTCGTCCAGCACGGGCGTGAGCAGCCGGTGCACGGCCAGCTTGGCAATGCCGTCCGATATGCCCATGTTCAGCCGCAGCGTCTGGCCGCTGGCGGCCTCGCGCACGCGCACGGGCAGCAGCTCGCCCAACGCAAAGATATGGTCCGCCTCGTGCAGGGCGGCTACGCCTGCGTCAGTGAGCACGAGATTGCGACCCTCAGTGCGCAGCAGGCTCACGCCCAAGGCCTTTTCCAGTTCGCGCACCTGGGCGCTGATGGTCTGCACCGCCATGTCCAGCCGCTCGGCGGCGCGGGCAATTCCGCCCTCCTTGGCCACCACCCAGAAGTAAAACAGGTGGCGGTAGTTGAAGCTCTGGCTCATGATAGATCCGTTGTGAAGACGTCTGGGAGGGTTTTGGTTCGTAAAAACCGAACCAATGCTACCGGGATAACAGGTTTTAAAGAAGTGCCCAAGCCCCTACAGTGCGGGGCTTGGGCGCCCGGCTTGCCTGGGTGTGTGAGGGCATTTTTGGAGAAACTCGATGGAAACAATAGGAACGTGGTGGATGTGGGCGGGATTTGCCGTCTTCGTGGTCGTTGCCATAGCCGTTGACCTGCTGGTCATGGAGCGCCAGGGAGCGCATAAGGTCACCATGGGCGAAGCCGCCCGCTGGAGCCTGCTGTGGTTTTCGCTGGCCTTCGTGTTCGTGGCCATCCTGTGGTGGTACCTCGACAGCAGCCAAGGCCGCGAGATTGCCAACACCGTCTCGATGCAGTTCATCACTGGCTACCTGGTCGAGAAGAGCCTGTCGGTGGACAACATCTTCGTCTTCCTGATGCTGTTCAGCTACTTTGCTGTGCCGCCGCAGTACCAAAAGCGCGCGCTCATCATCGGCATCATCGGCGCCATCGTGTTGCGCACGCTGCTGATCCTGGTCGGGGCCTGGCTGCTGGCCACCTTCCACTGGCTGCTGTATGTATTCGGTGCTTTCCTGGTCGTCACTGGCGTGAAGATGTGGTTTGCGGCCGGGCAGGAGCCCGACATTGCCACCAATCCGGTGCTCAAGTTTCTGAAGAAGCGCATCCGCATCACCGACCAGTTCGATGGTGAAAAGCTCTCGACCATGATCAATGGCGTCAAACACTACACGCCCCTGTTCGTGGTGCTGATCCTGATCGGCACGACCGACATCATCTTCGCGGTGGACAGCATTCCTGCAATCTTCGCGATCACGAGCGATCCGTTCATTGTGCTCACAGCGAACATTTTTGCCATCCTGGGCCTGCGTGCGCTGTACTTCCTGCTGGCCGACCTGGCGAACCGCTTCCACCTGCTGGCCTATGGCCTGGCGCTGGTGCTGGTCTTCATCGGTGGCAAGATGCTGCTGATCGACTTCTACAAGATCCCGATCGGCTACGCGCTGCTGGTTACGGCTGTGCTCATCGCGGGTTCCGTCATCCTGTCGCTGCGCAGCTCGGGCGAAAGCGCCCACGGCGCATCGGCCCTGCCGCGCAAAGACTGAAACGAGGTCACACACTATGGATCTCTTCGACTCTGTTTTGCTTTTTCTCCTGGCGGGCCTGGTTGTGGCCACCGTGATCGCCCACCGGGCGGGCAATGAGCGGCGCGATGTGGGGCTGCTGATGGGGCTCTCAGCCCTGTGCGGTGCCGGTGCTGCAGCCGCGCTGGCCTGGGGCTGAGGAGGGTGCCTATGCAGATGCTCTGCACCTTGCGCCGGTGGCTGCGCGGGCTGGAGCCCCGCGCACGCGCCCACCTTGAGCAGGGCTGGCTGTCGCGCTACCAGCCCTGGTTGGAGCAGCGTGCGTTGTTTCGCTTTCAGCGCCAGCCGCTGGCGCGTGGGGTGGCGGCGGGCATGTTCTGCGGGCTCATTCCCGGCCCGCTGCAGATCCCCGGCACGCTGGCAATCTGCGCGTGGCTGCGCGGCAACGTAGTGGCTGGTGGTGTGGCAACTTTCTATACCAACCCGCTGACCATCATGCCCCTTTACGTGCTGGCATTCCACGTGGGGGCCCTGGTGATGCCTGGGGAGCAATCCCTGCCCGCCTGGAGTCCCGAGGTCGGCGGCTTCTCTGTGGAGGCCATGGGCGCCTGGATGCAGGCCCTGGGGACGCCGCTGCTGGTGGGCCTGCCCACGCTGGGCCTGGTGATGGCGGTGCTGGGCTATGCCACGGTGCAACTGCTGTGGCTGGCACCCGCACTGCAGCGCAAGCGGCGGCTGGCGCGCAGCCGCTGAGCGTTGTTTAGCGGGAGGTGCGCGGCATGTGGGCGCAGCGCCCGCCAGTGCCACCGTGGAACTGGCTCTGCCAGGCCACGGGTGGCGTCCCGCTTTTGGGGGAAGCGGCGCAGCCGCTCAGGGGGTTAGTCCAGCTTCACGCCCACCTTGGTGATCACCCGCCCCCACTTCTCGCGCTCCGCCCGCGCAAAGCTGCCCATCTGCGCAGCGGTTCCGGGCATGGGCTCCACACCCAGAGCCTGCAGGCGAGCCTTGGTGCGGGTGTCGGCCAGTGCGGTCTGCAGCGCCTTGCTGAAATTCGCCGCCACATCGGCAGATGCCCCCGTGGGGACCACCAGGCCCTGCCACGCAAACCCCTCGAATCCCTGCAGACCCTGCTCTGAAATGGTGGGCACATCGGGCATGGTGCCCACACGCTGCGGGCTGGCCACGCCAATTGCCTTGACCTTGCCGGTGTTGAGAAACGGATACACCGTGGCGCTGTCGATCCACATTGCAGGCACCTGGCCGCCGATCACGTCCTGGATGGCGGGGGCCGCTCCTCGGTAGGGCACGTGCGTGAGCTTGAGCCCGCTCTGCTCGCGGAACAGCTCGCCCACCAGGTGGTGCGGGCTGCCGGGGCCGGCCGACGCCCAGTTCACGCCGTCGGGCATGCCTTTGGCCCAGGCCATGAACTCCTTGAGGTTCTTGGCGGGCACGTTGTTGGACACCACCAGGAACATCGGAAACCGCACCAGCAAGCCCACGGGCTGGAAGTCCCTTTCGGCGTTGTAGCTCAGCTTGCTGAACAGAAAGGGGTTGGCCGCCAGCGTGGCGAAGTCGGCCGAGAACATCAGGTTGCCGTAGTCCTTGTTGCGTGCGCTGTACTCGGCGGCGATGTTGGTGCCCGCGCCGGGCTTGTTGTTGATCACGATGGGGCGGCCCAGCGTGGCCGACATCGATTCGGCAATGGTACGCGCCACGATGTCCGAGCCGCCGCCAGCGGCGTACCCCACCACCCATTCGAGCGGCTTGGCGTCCTGGGCATGGGCCAGGGGGAGGGCGGTGGCCAGGGTCAGGCCCGCGAGGGTGGCGAGGAAATGTTTGCGCTGCATGGTGGTGTTGTCTCCGTGGTTGTGAAAGTTCAAGTCGAGTCTGACCCTGCACCGTCTGCGCGGTGCTGGAGCTGTGGGGGCGGGTGTTGGGAATGTGGCTAGGCCGCCACCGCGTGGGTGGGCACCACGGGCGTGATGGCATGGTTGGCCCGCCGGTCTGCCGCAGGCAGGGCGCTGCCGCGCGCCAGTTGCAGTGCGTTTTGTAGCGTGGCGTGGTCGCCAATGTGGTTGGCCAGCAGCAGCACCAGGCGTGCGTTCATGGCGTGGCTCTCTGGGGTAGAGAGGCCCTGGTGTGCGGCAATCAACGCTTCATAGAAATCGTCGCAGGCTCGTAAGTTCGGTTGGGTGTTCAGCATGGGCGTCTTGCTCCTTGTTATGCAGCTGCGGTGGTGACTGCAGTGGCACGCGCCAGTGCGCTGCGCACGGCGGCTTCGGTGGGCGTGCGCCAGCGCCCGCACACATGCTGGTCGGGCCGCACCAGGTACACGGTGCGCGGCAGGGCATCCAGCCGCTGGGCTGCCAGGGCTTGGTGGTCGATCACGTCGATGCCGATCTGCAGCACCTTCACATCGGGCAGATCGCGCGCCCACGCAGGAGCAGGGCCAAAAACCAGCAGCGTGAAGTCCGTTCCCAGCTCCCGCAGCAGCCAAGTGGGCTGGCCCTGTTTGGTCAAGGGCGCATCCAGCAGCACGGCGCCGGGCACCTGGGTGCCGGCAAAGGTATCCGTGTCGGGCGTGTTCAGTGGCGATGTGTGCAGCGTGGCTGGTACCGACAGGCGCCCGCTGTTCACGATGCGGCGTGCGAACGCGTGCTCGCGCGCCAGGTGCAGCGCCGCGTCGCGGAACAGGCGGCTCACCTCGCTCTTGGGCGTGATGAAGTCGGTAGCGCGTGTGGAGTTGCACAGGTTTTCGTCGGCGGCGTACTCGCGCTCGGGCCCGTAACTCGCGACCAGCGCAGGGCTGGCGCGGCCCTTGAGCACCCAGTCCAGCTTCCAGGCCAGGTTCTCGGCGTCCTGCACGCCGCTGTTGGCGCCACGGGCACCAAAGGGCGATACGCCATGCGCGCTGTCGCCCGCAAACACCACGCGGCCGTGCACAAACTGGTCCATGCGCAGGCAGGCAAAGGTGTAGACACTGGCCCAATCCAGCTCGAACTGCGCATCCGTACCCAGCAGCGCCTTCACGCGCGGGATGATGTTCTCGGGCTTTTTTTCTTCTTCCGGGTCGGCGTCCCAGCCCAGCTGGAAGTCGATGCGCCACACGTTGTCGGGCTGGCGGTGCAGCAGCACGCTCTGGTTGGGGTGAAAAGGCGGGTCGAACCAGAACCAGCGCTCGGTCGGGAAGTTCGCCTCGTCCGCCAGTTTCACGTCGGCGATCAGGAAGCGGTCCTGAAAAATGCGCCCCTTGCTCTCCAGCCCCAGCATCTGCCGCGTGGGCGAGCGCGCGCCGTCGCAGGCTACCAGCCATTGCGCATCAATCTGGTAGGCCCCGTCGGGCGTTTCGATGCTCAGCAGCGCGCCGTTTGTGCGGCTGTCCACCGCAGTGACCTTGTTGTGCCAGCGGATGTCGATGCCCGGCAGTTGCAGCGCACGCTCTACCAGATACGCCTCAGCGTAGTACTGCTGCAGGTTGATGAAGGCCGGGCGCTCGTGGCCTTCTTCGGGCAGCAGGTTGAATTCGTACAGCTGCTCGTCCTTCAGGAACACCTTGCCAAGGTTCCACGACACGCCTTTGTCCACCATGCGCTGGCCCACGCCCAGGCGGTCCCAGATTTCGAGCGTGCGCTTGGCAAAGCAGATGGCGCGCGAGCCGATGGAGAGCTTGTGGTCGTTGTCCAACACCACCACGCGCTGCCCGCGCTGGGCCAGGTCGATGGCGAGCGACAGGCCCACAGGGCCCGCACCGATGACCACAACGGGGTGCTGCGCGGGCGTGGCGCGGTCCTGGTCGGGCGAGTGCACGTAGCCGAAGTCGAGCGCCTGCACCTCGGCGCCACTGGCGTGAAAAGCCTCGCGGGGAATGTCTCTGGGATTCATGTTCTACGACCTTCGTGTTTGATCGATTGCCTGATGTAGAGAGCTGACCTTTGCAACTGGCGCGCCCTGAGCGAGAGACGCCGAGCAAGGGCCGCCCCGCAGCGAGGGCGTCGTCCCCCTTCCCGAATCGCGCAGCGGTTCGAGAGAAGGGGGAAGGCGCGCAGTGCCTCAGGGGGTTGTTCTCTGCCTAGCCTTCCAGCGATTTCCACATCTGAATGTCGCGTTCAGCGGTCCAGATGCGTGGGTCGGGGTATTGCGTGGCCTCGTCGTACGCACGGGTCACGTCAAACGGCATGCAGTGGTTGAAGATCACCCAGTGGCCGTATTTGGGCTGCAACTTGGCAAACGTGGCCTCGTAGACCTTGCGCAGGTCTTCGCCCTTGGCCGCACTGGCCTTCACGCTCTCGTACAGGTCGCTGATGAAGGCGCGCGTGCCTGCCAGGCCAGCCTGCACCTGCTCGGGTGTCTGCAGCGCGGCGCCACGGCCGGGCACGAGCTTTTCGGGCTTCAGCGCCGCGATGTTGTCCAGGGTCTGCGGCCAGTCCTGGAAGTACGCATCGCCCGCATAGGGCGTGGCGTCGAACTCCACCAGGTCGCCGCTGAACAAAATCTTTTCCTGCGGCAGCCAGGCGACTGTGTCGCCCTTGGTGTGGCCCCGGCCCAGTTGCAGGATCTGCACTTCGAGCTTGCCCAGCCACAGGGTCATCTTCTTATTGAAGGTCATCGTGGGCCAGGTCAGGCCGTCCGGCACGCTCTCCACGTTCTGGAACAGGCGCGGAAAGCGGCCAATCTCGCTGTCCTTGTCGAATTGACCGCGCTCCACGATCAGGTCGCGCGTGTCCTCGCTGGCAATGATGTGCTCGGCACCGTAAGCGCTCGCACCGAGCACCCGGACTGCGTGGTAGTGCGAGAGCAGTACGTACTTGATCGGCTTGTCCGTCACCTCGCGGATACGGCGGATCACGTCCTGCGCCATCACGGGCGTGGCCTGGGTGTCGATGACCATCACGGCGTCGTCGCCAATGATGATGCCGGTGTTGGGGTCGCCCTCGGCGGTGTAGGCATAGGCGTGGTCGGAGAGCTTGTCGAAGCTCACCTTTTTCACTTCGAGGTCGGCGGCGGAGGCAAAGGTTTTGACGGTGCTCATGGTGGTTATTTGTTAATGGTGAATGCGTTCATCTAAACGGAATGTGTTGATGTTAGGCAAGAAATTCGTTCATGTCTAATGCATTTGTTTAGGTATAAACCCGAAGGACGTATGGATGCTGCGCTGCGTGGACAATCGCCCCATGCCCACCACGACCCCCGACCTACCC
>NZ_QAIH01000039.1 GCF_003060895.1 Acidovorax sp. HMWF029 | reverse complement strand
GTGCAGCACCGGGCGCCCGGGGAGATTTTGGCGGAGCTGCGGGCGCTGGAAGACGAGATTGCGCGGGGGATTGGGGTGTTGGAGGGGATGTTGAAGTGAGTGCCGCTCCAATGATTTCCGTTGGAGAGCTGATGGTGTCACGCGGCGGAAGCGTGAACCCACTGCAGTTTCCAGACGAAGAGTTTGATCTTTACAGCATCCCTGCTTTTGATGCCGGACAGCCAGAGATCGCGCTTGGTGCAGAGATCGGCTCCACCAAGCAAATCATCCAGCCAAACGATGTTCTGCTCTCAAAGATCGTTCCACATATTCGGCGCGCCTGGGTTGTGGGCGATGACCGTGGCCGAAGGTTGATTGGCTCGGGGGAATGGATCGTTTTTAGAAGCGAAAAGGTTTTTCCAAGTTACTTACGGCATGTTCTGGTGGGCGATCCATTTCACCAGCAATTCATGCAGACGGTTTCCGGTGTGGGCGGTTCACTCCTCCGAGCACGTCCTGCATTTGTGGCATCGATTCAGATACCACTCCCTCCGCTGGAAGAACAACGCCGCATCGCCGCCATCCTCGACCAAGCCGAAACCCTCCGAACCCAACGCCGCACCGCCCTGGCCCTGCAGGGCAGCCTCACCCAGTCCCTCTTTCTCGATATGTTTGGGGCGGGCGATTCCCAGGGCTGGCCCGTTACCAGCATTGGAGAAATTGTTGACGAGGAAAACGGGGGCATTCGTACAGGCCCGTTCGGTAGCCAACTTCTGCACAGCGAATTTGTGGATGAAGGTGTTGCAGTGCTCGGCATCGACAACGCCGTCAATAACGAGTTTCGGTGGGGTGAACGTCGCTACATTGCGCACGCGAAGTACAAAGAACTCAAGCGGTACACGGTCAGGCCCGGGGACGTACTCATCACCATCATGGGCACCTGCGGCCGCTGCGCTGTAGTACCCGACGACATACCTCTCGCCATCAATACCAAGCATCTTTGCTGTATCTCGGTTGACCGCTCAAGAGTCGTCCCGGACTACTTACACGCGTATTTCCTACGTCATCCGACCGCACGCAAATACCTTGAGCAAACAGCCAAGGGAGCCATCATGTCCGGGCTGAACATGGGAATCATCAAGGCGATGCCAATAGCGCTTCCCCCCCTCCCACTCCAACAAACCTTCGCCACCCGCATCGCCTCCATCGAAGCCCTCAAAGCCACCCACCGCCGCGCCCTGGCCGCGCTGGATGCGATGTTTGCCTCGCTGCAGCAGCGGGCGTTTGCGGGGCTGTTGTGAGGAACGACCACGACCTGGGGTAAAGGGAAAATCCCTGAACTTCCCAATGGATTCAATGACTTAGCCGGTGGTACCCTCATCCGTGAGGGCACCAAAGCTTGGCCTTTTTAGTGTTGGGCGGGGACAGCAGCAGGCGAAACACGCCCAGCGCTCCGGACGAGCAATAGGCACCTCCATCAAGTACCCGTCAAATAGGCAGCTTTTGCTAACCTGTTGTCAATAAAGGGAATTTTTGAAAAAAGCGCTTCGGTGACGCCCTTTCATCAAATACCCATCAAACAAATCAGGCCCAGTGCGGCACATAGCGGCGCAGCTTGGGCGCCGCAGCTTCATCCTCCAGGCGGATGACACCAGCCGCCAGCGCATCCTTGAGCAACCGGGAGGCGATGGCGCTGTTTTTGGGGTCAATACCAAAGCGCTGGCGCAGCGTGGTGTTGGTCATGTATGCACGCTGCACATAGCGCAGGCAAGCGTGCAGATAAACGGCGCGCACCCGGTCCTCCCTGTCCATACCCGCCAGGGGGCGCGGAGCAAACAGGGTGGCGCGAGTGGATTCGCCCACCACGTCAAACGCAGGGGCGGGGAGTTGGTACAGCTCGGCCTCAGACACCACCTTGTCCACACCGCTGCCGCGCTCCTCACAAATGCCCACCAATCGCATGATGGAGGCCAGGCTCTCATTGCGCGACCGGGGCGGGTGATCCAGCATGCGCTGGGGCTCCATGAGCGGCTTGCCGGGGTTGCTGATTTCCATCCGGTCATCGAAGATTTCGACCATGGGGCCGCTGCCTGTCACGCTCAGGTCTTGATGGATCAGTGCGTTGGCAACCAATTCACGAATGGCCAATTCGGGGTACATGCGCACCGATTTGCGCAATGCTTGCCCAATCACCTCATTGATGGGCAGCAGGTTGTTCACAAATCCCACCAACCCTTCAAAGCCCGCCGCGTAACCGCGCATGCCTTCTTGCTCGCGCAGGGTTTTGACGCGCCCGGTCCCTTCGTAGACCACCACGCGCACGGCCTTGCGTTGCAGGCGCGGAAAGTCAGCCAAGCGCTTGGCAAATAGCAATGCCCCCAAGTTGAAGATGCGCCAATGGCCCCCACCAATCGGTTCAATCAAGCGATGTGCCTGCAACCCGGCCAGCATGCCATCGCGATGATTGGGGACCGGCTTGTCCAGCAGCTCAAAAAACGCCGGGTAGTCGATGAGTTTCAAGACCTCATCGGCGCTGAGCTTCTCGGCGGCAGCCAACATTTCGAACGGTGTGGCGTCCAACATCCGCCATAGCGTGCGCTCTTTTTCAGGAAAGTCTTTGAGTGGCTTCTTGTAAGAGGCAACCCGGATGTACTCCACCCCTTGGAACTTCACCGGGTGCCGAAACGCAGAATCAATCTCCAGCAAAACGACCGAACGCCCATCGATCTCAATGTTGTGGAAATGAAACCCGATACGCGGGCTCAACAGCCGCAATAACCAGCTTTCCAGCTCTTCGTTACCTTGCCGAGCAGTTCGCGGGTCAAAACTCGTACCCACGATGGCGTGCCCGTCGTCGGCAACGCCCCAAAGCATGTAAGCATGGGCCCTGCCTTCCAAAGCAGCACTGTTGGCCAGTGCAGAGATGTACTCGCCAATGTCTTGCGGTTCGGCCTTGTTTTCCTTGAACTCCAGCCAGCCCGTTTCAGATGGCATGGCCGCAAACTCAAGTACCAAACTGCGCAAGTAATTTTGGTCTCGCAAGTTCATCTCTCTCCACAGTTTCCAGATTGCATATTCGGTCGCCAATTCTTGAGATGGGACCACAGCGCAGTATGGCAGCAGCCTGCATGAAACCGACACAAGCACTGAGCGTTGTCACCGGGTGAGCCTTCGCAACAAAAAAACTACCCATGGCTTGTGAAGCAAGCCCATCACTTAAAGTGTCCTCATAAGAGCAAAAGCGACCAAAAAAGCTGATTCTGTGTTGAGATTGCTCTCATAGAGACAAAAATGAACCTCACGCCTACCAACTCTGCCCCACTGGCCCAAGCCCTTGCCACTGAACGCAAGCGCCAAGGCATGACACGTTCACAAACAGCCGCCGTGTGCAATGTCAGCCCATCGTTCATCCGTGATGCAAAGCCATCCTGAACGTTGCTCACTGGAAAAGTTGGTATTGCTGGTGTGCGGGCTGGGGTTGACGCTGAGCATCGAGGGTTGGACTCAACCACCCCCAAGCAACGCACAGGGAGAGAGTGCATGAGCACGTTGCCATCCAACTTCAGCTTCCTGCAACCCGACTGGCCCGCTCTACTGGCCGAAGCCCATCGCGCCGAGGCAGCAGCCCATGCCGACCCGCGCACCGCCTGCTTTTACGCCCGCCGCACGCTGGAGCTGGCGGTGGCCTGGCTCTACCAGGCCGAAGGGGGCCGGGGTGGCTGCCTGCGCATACCCTACAAGGCAGATTTGTCGGCGTTTTTGTTCGATCCCAGCTTTCAGCAACTGGTGGGCACAGCCGTGCACGCCAAGATGGATGTGATTCGCCGCCTGGGCAACCAGGCGGTGCACCACGCCCGCCCGGTGCCACCGCAAGATGCCCTGGCCGCGCTGCGCGAGCTGTTCCATGTGGCCTTTTGGCTGGCGCAGCACTATGCGCGCCGCGTGGGCGACCGGCCTGCGGCGGGGCTGCAGTTTCGCGTGGAGCTGTTGCCCAAGCCCGCTGCTATCGACACCACTGCGGAGCAAGCCGCCAGCCGCGCCGCACAAGTGGCAGCACAAGAGGCGCTAGCCCAACAAGCCCAGGCGCTGGCCGAACGCGATGCGGCCCTGCGCGAAGCCGCTGCACGCAACGCCGCGCTGGACGCCGAACTGGCCCGCTACCGCGCCGAGATTGCCGCCGCCAAGGCCGCCAACGCGGCGCAGCCCGCCACCGCGCACGACTACAACGAAGCCGCCACGCGCGACCTGTTCATTGACCTGCTGCTCAAAGAAGCCGGCTGGGCGCTGGGCCAGCCACGTGACCGCGAGTTTGAAGTGCAGGGTATGCCCAACAACGCAGGGGGCGAAGGCAAGGGCTTTGTGGACTATGTGCTGTGGAGCGGCGAAATCCCCTTGGCCATTGTGGAAGCCAAGCGCACCCGCCGCAGCGCACAAGAGGGCCAGCAGCAAGCCCGGCTGTATGCCGACTGCCTGGAGCAAAGCACCGGCCACCGCCCCGTGATCTACGGCACCAATGGCTACGAGCACTGGATGTGGGACGACACCACCAGCCCGCCACGCCCGGTGCAGGGCTTTCACACCCGTGACGAGCTGGAGCTGATGCACCAGCGCCGCACCACGCGCAAGCCGCTGGCCAGCCTGCCGATTGCGGCGCGCATTGTGGAGCGCCATTACCAGCAGCGCGCCATTCGCCGCATTGCCGAAACCTTTGAGCGCGACCAGCACCGCAAGGCCCTGGTGGTGATGGCCACGGGCGCAGGCAAAACCCGCACGGTGATTGCGCTGGTGGACTTGCTCATGCGCGCAGGCTGGGCCAAGCGCGTGCTGTTTTTGGCCGACCGCGTGGCGCTGGTGAACCAGGCCGTCAACGCCTTCAAGGCGCACCTGCCTGATGCAGCGCCGGTGAACCTCGTCACAGACCGCGCTACCGAGGGGCGGGTGTACGTATCGACCTACCCCACGATGATGGGGCTCATCAACGAAAGCGCGGGCGAAGGAAAGCGCCGCTTTGGCGTGGGGCACTTCGACCTGATCGTGGTGGACGAGGCGCACCGCTCCATCTACCAAAAGTACCGTGCCATCTTCAGCTACTTCGACGCGCTGCTGGTGGGCCTGACGGCCACGCCCAAGGACGAGATCGACCGCAACACCTACAGCCTGTTTGGCCTGGAAAGCGGCGTGCCCACCGATGCCTACGGCCTGGACAACGCCATTGCCGAGGGCTTCCTGGCCCCGCCCAAGGCGATTTCGGTGCCGCTGAAATTCCAACGCCAGGGCATTCGCTACGACGAGCTGAGCGACGACGAAAAAGACCAGTGGGACGCATTGGAGTGGGACGAGGAAGGTGGCGAGGCGCCCGACGAGGTGAGCGCCGAGGCGGTGAACCAGTGGCTGTTCAACACCGACACGGTGGACAAGATGCTGGCCCTGCTGATGGAGCGCGGCCACAAGGTGGCGGGTGGTGACCGGCTGGGCAAGACCATCATCTTTGCCAAGAACCAGCGGCACGCCGAGTTCATCCAGCAGCGCTTTGATGCCAACTACCCCGACCGCAAGGGCGTATTCGCACGGGTCATCACGTTCAAGACCGAGTACGTGCAGTCGCTCATCGATGACTTCTCTCAAAAGAACGATGCCCCACACATCGCGATTTCGGTGGACATGCTGGACACGGGCATCGACGTGCCCGAGGTGGTGAACCTGGTGTTCTTCAAGATCGTGCGCTCCAAGGCCAAGTTCTGGCAGATGGTGGGGCGCGGCACGCGGTTGTGCCCTGAGCTGTACGGGCCGGGGCAGGACAAGAAGGACTTTTTTATCTTCGACTTTTGCCAGAACCTGGAGTTTTTCAGCCAGGAGCTGGAGGGCAGCGAGGGCGCGGTGGCCCCGCCACTGTCACAGCGCCTGTTCAATGCGCGGCTGGAGTTGGTTGAAGTGCTCGACAAGCGTTTGAGCAGCAACGGCGTGGCCGATGAGGCACAGCAATCGCCCGTGCTGACCGAGGCCGCCATTCGCCGCGACACCGCTGATCTGCTGCACAGCATGGTGGCGGGCATGTCACTCGACAACTTTGTGGTGCGCCCCCAGCGCCGCTGGGTGGAAGCCTGGGCGCAGCCCGATGCGTGGAAGCGGCCCACGCCAGAGCAACTGGCCGAGGTGTCCACGCACCTGTCCGGCTTGCCCACCGCCGTGCGCGATGACGATGAAGACGCCAAACGCTTTGACGCCCTGCTGCTGAACACCCAACTGGCCCTGCTGCGCAGCGAACCGGCCCTGGCACGGCTGCAAACCAAGGTGCAGCAGGTGGCCAATGGCTTGCTGGAACTGGCCAACGTGCCCAGCGTGCGCGAGCACCTGCTACTGATTGAGGCCGTGGCGGGCGACGAGTGGTGGCAAGACGTGACGCTGCCCATGCTGGAGCAGGCGCGGCGCAAGCTGCGCGGCCTCATCAAGCTCATCGAAAAAAGCAGCCGCAAAGTGGTCTACACCGACTTTGAAGACGCCATCGGTGAGACCGCCGAAGTCGATTTGCCCCTCGTGGCCAGTGCGGTGGACTTTGACCGCTTTCGCGCCAAGGCCAAGGTGTTCTTGCGCGCCCATGAAGACCGGCTGGCGCTGCACAAGCTGCGCCGCAACCAGCCCCTGACGGCGGCGGACCTGCATGAGCTGCAAGCCCTGCTGCACGAGGCGGGCGGCACCGATGGCGACATTGAGCGTGCGCGCACGCTGCACACCAGCCTGCCGGTGTTTGTGCGGTCGCTGGTGGGGCTGGACCGTGGGGCAGCTATGGCTGCCTTCTCTAGCCTGATTGGCACGGGGCAAGCGACAGCCAGCCAGTTGCAGTTCATCGAAGAAATCGTGCAGCACCTGACCGAGCAAGGCGCCATGCCAGCTGCGCGGCTGTATGAGTCACCGTTCACCGATATCCATGCCCAAGGGCCGGATGGCGTGTTTGATGGCAACAAGGTAGAGCAACTGTTCCAGGCGCTGCAGGGTCTGGAACTGCAGCAGGCTGCGGCGTAAGAGCAGCGAACCACCCGCCATCAATCACTATCAAATAAATAGCAGCTAGCGCTTTCCCATCATGCGCTAGCGGCCCATTTGAATCCAATTCACGCTCCGGGGCGAAATATCAGCCCCCAGCAGGCCGGACGGCGGTCTTGGCTGTGGCTCTCGCCGCCTTGGGCTTGGGGGCGGACACGGCAGCGGCATCCAGCGCAGTGCTGTCCGCAGGCCGCCGCAACACCCCATCACACAAGGTCGCAATGCACTGCTGCGCCACCTGCTCGGCCGTGTATTCGCCACCGGGCTGGTACCAGCGGCCGATCCAGCTCAAGGCGCCCGCAATCACAAAAGCCGTGATCTTGGGGTCACAGGGCTGGATCGAGCCCTCGGCCACGCCCTCGGCAACGAGGCGGCGGAACTCCTGGTCGATGGCGGACTTGAGGCGGCGCAGCTCCTTGCGGCTTTCGGGCGGCACCTGCTCGTCGCCCACGCGGATCAGGCACATGCCGAAGTCTTGCGTGACGATGCGTGCATACACCTGCATGCAGGTCATGAGCTGGTCGATGGCCTTGCCGCCAGCGGCGCGTGAAGCGTTGATGCCTTCGAGCATCATCGCAAGCCCCTTGCCCACGCACTGCAACAGGATCTCGTCCTTGTTCTTCACGTAGTAGTACAGCGTGGGCTTGGTCACGTTCAGGCGCGCGGCAATATCGTCGAGTGAGGTGGCGTGAAAGCCGCGCTCGTTGAACAGCTGGGCCGCCGCCTGCAGCACGGCGTTGCGCTTGGCTTCGCGCTGCTGCTCGCGGTGCGATACAGGGGCCCATGGCGAGGCGCTGCCGGGCTCGGACTCTGCCGCGGGCGCGGCGGATGGGGTCGATGGCACCGCGCGTGGAGCGCTGCGTCGGGACGATGCCGCTTTTGCAGGGGGCATGGGTGGCGATTCCTCGGGAAAGTACGGATGCTGAATGGGGTTGCGGCTTCCAGAATCTACTCACGAGTAAACAGTTTACGCACAAGTAGGAAATTTCTGCGCGGTCCGCACGAAATTTCTGATCAGAAGCTGCGAATCAACCCGTATTAGAAAGCCAATGGAGACAACCCCTACCGGCCCCGCTGCTGCCGCGCCCCTGCTCCAGGTGCAGGGCGTGACCTTGGCGTTTGGTGGAGTAAAGGCGCTCACCGGCGTGGGCTTTGACGTGTTGCCCGGCTCCATCACCGCCGTCATCGGCCCCAACGGTGCGGGCAAGACTTCGCTGTTCAACACCATCTCGGGCTTTTACCGGCCTGGCCAGGGCACCATTCGCTTCAGGGGCCAGGACATCACGCGCATCCCCGCGCCGCAGCGTGCCAAGCTGGGCCTGGGCCGCAGCTTTCAGAACATCGCGCTGTTTCGCGGCATGACGGTGCTCGACAACATCAAGCTGGGCCGCCATGCGCACCTCAAAACCAACGTGCTCGACGCGCTGTTCTACCTGGGCCGCGCGCGCCGCGAGGAGGCCGAGCTGCGCCGCGACATCGAGGAGCGCATCATCGACTTCCTCGAAATCGACCACATCCGCCACGCGCCCGTCTCGGCCCTGCCCTACGGCCTGCAAAAGCGGGTGGAAATGGCGCGGGCCCTCGCCATGCAGCCACAGATCCTGATGCTGGACGAGCCCGTGGCCGGCATGAACCGTGAAGAGACGGAAGACATGGCGCGCTTCATCCTCGACGTGCGCGAGGAATGGGGCGTGACGGTGCTGATGGTGGAGCACGACATGGGCATGGTGATGGACCTGTCGGACCACGTGGTGGTGCTCAACTTCGGCCAGGTCATCGCGCAGGGCACACCAGCCACCGTGCAGGCCAACCCCGAGGTCATCCGCGCCTACCTGGGCGCGGGCGATGTGGGCGACCTGCGCGCCAAGCTGCGGGCCAGCAGCCACCCAGCCACCCCGCAGGGAGCCGCATGATGGACTGGGCCTACCTGTTTGAAATCAGCCTCACGGGCGTTGCCGGCGGCGGTCTCTATGCGCTGGCGGCCCTGGCCTTCGTGATGGTCTACAAGGCCACGCGCGTGGTGAATATTGCGATTGGCGAACTGCTCATGGTGGGCGCCTACCTGTTCTTTACCTTCGCCGCCACATTTGCGCTGCCGCTGTGGCTGGCGATTCCGGCGGCCGTGCTGGGCACGGGCCTGCTGGGCGCGGTGATCGAGCGCACCATGATCCGCCCGCTGCTGGGCGAGCCTCCCATCTCGGTGTTCATGGTCACCGTGGGCCTTGCTTCCGTGCTCGTGGGCCTGGTGGAGATGATCTGGACGGCCGACCAGCGCCGCCTGCCCGACTTCTTGCCCAGCCAGCCCATCATGGTGGGCGACGCGTTCCTTGCACCCAAGGTGTTCTGGGGCGCGATGATTGCCATCGTTTTCATCGCTGCGGTGCTGGTGGTGTTCCGCTTCTGGCGCGGCGGTGTGGCCCTGCGCGCCACGGCCAGCGACCAGGCGGCCGCGTATTCGGTGGGCATCAATGTGCCGCGCGTGTTCTCGCTGGCCTGGGTGGCCTCGGCCATGCTCGCAGCCATCTCCGGGATCATCGTTGGCTCAGTTGGCGGGATCTCGTCCAGCATGGGCGTGTTCGGACTGTCAGTACTGGTCGTCGTCATCGTGGGCGGGCTCGACAGCGTGCTGGGCGCACTCATCGGTGGCGTGCTCATCGGCCTCATCGAAGCGCTGGCTGGGGCCTATCTGGGTGGCGAATACAAGCTGCTGGCCACCTTCATCGTGCTGGTGGCCGTGCTGCTGGTGCGGCCCTACGGCCTGTTCGGCACCCACGAAATCGAGAGACTGTAAAAACATGAACCCCCACGTTCATCACCTCGTGTATTCACTGCCCCCCAAGGGGGCGCAGGCCTCCCTTGGGGCGGCCCGGCGGCAGGCCTGACCCATGCGCATCGGAACCCTCAAGGAAACCTACATCGCCGACGCAGCGCTGTTCGACTCGCGCACGCAAAAGGTGTGGCTGGCCGTGGGCGCGGCGCTGCTGGTGCTGTTCCCGTTCATGGCCAGCGACTACTGGCTGTACCTGGCCTGCCTGGTCAGCATCAACGTGGCCAGCGCCACAGGCCTCAACATCCTCACCGGCTACACGGGGCTGGTCAGCCTGGGGCAGGCGGCGTTCATGGGCCTGGGTGCCTACACCGTGGCAATTCTCGAAACCAAGGTCGGCACGCCATTTGTGCTCAACCTGCTGGCTGGTGGCTTGGTGGCCATGCTGGGCGGCATCGTGGTGGGCATTCCTTCGCTGCGCGTGAAGGGGCTGTACCTGGCCATTGCCACCATTGCCGCGTCGTTCATCGCGCACTTCATTTTTGCCAACTGGAAGTTCACTGGCGGCACAGGTGGCCTGAGCGTTCCGCCCGCCAAGCTGTTCGGCATGGCGCTCGACACATCGTTCCGGCTGTACTGGCTCATCGTGCCCGTCACGATCCTGATGCTGTTGGGCGCGGCCAACCTGTTTCGCACACGCGTGGGCCGCGCCTTCATCGCCATCCGCGACCGCGACATCTCGGCCGAGGTGCTGGGCATTCCGCTGCTGCGCTACAAGCTGCTGTCGTTCGGCCTGTCGTCGTTCTATGCGGGTGTGGCGGGCGGGCTGTGGGCGTACTTCTTTCGCGTGGTCACGCCCGAGAGTTTTCCGCTGCTCATGTCCATCTTCTTTCTGGCGGCCATCATCGTCGGCGGCATGGGCTCCATCC
>NZ_QAIH01000038.1 GCF_003060895.1 Acidovorax sp. HMWF029 | reverse complement strand
GTGCAGGGGGTGGTGGTGGTGCGTGTTGCGGCCGAGCCATTCTTGCGCAACTTCGAAGCCGCATTGCCAACGCCGTACGGTTTTTACCTCAGCAACCGGTGGGGCGATTTCCTGGCGCACCCCGATGCCACCCAGACATTCGGCTTTGACCGGGGCCAACGCATCCTTATTCAGGACGCCTTTGCGCCGGTGGCGGCCCTGGTCGATGGACGGGCTCAGGATGCCGTGCTCAGCCGACCCGGCACCGCCAACGACGAGGCGCGGGTGTTCTCGTTTGTGCGCATGCCCTTTGGCAGCAAGGACGAAGGGCGCTTCATGGTGGTGGGCCTGTCGCAGCCCCTGGCCGCCGTGCAGGGTGAGGTGGTGGACCTGGGTCGCAGCATCCTCAAGATCCTGCTGGTGCTCAGCCTCGTAGGAGTGGTGCTGGCGGCGGGGGTGTCGCGCGTGGTCACGCAGCCACTGCAGGCCATGGTGGCGGCAGCGCAGGCGTTCTCGCGGGGGCACGCGCACGGGGCACTGCCGGTGCACCGCAAGGACGAGGTGGGCGACCTGGCCCGCAGCTTCCAGGACATGGAGCAGCAGATCAGCCGCCAGATCACCGAGCTGAACGCCAGCCGCGACGCCATGGCCCACCTGGCGCACCACGATGCGCTCACCGGCCTGCCCAACCGCCGCATGTTCGAGCAGCGCCTGGCGCAGGCGCTGGAACTCTCGCGCCGCAGTGGCCGCGACTGCGCCCTGCTGTTTGTGGACCTGGACGACTTCAAGGCCATCAATGACACACGCGGTCACGCCGTGGGCGACCTGGTGCTACAGGCCGTGGCCCGCGTCATTCTGGGTGCCGTGCGGCAGGCCGACACCGTGGCCCGGCTGGCGGGCGACGAGTTCACCGTGCTGTGCGAAAACGTGGACTCGGAAGAGGCCGCGCTGCAGATCGTGGCCAAGCTGGAGCAGGCCTTTGCGCCGCCGCTCGACATCGAGGGCCAGCCCTTCCCGGTGCGTGCCAGCATCGGCGTGAGCCTGTTCCCGCGCGACGCCCAGGACGCGCACACGCTGCTGGCCAGCGCCGACGCGGCCATGTACCGTGTCAAGCAACGCCACCGCCGAAGGGTTTGAGTCAGCCTGGGGCGGTAGGCTGTGGCAACAGTCCTGTTCACTTCCATCTCCGCGATCCATGTCCTCCATCTTTGACCAGCACCTGCCCCGCACCGAAGCCAACTTCGCGGCCCTGTCCCCCCTGTCGTTCATCGAACGCACGGCCGAGGTCTACCCCGACCGGCTGGCCATCGTGCATGGCACGCTGCGCCAGACCTGGGCCCAGACCTACACACGCTGCCGCCAGCTGGCCAGCGCCTTGGTGCAGGCAGGCATCGGCAAAAACGACACCGTGGCCGTGATGCTGCCCAACACCCCGCCCATGGTCGAGGCGCACTTTGGCGTGCCCATGGCGGGCGCGGTGCTCAACACCCTCAACACCCGGCTGGACCCCGAAGCCATCGCCTTTATGCTCGACCACGGCGAGGCTAAGGCCGTGATCGTGGACCCCGAATTCACCGGCACCATGGCCAAGGCGCTCGCCCTGCGCTCGGGCACCACCCCCATCCGCGTGATCGAGGTGCAAGATGCCCTTTACGGCCCCGCCGTGCAAAGCCTGGGCGGCACCGACTACGAGACCTTTGTTGCCAGCGGCGACGCCACCTTCGCCTGGAGCCTGCCCGCCGACGAGTGGGATGCGATTGCCCTCAACTACACCAGCGGCACTACCGGCAACCCCAAGGGCGTGGTCTACCACCACCGGGGTGCGGCCAGCAACGCCATCAGCAACGTGCTGGAGTGGGACATGCCCAAGCACGCGGTCTACCTGTGGACACTGCCCATGTTCCACTGCAATGGCTGGTGTTTTCCGTGGACCATCGCAGCCCGCGCAGGCGTCAACGTGTGCCTGCGCCGGGTGGACGCGCAGGCCATCTTTGACGCCATTCGCAACCACGGCGTCACGCACTACTGCGGCGCGCCCATCGTGCACGGCCTGCTGGTCAACGCGCCCGACGCGATGAAGGCGGGCGTTCCTGCAGGCGTGAAGGCCATGGTGGCGGGCGCAGCACCACCGGCGTCCATGATCGAAGGCATGGAAAAAATGGGGTTCGACCTGACCCATGTGTATGGCCTGACTGAGGTCTACGGCCCCGCCACCGTGTGTGCCAAACACGCTGCCTGGGACCAGCTTGACATCGGCGAGCGCGCCCGCCTCAACGCCCGCCAGGGCGTGCGCTACCACCTGGAGCGCGATGTGCGCGTGCTCGACCCCGAGACCATGTTGCCCGTGCCGCAGGACGGCGAAACCATGGGCGAGATCATGTTCAAGGGCAACATTGCCATGAAGGGCTACCTCAAGAACCCCAAGGCGACTGCCGAAGCCTTTGCGGGAGGCTGGTTCCACAGCGGCGACCTGGCCGTGCAGTACCCCGACGGCTACATCAAGATCAAGGACCGCAGCAAGGACATCATCATCTCGGGCGGCGAGAACATCTCGTCCATCGAGGTCGAGGACGTGCTCTACCGCCACCCCGACGTGTTGGCCGCCGCCGTGGTGGCCAAGCCCGACCCCAAATGGGGCGAGACACCGTGCGCGTTTGTCGAGCTGAAGACCGGCGCCCAGACCACCCCCGAGGACATCGTGGCGCACTGCAAGAAGCACCTGGCGGGCTTCAAGGTGCCCCGCGCGGTAGTGTTTGGCGAGCTGCCCAAGACCAGCACCGGCAAGATTCAGAAGTTCGAGCTGCGCAAGCAGGCGGGCTCGGCGGCGGCCATCGACGTGTGAGGGCGCAGGGGAGGCGGGCACTGCCTGCCGATCCCCGCAGGGCTTTGGGTGAATAGTTTGATTGCTACATATTTCATAGCTTAAAACGCTTGGTGGTCGAGCGGGAGAGGCCTTTTTTGTTGAATAAATAGGTGCCTCGGGGCGGGATGGTTTCGACAACGCGCCTAACGCCCCCAACTTCCCCCTCTGCGCCGGGCTTTTGCTCCCTCTCCCCTTGTGGGAGAGGGCGGGGGAGAGGGGTGTTTGGTGGGCGCAGCGCTCGTTCGCCCCCTCTCCCCGACCCTCTCCCGCGAGGGGAGAGGGAGTTGGGGGCAGGTCGTTGGCCAGGCGCCGTGCCAAGGATCCCCGTCAGCCAAGCGCCTCAAGATTCCGCATCCCGCGCATCCAGCCAGTCCCGCACCGACAACCCCAGCTTCTGAGCGAACACCCGCGACAGCGCCGACGGGTTGGCATACCCCAGCTCGTTGGCAATCGACTTCAGCGACCGGCCGCCGCGCAAATGCGCCTGCGCCAGCGTCAGCCGCCAGTGCACCAGGTAGTCGGCCGGGGTTTCGCCCACCACGGCCTTGAAACGGGCGGCGAACGCGCTGCGCGACAGGCCTGCCTGCTGCGCCATCTGCTCCAGGCTCCAGGCCTGGCCGGGCGCCTCGTGCAGGGCTGTGAGGGTGCGCGACAGGTGTGGGTCGGACAGGCCCGTCAGCAGACCAGGCGGCATCTGCGCCTGCTGCGGGTGGTCCAGCAGCCAGCGCAGCAACTGCAGCAGCACCACTTCAAACAAACGGTCGGCCAGCACGCGGTGGCCGCAGCGCAGGCGGTCGGTTTCGGCAAACAGCAAGTCCAGCGACTGCTGCAGCCCGTCCACCGTGCCCAGCGGCAGCACCACCAGCGGGGGCAGGGCGCGGGCCAGCGGGTGGCTGGCGCCGCCGTCAAAGTCCAGCGCGGCGCAGGTGAAGTCCGAGCCCTCGGTGGGCGCGTTGTGAAAGAAGTGCTCCAGCGGCCGGGCATAGAACAGCAGGCTGGGCTCGCGCACCACCAGCCGCTCGGGCGGGCCCGCCTGGGGCTGGTGCGTCACCACCATCTCGCCCCGGCGCAGCACATGCAAAAAGCCCCGGCCCGGCGCCGCCGCAAAGTGCGTCACGCCACACAGCGGCCCGTTGTGGAACAGGTGCGCCCGCACCCGAAACCGCTCCAGCAGCGGCGACAGGCGATCCAGCGGCGCGGGGCCGGGTGCGGGTTGGGGGTGATCAGTGGGCATGGGTTTGGATGAATTGGTATGAAGTATGGATTTTTTGTGCCCAATGGTACGACTTGGCGCAAGACACTGCAGGGGTGCTGTGCATCAGCAGTACCCGGTGCCCCACCCGGCGCCGGATCTCCAACGTTTCACCACCTGCAAGGAAATCACCATGTCCGACCATTCCTCCACCGCCCGCGTTTCCTTGGTAGACCGCACTGCCGCCAGCGGCCCGGCGCGTGCACTGCTGGACCAGATCCACGGCGCCTTTGGCACCACGCCCAACATGTTCCGCGCTGTGGCCAACTCGCCGGCCGCGCTGCAAAGCATGTGGGCGGCTTTTGGCGCACTGGGCGGCGGCGTGATTGGCGCCGCACTGGGCGAGCAGATTGCCGTCGCCGTGGCCAACCGCAATGCCTGCGACTACTGCCTGGCTGCCCACACCGCCCTGGGCCGCAAGGCGGGCGTGAGTGGCGACGCGCTGGCCGCGGCGCAGTCGGGCGAATCTGCCGAACCGCGCACCGCCGCCGTGCTGCGCTTTGCGCTCCAGCTGGTGAACGAACGCGGCCAGATCGATGCCGCCGACGTGCAGGCGCTGCGCGATCAGGGCCTGAGAGACGAGCACATCGTCGAGATCGTGGCCCACGTGGCCCTCAACCTTTTCACCAACTATGTGAATGTGGCGCTGGCCGTGCCGGTGGACTTCCCCGGCGTCAAGCTGCGCCCGGCGCGCTGACCGGCGGGGCCGGGGTCTCCTGCCACTGGCAACAGGCGCCCGCGTGGCAGGTGGCAGATGCGCTGTTGGGGCCCCTGTCGCGCAGGCAGACCACAATGTCGTTGGAC
>NZ_QAIH01000324.1 GCF_003060895.1 Acidovorax sp. HMWF029 | reverse complement strand
TTTTCTATCAGTGCGCCGGGGGCGCTGTGGGCGGGCAAGGGGACGGCACCCAGCAAGCCTGCGGCGGCGAGTGCGCCCAGCAGCTCACGGCGGCGCAGCGCGTGTGGCACGGAACCCACTCCCACCTCAGTCTTCGCGCGCCAGCCTGACCCCGGCACCCGTGCCGCATGCGTGGCAGAAACGCGCGAAGGCACTCTTGCGGGTGCTGCAGTGGCCGCAGTGGTCAAACAGGCCGATGCCGCAGTGCGGGCAGAAGTCGATCTTTTCGTTTTTCAGGTCCACGGGCCGCTCGCAGCCGGGGCATACGTTTTTGGCCAGGCGGGCCAGGGCCACGTCGTAGCTGAGTTCCTTGCGGCGCTCCTGGTCGGGCAGGGTTTCGGCCAGCTTCTGGCGCTCCAGATAGCGGTTGAGCGCCAGGATGGCATAGCGGCCCACCACGGCCGTCATGGCAATGCCCACCACGTAGCGCACGTAGCCGCCGTAGCTGGGCAGGTAGGGCACCAGCTCCACAAAGAAAGCAAACAGCGCAAAAAAGATGAAGCCCCACACAAACGGCCAGTAGGTGCTCTTGCGCTTCTTGGCGAAGAGCCAGCCCGCGACGGCCAGCAGCGGCAAGGTGAGGGCCAGGCGGTAGAGGAACACGCGCAGCTCGACCTTGCGGCGCTCGGCGTTGAGTTTGACGTAGCCGTCGGACTCCATGCGTCCCAGCTGCTCCTGCCGGGCGGCTGCTGCCTGGCGGGCATCGAGCGCAGCCTGCTGCTGGGCCTCGACCGCCTGCTGGGTCTTGCGTTCGGCGAGCTTGAGCCCATCGAGCGCCTGGGTGCGCGCGATCACCTCCGGGTCCTGGTCAGCGCGCTGGGTGGCGCCGCGCGTAGCCAGCCAGTTGTTGAAGCTGTCCCTTTCTGACTGCACTTCGCTGCGCACCTTGCTGCGCTGCAGCTGGGCCTGCTCCAGCGCGGTCTGCGCGTCCTGCTCGGCCTGGCGCGCTTCCTTGACCTCGGCGCGCAGCCTCTCGGCAACCGGTTTGTCCAGAAAGTCATCCAGGCGCAGCGGGGTCTCGACCTTGGGCAGATCGCCCACGATGGTTCCCCCCAGGCCGATGAGGAAACTGGCGAACACCAGCGCCACGAGCCACAGCCCCCGGCGGAACCACTTTTCAGACAAACGCAGCGATTTGCTCATGGTGATCTCTCTCCTTGGATACTACTGATTTGATAGCTAAAAAAGCCCACCAGACAGGCGCAAAGGCCTTTTTTTGTTCAATTTTTCAGCACAAGGACCACCGAAGGCGCCGCCAGCTGGGTGCGTTGCAGCCAAGCCAGCACCGAGTCCACCGTAACCGTCTCGATACGGTCGGAAAACCGCTTTTCGTTCGGGTGGTCATCAAACGCGATGTTGGCCGACCCGACCCGCCC
>NZ_QAIH01000323.1:1974-2202 GCF_003060895.1 Acidovorax sp. HMWF029 | reverse complement strand
GCCCTGTGCGAGAGCGTGGGCGACTACGTGAGCCGCGACCTGCTGCTGGCCCAGCTGCGCGACACAGAAGAAGACCACGCCTACTGGCTTGAAAAGCAGCTGGGCCTGATCGACAAGATCGGCCTGCCCAACTACCTGCAGTCGCAGATGGGCAGCGCGGCGGCATAGGCCGCCAGCTCAAAAATCAGATAAAAATCGGCCCCTCCGCGCAACCAGCATGCAAAACAT
>NZ_QAIH01000323.1:0-1964 GCF_003060895.1 Acidovorax sp. HMWF029 | reverse complement strand
GGGCCTTGCCCCACCTTCTTGTCTGTTGGCTCAGTCGTCCAGCAGCGACAAATCGCGCACGGCGCCCTTGTCGGCGGACATCACCAGCTTGGCGTAGGCCTTGAGTGCGGCAGACACCTTGCGCGGACGAGGCTGCGCAGGCTTCCAGCCCTTGGCGTTCTGCGCTTCGCGGCGCTTTGCCAGCTCTTCATCGCTCACCAGCACGTTGATGCTGCGGTTGGGGATGTCGATGCGGATGCGGTCGCCGTTCTGCACCAGGCCAATCGCGCCACCAGCGGCGGCTTCAGGAGAGCAGTGGCCAATCGACAGGCCGGATGTACCGCCCGAGAAGCGGCCGTCCGTCAGCAGCGCACAGGCCTTGCCCAGGCCTTTGGACTTGATGTAGCTGGTGGGGTAGAGCATCTCTTGCATGCCCGGGCCGCCCTTGGGGCCTTCGTAACGCACGATGACCACGTCACCGGCCTTCACCTTGTCGGCCAGGATGTTGGCCACGGCCTCGTCCTGCGACTCGGTCACGTGGGCCGTGCCTTCGAACACCAGGATGCTTTCGTCCACACCGGCCGACTTGACCACGCAGCCGTCCACCGCGATGTTGCCGGTCAGCACAGCCAGCCCGCCCTCTTTGCTGAAGGCGTGGTCGTACGAGCGGATGCAGCCCTCGGCGCGGTCCAGGTCCAGGCTGGGCCAGCGGGTGTTCTGGCTGAACGCCACCTGCGTGGGCACGCCTGCGGGACCTGCCATGTAGAAGGTCCGCACTGCGTCGTCCTGCGTGCGCACGATGTCCCACTGGTCCAGCGCATCTTTGAGCGTGGCAGTGTGCACGGTGGGCACATCGGTGTGCAGCTTGCCCGCGCGGTCCAGCTCGCCCAGGATGGCCATGATGCCGCCCGCGCGGTGCACGTCTTCGATGTGGTACTTGTTGGTGTTGGGCGCCACCTTGCATAGCTGCGGCACGACGCGCGAGAGGCGGTCGATGTCGGCCATGGTGAAGGGGATCTCGGCCTCTTTGGCAATCGCCAGCAGGTGCAGGATGGTGTTGGTGGAGCCGCCCATGGCGATGTCCAGCGTCATGGCGTTCTCAAACGCCTTGAAGCCCACCGAGCGCGGCAGCACGCGTTCGTCGTCCTGCTCGTAGTACTGCTTGGCCAGGTCCACGATGCGGCGACCTGCGCGCTTGAACAGTTGTTCGCGGTCAGCGTGGGTAGCCACCACGGTGCCGTTGCCGGGCAGCGACAGGCCCAGCGCTTCGGTCAGGCAGTTCATGGAGTTGGCGGTGAACATGCCCGAGCACGAACCGCAGGTGGGGCAGGCCGAACGCTCGACCTCGGCCACATCGGCGTCGGAGTAGTTGGTGTCGGCGGCAATCACCATCGCGTCCACCAGGTCGAGCTTCTTGAACTCCATGACCTTGGTGACGGGGTTGGCCAGGCGGGTCTTGCCCGCTTCCATGGGGCCGCCCGAGACGAAGATCACCGGGATGTTCAGGCGCATCGCGGCCATCAGCATGCCGGGGGTGATCTTGTCGCAGTTGGAGATGCACACCATGGCGTCGGCGCAGTGCGCGTTGACCATGTACTCGACCGAGTCGGCAATGATGTCGCGGCTGGGCAGCGAATACAGCATGCCGTCGTGGCCCATGGCGATGCCGTCGTCCACGGCGATGGTGTTGAACTCCTTGGCCACGCCACCAGCGGCTTCGATCTCGCGGGCCACCAGCTGGCCCAGGTCCTTCAGGTGCACGTGGCCGGGCACGAACTGGGTGAACGAATTGACCACCGCGATGATGGGCTTGCTGAAGTCATCGTCTTTCATGCCGGTGGCGCGCCACAGGGAGCGCGCGCCTGCCATGTTGCGACCGGCGGTGGAGGTTTTGGAACGGTAGATGGGCATCGTGCTGGCTTCTGGAAAATCGCTGAAAGGGAAGCGGGCCGCCGGAATATTGGCCCCTCGCGCGCCCGTGCAAC
>NZ_QAIH01000322.1 GCF_003060895.1 Acidovorax sp. HMWF029 | reverse complement strand
CACCTCCACTTCTTCCGCCCCCAACCCCGCTGCCGACAAGCCCCCGCGCACGCCCTGGCTGCAAACCCTGCGCGTGTACCTGGAGCCCGCCAGCCTGCGCATGCTCACGCTCGGGTTTGCGGCCGGGCTGCCGCTGCTGCTGGTGCTGGGCACGCTGAGCTTTCGCCTGCGCGAGGCGGGCATCGACCGCAGCACCATCGGCTACCTGAGCTGGGTGGGCCTGGCCTATGGCTTCAAGTGGGTGTGGGCGCCGCTGGTGGACCGCATGCCGATCCCGCTGCTCACCCCCGCGCTGGGCCGCCGCCGCAGCTGGCTGCTGCTGTCGCAGGCACTGATCGTGGCGGGACTGGTGGGCATGGCGCTGGCCGACCCACGCCATACGCTCGGGCCCATCGTGTGGTGCGCGCTGGCCGTGGCCTTTGGCTCGGCCACGCAGGACATCGCGCTCGATGCCTTCCGCATCGAATCGGCCGATGCCAACCACCAGGCGGCTCTGGCGGCCTCGTACCAGACGGGCTACCGCCTCGCGATGATCTGGGCCGGTGCGGGCGTGCTGTGGATTGCAGCGCGTGCCGAGGTAGCGCCCGCCGTGGGCCAGGCCGTTGTGCAGGGCGCAGCCGCTTACCAAAATGGCGCTTGGCAGACGGCCTATCTGGTGATGGCCGCATCGATGGCCGTGGGCGTGGTCACAGTACTGTTCTCGCGCGAGCCTGCGCCGATGGCACTGCCCCCGGCCAAGAACGCCGCCGAGTGGATCCAGGGCGCACTGGTGGCGCCGTTTGCTGATTTTCTGCGCCGCTACGGCTGGCATGCGGCGCTCATCCTGGCGCTCATCGCCGTCTACCGCATCAGCGACGTGGTGATGGGCATCATGGCCAACCCGTTCTACGTGGACATGGGCTTCACCAAGGACGAGGTGGCCGCCGTGACCAAGGTGTACGGCGTCATCATGACCCTGGCGGGCGCCTTCGTGGGCGGCGTTTTGTCGATGCGCTTTGGCGTGATGCGCATCCTGATGCTGGGCGCCATCCTCAGCGCCGCCAGCAACCTGCTGTTCGCCTGGCTGGCGGGCCACGGGCACGATGTGACGGCGCTGATTGCCGTGGTGTCGGCCGACAACCTGGCCAGCGGCATCGCGTCTGCAGCTTTCATCGCTTACCTGTCGAGCCTGACCAACGTGAGCTACTCAGCCACGCAATACGCACTGTTCAGCTCCATGATGCTGCTGCTGCCGAAGTTTGTGGCGGGCTTCTCGGGCGACTATGTGGACGCGTTTGGCTACGCCCACTTCTTCACATCGACGGCACTGCTGGGGCTGCCAGTGCTGGTGCTTGTGTGGCTGGCATCCAGGGTCAAAACAGCCTCTTCCGCGCCATGAAAAAGCGCTTATAGCTATCAATTTTGAAGCAATCCGTTTACCCAAACTTTACGGAAGCGACAACACTGCGAGATGCCTTACGGAGAGCATGAATCCATGAGTTCCCAACTGCTGATGATCGAAGACGACGCCCGCCTCGCGCAGATGGTGGGCGAGTACCTGGGCCAGTCGGGCCTGCAGGTCACGCACTGTGCGGACGGCAAAAGCGGATTGGCGCAGCTGCAAGGGCCCGACGCGGGGCCGCTGCCCGACCTCGTGATCCTGGACCTGATGCTGCCCGACATGGACGGACTGGAGGTGTGCCGCCGCATCCGCGCGCTGCAAGGCCACGCATCCCAGGTGCCTGTGCTCATGCTCACCGCCAAGGGTGACCCCATGGACCGCATCATCGGCCTGGAGCTGGGCGCAGACGACTACCTGCCCAAACCTTTCGAACCCCGCGAGCTGCTCGCCCGCATCCGCGCCATCCTGCGCCGCCGCACCGATGGTGGCAGTGCAGCGGCGGCCAGCCAGGTACTGCGGTTTGGCACGCTGGAGATTGACCGCGACGCGCGCACCGTCACGGTGGCGGGCGAGCTGGCCGACCTGACCTCGTACCAGTTCGATCTGTTGGTCGCCCTGGCCGAACGCGCGGGCCGGGTGCTCACCCGCGACCAGATCATGGAGGCCGTGCGGGGCCGCGAGCTGGAGGCGTTTGACCGCAGCATCGACGTGCACATGGGCCGCATCCGCGCAGCCATCGAGGCCGACGCCAAGAACCCGCGCCGCATCCTCACGGTGCGGGGTGTGGGCTACGTCTTTGCCAAACAACAGGACTAGACATGCCCCCTGAGTCGCTTTGCGCCTTCCCCCTCAGGGGGACGCCGCCAGCGCGGCGGGGCGGCCCTTGCGCGGCGGCCGCTGGCCTGGGTCGCGCCAGATTTCAACAGCGTACCGACTGCTGACGCCCATAGAGCGATCATGCCCCTCTCCACCCCTTTCTCCCGCCGCCTGTACCTGCGCATCTGGCTCGCCGTGGTCGCTGGAATCGCCGTCCTCACCCTGACCGTCGGCTGGGCCTGGCGCATGGCCGAGGAGCAGAAGGCACAAAACAACCAGCCTTTTGTGCCGCCCTCGCGCGAGATAGCACTGCGCGACCCCTCGGGCCAGCTGCTGCTGCGCGGCATGGCCACGCGCCAGCCCGCTGAACCCGGCGAGGGGGTGGAGTTCCGCATCGAGTCCGACACCGGCCAGACCTTCACGCTGCAGATGGC
>NZ_QAIH01000321.1:462-17742 GCF_003060895.1 Acidovorax sp. HMWF029 | reverse complement strand
GCGTACCACGGGGCAGTTAGGCGCAGGCGCCCAAGGGCAGCAAGGCGCGCAGCAGTCGGGTGCCTTGGTGGCAACCATCGGCAGCATTCGGGTAATGGCCGATGAGCTGAACAATGCCATTCTTGTGTGGGGTACACGTGCCGAATACCTCAAAATTGAGGCAACCCTCAAAAGGCTGGATCTGCCGCCTACCCAGGTGCTGATTGAAGCCACCATCGTCGAGGTGACGCTGGGCGACATCCTGAACTATGGCGTGCAGTGGGCATTTACCGATAGCAGGGACGGTAGCAGCTTCACGGGCGCCGGGAACATCAGCGGCCTGACGGGGGGCGCTTTGGGTGGCGTTGCTCAAGGTTTCTCATACTTGCTGCGCAAGGGCGGCACCACCCGTGCTGTGCTGCAAGCCTTGTCTGAAAAATCGCAGCTCAAGGTGATTTCAAGCCCGTCGCTGATGGTATTGGACAACCACACCGCAGCTATTACGGTGGGTAGCCAGCAGCCAATACGAAGTGCCACCATTACCAGTGACACCGCCAACACAGTCACTGACACTATTCAATACAAAGACACGGGCGTCGGCCTCACGGTGACCCCGTCTGTCAATTCGGGCAATTTGGTCACCATGCAGGTAGACCAGACCGTGACAGAGGTGGGTGACGCAGTGACCAGTGCCAACGGCCAGCCCGCATTCTTGCAGCGCCAAATCAGCAGCAAGGTTGCTGTCCGCTCGGGCGAATCCATCGTTTTGGGCGGGCTGATCCGCGACAACACCACCACCGGCAAAACCGGCGTACCCCTGTTGCAAGACATTCCCATCCTGGGCAAAGTGTTTGGTACCAACCGCAATAACAACAACCGCACCGAGCTGCTGGTGATCCTGACCCCGCGCGTGGTGCGCACCGACATCGACATCCGCGAAGTGAGCGAGGACTTGCGTGACCGCCTGCGTGGATTGCAGGGCGTTGAAAATCTGGGTGCCGGAACCAAACCTCTGACCACAGACTCCGTACCGCAGCGCACGGCACCCTCAAACTAAGGGGGCGTGGTGAATGGGTGGCTGACAACGCCACATGTTCGCGACTGGTGCGTTTGGTGCATTTTTGTTGCGTTTTAATCACAAGGACTTTTTGACAACCATGGCTACAACATTTTTATCGCGCAGTTTGGGTGCTGGCGCTCTGGCGCTCAGCGCGCTGGTGCTGGCTGGCTGCGCCACCATGGGTGCTTCGACGCCCGAAGCTGCCGTTGAGCAGCGCGCTGCCGCCTACTGGAAAGCCCGGCAGGCGGGCCAGCTGGACAAGGTGTACGCCTTGACGCCTCCTTCGTACCGCCAGGTGCGCACGCTGGACCAGTTCAAAATGCAGTTCGGCACGGCAGCTGCCGTGCAGGGGGTTGAAGTGACAAAAGTCACCTGCGAGCCAGAAAAATGCGTGGCACGCCTCAAATTGAGTGTGACGCCTGCTCTGGCGGGCCTGAAGATCGCTAACATAGACACGTATCTCGACGAGACTTGGCTGCTCGAGGACGGCCAGTGGTGGCACCACCAAGACCTGTAAAGGGTGCTGCTACTTCGCCTTTTTGGGGGGGATCCGCTGCACCAGCAAAACAGTGTTGCATTTCTTCAACAAACGGGTTTTTTACGGTGCAAGCGTGATGGAACGTCCTGATACGCTGTGCTACCATCCCTTAGCGTAATCAATCGTGGTAGTTGCGCTTACCAACTTTTTTAACTGGAGTTCTTGATATGAAGAAAAATGTTCTGGCCCTGAGCATTGCTGCCATGATTGGTGGCCTGGGCTTTGCAGGCCTGGCTTCCGCGGATGTGGTTGTCGGTACTGGTGCTCCCGGTGCGGATGGCGTTTACGTTGCTGACCGCACCCTGCTGACTGCGACCAATGCTACGGCCTTGAGCGTCTCCCAGGGTGGCGCTGGTCACTCCCTGGTGGTGCCTTACTTCAATGCGCAAAACGGCAACATGACCGTTTTGCATGTGGTGAATACCGACACTGTGCACGGCAAGCTGGCTAAGGTGCGTTTCCGCTCCGCTGCCAACTCCGACGACATTCTGGACTTCCAAGTGTTCCTGTCGCCTGGCGACGTGTGGACTGCTGCTGTGACGGCTGGCGCTAGCGGTGTTGCAGAGCTGACCACTGCTGATGGCACTTGCACCTTGCCTAAGCTGAACAAGGGTGTTTCTCAGCCCTTCGTTACCGATCGTCTGAGCGACAAGGTGGGCAACATTGCTAACCAAACGCGTGAAGGCTACGTTGAAATTTTCAACATGGCTGACATCGATGCATCCAAGATCTACGGCGCAACGAACAATGCAAACAGCACGCTGTACACGGCTATCAAGCACGTGAATGGTACGGCTCCTTGCACGCAAGCTGCCCTGGACGCTACGCTCGTGAACCTGAGTACGCAGGCTAACGTTCGTGCGCTGGGTCTGGATACGCCTACCTCTGGTTTGATGGGTGACTGGTACATCATCAATGTGGCTCAGTCGACCACGTTTGCTGGTGCTGCTACGTCTCTGCTGGCAACGGTTGGCGCTGGCGGTGCTGCAGGTCGCGGTAACTTCGTCCACTTCCCACAAAACGCTACGGCAGCTCCTACTCCAGAGTCGTTCACGTCTGATCCGCTGTTCCGCGTGGCTTTCACGCGTGACAACGCCAACGCTGCTGTGACCACGGCTGCTCTGCGCGCTGCTAACTACGATCTGCCTGACCTGTCCACGCCTTATACGGCTGTTGCTGGTGTTGCTGTTGACACTCGCGTTCAAGCATTCAACCTGACGCAAGCTCTGGCTGTGACTTCCATCACCAACCAGTACGCGAATGATGCTTCCATCTCGGCTAAGACCGACTGGGTGTTCTCGATGCCTACCCGCCGCTACAGCGTGGCTGCTAACTATGCAGCTACGGCTACTACGGCCGCTGGCTACCGTCTGTACACCACGCTGACTGATGCTGCCAACTTCCCTGGCGCTAATCCAGCTGTGGCTGCCAGCTACAAGGTTTGGTTCGCTCCTGAGAACACCACGACCGAAGGCGGTTTGATCTGCGTGAACTCCACCGGTCAATCTTTCTGGGATCGTGAAGAGCAGTCGCGCACTTCGGGTGCCGTGTTCTCGCCAGGTTCTGTCTCGCAAACCCGTTTCTGCGGCGAAACCAGCGTGCTGAGCTTTGCTGACACCGGTAACTCGGTGCTGGCTGCTAGCGTTGCACGTCAAAACGTCGCAGCTGGCGCTGCTTCTGGCCCGTTCACCAACGGCTGGAGCGTTGTGAGCACTGCTAACTCCTTCACTTCTACCCTGGGTGCAGGCAATGCTACGACCGGCCTTGGCGCAGCTAACGCAACTGTGTACAACTCGCAAGCTGGCCTGCCAATCCTGGGTGCTTCGTTCATCAAGCTGACGAACCCCCAAGCCGCTGCTGGCACAGTTGGCACCTACGGTATCACTTGGCCACACCGCTTCACGAAGTAATTCGTGGGCACTTAATCGCAGCAATGCGATCCAAAAAGGCGGGGGGCTTCCCCCGCCTTTTTTTTTAACTGCTTGAAACTGGCTGATGAAACCAACCATGAACCGCTGTTTTTCCGTGCAAATCCGTCATGCAGCTGCTGTTACTGCTACTGCTGCATTGGTGTTGTGTGCAACCACTGCCCAGGCTGCAGACCCTGCTGCTGCCGCACTGATTCAAGGTGAGTCGGTGGCCATTACGGTGCAGGACATGCAGGCCGATTCATTGCGCATGCCGCCCGAAATGCGCTCTGTCGTGCTCCAGAAAACCGAGACCGTGATGCAGGTGGCGTCTAACTTGTATGCGCGCCGCGTGTTTGCGGAGCGTGCTGCCGCTGAGGGGCTGGACAAGAACCCGCAGGTAGCCGCCGCCCTCAAGGTGGCCCGTGACAAGGTGCTGTCAGACGCCATGCTGGAACATATCGACAAGAAGGCTGTGCCCTCCGATGCCGCTGTGGAGGCTCTGGCCCGCAATATCTACCGTGCCAAGCCCGACCGTTTCAAGGCAGACGAAGAGGTCAAGATTCGCCACATTCTGCTGGCCGAGAAAACACCCGAGTCCCGTGCCAAGGCTGAGCAGGTGCTGGACGAGCTGAAAAAGGGGGCTGACTTTGCTGCACTGGCCAAAGAGCGCTCCGCCGACACGGGCAGCGCTGCCAAGGGTGGCGAACTGGGCTATTTCACCAAGGGGCGCATGGTGCCCGAGTTTGAAACTGCCGCCTTTGCGTTGAGCAAGCCGGGCGAAATCAGCGGCCTTGTCGAGACCAAGTTTGGTTATCACATTCTGCAGCTTGATGACCGCCGTCCACCGCGAACTCGCGCTTTTGAAGAAGTGCGCGAAGAGCTGATGAAGGAAGTGCGTACCACTGCTGCACAAGATGCACGCGTGGCCGAGGCCCAAAAGATCCAGCAAGGCGCCAAGATCAACCATGAAGCCATCGACGCTTTTGCGGCGAGCTACAAGGCTGCCAAGTAAATCTGGCGATGCGGTTGTTGGTTGGCAGACACAGCCATGTGGTGTGTGCTTGCCAAGCTTGATGCAGCTGAGGTGTGGCGCCATTGCGCCCATCTCGGCCAAGACCTTACCCACCCCGCGTTGAGCGGGTTTTTTGCTTCGTAGCGAGTCTGTTTCGGCACCATGCTGATCTTGTTGAATGAAATGCGGGCCCTTTGGCGAGCACGCGCACTGGTCTGGGTGCTGACCCGACGCGAACTCGCGGCCCGCCACTCGGGCACGGCTGCGGGAGTGCTGTGGCCCTACCTACAACCTCTGCTGACGGTGGCTGCGTACTACCTGGTATTCGACGTTGTTTTCTCCATGCGCTTGGGGGTGGGGGCTCCGTCGCATGCTGTGGGCACTTTCCTTATCGTGGGCGCGCTGCCGTGGATGGCCTTCTGCGACGCCGTGTCGCGGGGCATGAACAGCCTGATTGAGGCGGGCGGGCTGTTGCAGAAGAACCCTTTGCCGCCCGTATTGTTTACGGCTCGCGCTGTACTGGCCAGTGGTTTGATCTACGGCCCTTTGCTGGCGCTTGTGGTGTTGATCTATGCCCCGCTACACCATTTCAATGCAGCTGTTCTGAGCTTTGTCCCCTTGTTGGGGTTGCAGTTGCTGTTGTGCTTTCTTCTGGGTTACTTGCTTGCGGTGCTGGCGGCTGCCCTGCGGGACACCGTGCAACTGGTGGGGTTCTTACTGTCGGTCGGGATTTACCTGTCGCCTATTCTGTTTCCGCTCAGCCTTTTTCCAGAGGCATGGCGCTGGGTGCTTTGGGTCAATCCCATGACGGCGCTGGTGCAGGGTTACCAGCAGATATTGCTGCAGGGGGTCTGGCCGCCTGCGAGCGTGTGGTGGGTGTCTTCGGCCTGGCTGCTGGTTGTGGCACTGCTGCTGAACGTGGTGGTCAAGCGCAGCCGTGACCAGTTGGTGGATTGGCTATGACGGTGGCTATGACAGCATTCGATGAGCGTCAGCAACAAGGGCGGACTGGCGGTGGCGCTGCTGCCACTGTACTGAGTGTGCAGGGGGTGGGCAAAGAGTACAAGTTGTACCCCACGCCGCGTGCGCGTCTGCGAGCCCTTGTTACCGGCAAGGCCACGCACCGCAGCCATTGGGCCCTGAACGATGTGTCGTTCGAACTTCAGCGCGGTGAGTGCATTGGCGTGATTGGCGACAACGGGGCGGGCAAAAGCACCTTGCTCAAGCTATTGGCGGGTACATTGCAGCCTAGCCATGGGCGCATTGTCCGCGTGGGGCGTGTCACCGCCATCTTGGAATTGGGCGCGGGCTTTCACCCTGATTTCAGTGGGCGTGACAATCTGTATTTTGCCGGTAGCCTGATTGGTATCAACCGAGATGAAATGGCCCGGCTGGAGCCGGGGATCATTGCATTTTGTGAGTTGGGCGAGGCGCTGGACAGGCCTGTAAAGACTTACTCCTCGGGCATGACGGTGCGCCTGGCCTTTGCGTTGGTCACAGCCGTTCAACCCGACGTATTGATCATCGACGAGGCGCTCGCGGTCGGCGACCAGAACTTTCAGAAAAAGTGTGTTGAGCGCATCACCGCATTTCGTAACAACGGCTGCACCATTTTGTTTTGTTCACACAGCCCGTACCACATTCGGCACCTCTGCGACCGTGCGCTGTGGCTCAAGGGCGGACGGGTGGCGCAGTTTGGTGACACGGAGGCGGTGCTGGCCGCCTATGACGTTTACACCCGGGAGCGCGAGGCCTCAGCATCCGGGGGTAGCAGCTCCGACAGCGAAGACCTACCTGCATCGGTAGGCGACAAAGGCCTGGCGCAGCCTGAAGGCCGCGAAGCACCGCAGCACGCTGCCGTGCAACACACGAAGCCCGTTGAGGCTGCCGGAGGCGGTGCCTGCATTCTGTCTGTGGATGTGGCGCGGCTTGAGCACGCGATGGAAGGGCAACCACCAGTGCTGCAGGGGCAAGACCTGATTGTGACCATCCGGGCCCGAGGGCGCGGTACAGAGCGGCCCCACATAGGCTTCATGATTGAGCAATCCAAGGGAGTTGGCATTACCTCTCTGGCCACGCATGAAGATGGTGCGGCGCCCATGCAGCTGGAGGATGGAGTGTGGCAGTCGGTGCTGACGTTTCCCGACCTGCCGTTGCACAGTGGCGACTATGTGATCAGTGCCTTCCTGTTTGATGAGACGGGGCTGGCCGTGTACGACGAGTGGTTTCAGTTCTTGCACTTCCGGTTCATCTTTCCGAAGCCCCTGCCGGGTTTGGTGCGGCTTCCGCATCACTGGAGTTAGAACTCGGTAGAGGCTACTGGCGGGGGCTGAATAGTAACGAAGAGTTTCTGGGCACCCTAAAGCTCTGGCCTTATGCCCGCTTGGCGTGTTCTGTGCCAGCCCTGTAGCCGACAGCGCTCCGATAATGGAGGGCTTTGATCGATTCGACCATCTGACGACCTATGACTACATCATCCTCCTGCGATGCAACCCCAGGCCAGCGATTGCTGGAGGAGGGGCGAGAGCTGCTTTTGCGAGGCGACCGCGCCGGTGCCGCTCAGGTACTGGCCAGGGCTCGAGACGAGCGCGATGTGCTGCTGGCGGCACATGCGCTGATTGAGGACAATGACCTTATTGGCTCGTTCTCGAATGTGATGGGGCTGGATTGCACCATTTGTGCCGAAGACGATATCTTCGGTTTTTTTGCTGGGCATCATTCGAGCAAGAACCCCCTGCGCGACTATTTGGCGGATGGATGGCGGACATTGTCTGAGTTGATGCTGTTGCTGGAAGCCGTGGACCAGCCACTGCTCAAAACGGGCCGAGTGCTTGAGTTTGCAAGTGGCCATGGCAGATTCACCCGCCATCTTGCCAAAGCACTGGGCTCCGCACGCGTGGTGGTATCTGATGTGGTGCCTGGCGCTGTGAGCTTTTCGCGTAGCGCTTTTGGTGTGGACGGGTTCCTGTCGGCTAGTGTCCCGGAGGCCGTGCAGTGGCCTGGCCGCTATGACCTGGTCTTCGTGTTGTCCCTCTTCAGCCACTTGCCGCGCTCCACCTGGTCGCGGTGGCTCAAGGTCTTGTACGAAGCTGTGGCTCCTGGTGGGCTTCTGGTGTTCAGCACCCACGGCATCAAGGCTGCCAACTTTGACCAGGTAAAGCTGGACAGTGAAGGCTTCTTTTTCGCGGCGTCGAGCGAATCGACGGCGATTGATGGGCAGGAGTATGGAACCACCTTCACTTCCGAAGCCTTCGTTCTGGCACGTATTGCCGAAACCATGGGGGCCGACAAGCTGGTGCACAAAGCCCCTGTGCACTTCTGGAACCACCAGGACGCCTACGTGGTGCGCAAACCCTGATGGCGAATGAGCATACATGCTGCTCGTCAGGGGCTTGTGCGCCTCAGTTTTGTTGGGCTGGACTAGTAATGGAAACGCGACCTCTGGAGATGCGATGAACAGCAACTGGTGGCTGAAGCTGCAAGAGCGGGTGTGGGGGTTGTCTCCTTGGGACGTAGAGAAAATCAGTGATGAATGGTTTCGGGCGCATTTTGAGTACGCTGCCGATGTGGTCTATCACTGGGTGGGGAGCGTGCTTGATGTGCACACTTCCCGGTTTCTGAACTTTGGCTGCGGTGATGGCATCACCGATTTGTCTTTGGTGTTGCGCTACGGAGCAACAGATATCCACGGAGTGGATATCCGCCGCGAATACGCAAAGCTGCCCCGCATTGCAAAGGAGCAACTGGGCATGCGGCGTGTTCCGTCGGCGCTGACCTTCGAAACCATCACTCCTGGTGCTCCCCTGGCCGGCAAGCGCCCTTTGGTTGACGGCATCATGAGCTGGTCTACCTTTGAGCATGTGCAGTGCGACCAGCTCGCCCCCATATTTGCAGATTTGTACGCCTGCCTGCGCCCAGGAGGGTACTTCTTCATTCAGATCGAGCCGTTGTTCTACTCTCCCTTTGGGTCACACCTGCGCCGCTACGATGATGTGCCTTGGCATCATCTGCTGGCCAGTGAAGAGTCGCTGTGGAAGGTGATTCAGGAGCACGTGGGGCCCATGGATGCGTCGGAGGTGGATTTCGGCTTCGCTGACTTCGGCGTGGATGGGTATAAGAAGTTTGTCTTCAACGAGTACCGCGCTCTCAACCGATTGACCGCCGATGAGTTGGTAGCGTTGACTGTGGAGGCCGGGTTTCACGTGGTCCGGCAGGAGCGTCGGCACGTGGACATTGAAATACCCCCGGGCCTACGCGGCAGGTACCCCGATGAGCTGTTGCTGAACAACGAGGTGTTCCTTCTTCTAGGCAAATGAAGAACTTGTATTGCTACCTTGCATGTTCGTGTGTTTGGCCGTGGTAAGGCCTGATTGATGTACGCAGCTATCCCTGTTTTAGGCTGACAGAGGCGGAACAGGGAAATGTGGGCCGCGCATGCGTAGCTCGAAGAATGGAGCTTTGTGATAAACAAAAACGCGCCAAATGCTATCAATGAAATAGCACTAGGCGTCTGATTCAGGCGTTGCGCCTGCTATTGATCTTTCGGGCTTCTAACCCTCGTCTCCTTGGGCGGTGGGGAATAGAGGGCTGACCTGCCGCGCTTTATGCACTTAGCCAGTTCTTGATCCGAGTCTGCCAATGCTGGGGTATTTGCTTGGCAACACCCCTCAGAAGCTGGTGAGAGCGCAGGCGGACAACGCCAGATAGCAAGAGCGAGCGAGCGCCTTCGCCGGACGCAACCGGTGCGCGGTGCGCCTCTAGAAACTCCAGCGTCAAAGCCGCCGTGGATTGAGGGGGGGTGATGCCTTGCAGGTAGTTATCCTTGTAGTGCCACATCGCGTCCGATGACTTGGCCGCCTGCACGGCATGGGCCAGTGGCGCGGGAAGGGCCAGAGCCGCCGGAGGTTGGGCGTTTGCAAAGTTTTGTTCGCGCATGCGCAGGAAGGTATCTAGCCATTCCGCTGGGGTCTGATTCCAGCGCTCCACCCAGCTCCAGCTGCGCTCATGGAGGCGCTCGGCAAATGCACCCAGGTCTGGTGCCACGGCAGGGAGGCCGGCTTCGAGGCAAGCACTCAGGGTGTAGCTGTACGTTTCAGGCCATTGCGCTGGAAACCATGCCAAATCGGGCCTTAGCCAAGCCAGCAGGTGTGCCAGATCCTTGTCTTCGTAGGCGCCATGTACCGTCAGGTGGGCGCGCGGTTGTGTTTGCAGGTGGCGATAGCCATAGCCGAGCAGGTGAAATTCGATGGGGGCATTGCGGCGGGCGGCTTCGATGGCGACGGATTCCAGCAGATCAGCGCCCTTGATTGCGCTTAGGGCACCGAGCACGACGACCTTGAGTACAAATCCATCCGCGCGTACCTGGGGTGATGGTGTTGGCAGGGGAGCCGTGGTGCTGATATCCGTATGGGGGACTACGAGCAGTCGAGCACCCGGCGCGAATCCCGAAATTCGCCGGGCTGTATCATGACTGGGGGCGAGCACGTAGCGAGCAGCTGTCAGGAAATGGACGTTACGGTGGCGCCATTGGCCAATAGTGCCAGCCTGTGGGGCTGCACTCTCGGGGCGGCAGCATTGGCATTGGCCGGGGGCTGCGTCTCCGGCGTAGCGATTGTCTAGACCGGTCAGGGAAATGTGCGCGCAGTAGCTGTAGAAATCATGCGCGGTGAAGTCATACTGCACGCCCAACTGGTGGGGCAGGTCTAGGATGCTCTCATCATGTCCGAGCAGATGGTGGTAGTGGATATGAGCCACTCCCAGCCAGCGCATGGCATCAAGGAACTCGGCAGATTGTTTTGTTAAGCTGAATTGCAGTAGAAAGCCTTCGGACTCGTCGGCCCATTGCAATCGAACAGACTGATCAGGCGCGGGAGTGAGTGTGAGAAAAAGGGCTTGCTCACCCATGTGTGTCGCCAATTCCCTCACATGGCGTACAGTGCCGCCCGCGCGGTCGTGCAGCACTGCTAGAACTATAGGCAAGTGAGTTTGGCGCATGCGGGCAATGTCAAGTGCCAGTCGGTAAGGCTGCGCAGGATCGGCCTTCACAAAAGCCATCACATCCCGTTCGTAGCGGGGGTGCAGGCGGCGCAGTGTTTCCATGGCCGCGCGTTCGCGGGGGCTCTTGCTGTCGCCAAAACTCACTCCACCAGTGTGCAGCACAAAGGTGTCGAGCAGGTGCAGGTTGCGCCAGCCCGCCTCTGCCGCTCGCTGGCAGAAGTCGTTTTCTTCGCCGTAGCCTTTGCCGAAGTTCTCGGTGTCAAAAAGGCCGACTTGCGCGAGGCAATCGCGCCGGATGTACATGCAAAAACCTACGCCTGTGGGCACGTCCACAACCGCACCGGGGTTGGTCTGGGCACACAGGGCATCCAGCCGTGCAGTGTCGTAGCCGGCTGGCAGGTTGTTGTCCTTGCAGAATCGGGGATAGCTACAGATGGTGGCGTTGTTTGAAAATGGAGTGACCGAAGCTACCTTGCTATCGCCATAAGCGGCGCGGCGTATGCGGTCCAGCCAGTCATTGGCGACTTCGGTGTCGCTGTTGAGAAGCAGTACGTCGTTGCTATCGCTCAGCCCCATGCCCCGGTTCACCGTGCCGACAAAACCCAGGTTTTCGGTGTTTTCCAGCAGGGTGATGCGGTGATCTTGTGCCGCGCGCTCGCGAAGCCAATCCGTGACCTCGGGTTCAGGGCTGGCATCGTTGATGACAATCAGACGCCAGGCGCACTGGTTGGTGCTGGCCAGCACAGATTCAATGCACAACCGGGTGTCAGCCAGGCCGCGGTACACGGGAACAATGATGTCCACAGGGTGCCGGGAGGGCGCGGTGGGTGTGGGTTGATGGGCAGGCTTGGCTGATTGGGCTGCCTTGGGGCCTCGGCCCAGGAGTCGGTCCAGGCGCATCTTGGCGTGAACAATGGGGCGGGTGGCGCGGAACACGGTAGAGGTTTCGATGTTGCGTAGGTGCTGGGCCAGTTCGTCCAAGTCGCTGCGAAGTCGAGTGGCTTCTTGCTGCCAAGTGGCACGCTGCCGGGATGCGGCCTGGCTGGCTTCTTCCAGGATCTGGTTGCGGTTTTGTGTGGCAGCTAGGTCTGTCTGCGTTTGATTCAGCCTGCTCGCAGTGTCACGGCAGTTGGTTTCCAGCTGAGCGATGCGGTCATGCAGTGGAAGCACCGTGCCAGACAAAGCGACATAGTCTGCCGACATGGGCCAACCCATTTCGACTTCTAGCTTGGTGCTGTCTTGTGGGCTGTTGGCGAGGACTTCGGTGGGAATGGGCAGTTCAAACCAGGGCTCGTCCCCGGCAAGTAGCAATAGTGTGGCGCCGGACGCAGCGGGTAGTGGGGCGTGCCAGACAATCTGATTGTGGGGCGTGGCGGCCAAAAGTGATCGCGACCCGGAGTTGGTCGCCCATTGCCACAAAACGTTTCCTTGCGCTGTGCGCAATGTCAGTCGGTACAGGTGGACGAAACCTGGGCGATCGGCAGGATCCAGGCGCAGGTGAGTGACGGGTGTTTCTGAGCTGGGTAGATCGAAGCAAAGGGTTTGGCGCTCCAGGCCAATGACCCCCGATGCCGTTAGCTTGTGGGTCTCGTCGTATCGACCCGCATAACCAAGATAAAGTTGGGTCGTAAATAGGGCCTGAGCAGGCGTTTCGGAGGGCGCAGCGGGCGCCATCGTGTGTATCGCCTCGGCTGTTGGGTGGGTGACACAGATGAACTGGTAGGTTAGTGCATCGGGGATGCCCAGTAGGTGTCGCGCTACCGAGGGAGGCAGGCGGTCAAAAGCGACATCGAACTCCGATTCTGGGAGCTCCCGGACGATGGTGTCGATGGAGTCCGCGGCCCAGCGGTACTCGCTGAGAAAACGCTTCAGAGATTTGCGGGTGAAGAAACGTAGGTGCGTGCGGTCAAGCAGCCCTTCCTCTCGATACCGAAACTCCCCCTCCAGCAACTCGGCCACGAGGCCGCTGTACCCTGCATTGGGGACAGAAATGAGCAGTTTTCCGCTGGGTTCAAGCAGTTTGCGGCAAGCATCCAAGACCTTTTCGGGGCGACTCAGGTGCTCCAGTACGTCCGCGCACACAATGTAATCGTATTGCTGGCCTTCGAAAGTAGCAATCAAGTCGCATGACTCTAGGTTGTCCACTACCAAACGGCGGTAGTAGGGCTTGGCCAGGGCGGCTTCCGCTTCACTGAGAGTGACGCCGTCCACCGTGCAATTCTGCGTTTCGGTGAGGTGCCGTCCCAGTGCGCCACTGCCGCAGCCCAGGTCCAGCACCGTTGCATTGTTGTGAATCAGACTGGCCAATACCGACAGCGAAGTGCGTTCGCCCGCTGTGATACTGCGCAGATAAACGTGCAAATCTTCCGTTGAATGCGTCATCCGGGGATTATGACGGTGGGGCGAGTGCACTTAACAGGGGCGGTGCTAGAACTGGGACAATAGCGCCTTGATGAACGTCTCCTCAATCTCACGGTGCGGTCTTGTAGTTTCAGTGGTCAGCCATGGTCATGGGCCGCTGGTCCAGGCCTTGCTGAACGATTTGGCACGGCTGTCTGCGGAGACAGTCGGGCGTGTGGTGCTGACGCAAAATTTGCCTGAGGCTGAGCCCGAAGCCCCAGCCGACGGGTGGCCGTTTGTGTTTCAAATTGTCAAAAATGCAGTGCCTGCCGGATTTGGTGCCAACCACAACCGGGCTTTGGCGGGGGCTGAGGAGTCCGCAGTCTGTGTGCTCAATCCTGATGTCGGGCTTGGCGCTGGGGATCCCTTTGCGCTTCTTGTGCAAGCTGTATGGCAGCCAGGGGCTGGTTGTGCTTACCCGGTACAACTGGATGAGAAGGGGCGGCTGCAAGACAGCGAGCGCGAATTGCCTACCCCTTGGGCGCTTTTGCGGCGCCGCCTTCTGGGGCGCGGCGAGAGCCAGGTCGATTGGGTGAATGCCGCCTGCATGGTGCTCCCGCAACCCGTATGGCAAGCGGTCGGTGGATTCGATGAGGCCTATTTCATGTATTGTGAAGATGTGGATCTTTGCCTGCGCATCCGTTTGCTGGGGCGCACTTTGGTGCGGGTGCCAGTGCGTGTGGTGCATGCTGGGCAGCGTGCCAGTCACAGGCGGTGGAGTCATTTGCGGTGGCATGTGCGCAGCCTGTTGAGGCTGTGGAGTTCGCCGGTTTATGCGAAGGCGCGCCTTTTGTTACGGGCCGGGCCGGCAAGCACGGGTACCATCGGCCGCTCATGATTTGGTTGTCTCTAGTGGCTTTTGTGGTGGTTGCGCTGGCGGCCGGGTTGATCGTGCGGTGGATGCGCAGCCACGCTTCCGCATACGGCAATGGCATGCCGCAGCGCTTTCACTTTGGGGATGTCCCACGTTTGGGCGGAGCTGCGCTGCTTCTGGGCATCGGTTGTGGATGGAGCCTGGGTGTGTTGCAGTCAGTGCAGTGGGGCGATCCCGGCTCGCTAAGGCTTGGGGCCTGGGTTTGGGGATGGCTGGCGGTGTTGCTGCCCGCTGCGGTGGGGGGGATTGCTGAAGACATGACCCAGCGCCTTTCGGTCCGTTACCGCCTGATGCTCACCAGTGCATCGGGTGTACTGGCTGTTGTCTTGCTGAATCTGACACTTCCCCGCATGGGTTGGCCCTGGCTGGATGCTGTGCTGGCCGCTGCCCCTTGGTTGGGTGTCGCCATTGTGGTGCTGGCCGTTGCCGGTCTGCCCCATGCCTTCAACATCATCGATGGCTACAACGGCCTGGCGGGCATGGTGGCACTGATTGTCTGTCTGGCGCTGGCCCATGTGGCCCTGCAGGTGGGGGATCGGGCGCTGGCGGCGCTGCTGGTGTCCACGGCGGCGGCCACGGGTGGGTTCCTGGTCTGGAACTACCCGCGGGGCATGCTGTTTGCGGGGGATGGTGGGGCCTATGTATGGGGCGTGGTGATTGCCATGGCCAGTATCTCCCTGGTGCAGCGCAATGCGGATGTCTCGCCGTGGTTTCCCATGTTGCTGTTGATCTACCCCGTCTGGGAGACGGTTTTCTCGATTTACCGCAAGGCGGTGCGGGGGGTTTCGCCGGGGGTGGCCGATGCCCTGCATTTCCACCAATTGATCTACCGCCGCATTGTGCGCGGGGTTTTCCACGACGATGAGTCGCGCCGTATGCTGATGCGCAACAACCGCACTTCGCCCTACCTGTGGGGTTTTACCCTGCTGACGGTTGTGCCTGCCGTGCTGTTCTGGAACAACACGCTGCTGCTCATGGCATTTTGTGGGCTGTTCGTCGTCAGTTATGTGATGGCCTACCTAGCCATCGTGCGCTTCAAGGTGCCGCATTGGTTGCGCCACTGAGCGGCGCAGTGACTTGGGCCCCAGGTGACAGTGCCTAGTAGCCACGGCGCTGCGGTGTTGGGGCGCTGAAAAACTGGCGGGCGCCTGTACGTCCTGCGAATGCGGCACAATTTAAGCCTTACTGTTTTCTACTTCCGGACGGCCCGCCTCCATGACCGACCTTCTTTCGATTGCCCCGCGCGACAAGGCTGAAATTCTGGCCCAGGCGCTGCCTTACATCCGCAAGTTCCATGGCAAGACCATGGTCATCAAATACGGCGGCAACGCCATGACCGACCCGGCACTTCAGGCAGACTTTGCCGAAGACGTGGTGTTGCTCAAGCTGGTGGGCATGAACCCCGTGGTGGTACACGGAGGTGGCCCGCAGATCGAGACAGCCCTGAACCGCCTGGGTAAGAAGGGCGAATTCATCCAGGGCATGCGCGTGACCGATGCCGAGACCATGGAAGTGGTTGAGTGGGTGCTGGCGGGGGAGGTGCAGCAGGACATCGTGGGCTTGATCAACCAGGCGGGCGGCAAGGCTGTGGGCCTGACGGGCCGCGACGGCGGCATGATCCGTGCCCAGAAGCTCAAGATGGTGGACAACAAGAACCCCGCGATTGAGCACGACGTGGGTCAGGTGGGTGATATCGTCTCCATCGACCCGAGCGTGGTGAAAGCGCTGCAGGACGATGCCTTCATCCCCGTCATCAGCCCCATCGGCTTTGGCGAGAACAACGAGAGCTACAACATCAACGCCGACGTGGTGGCCAGCAAGCTGGCCGAGGTGCTCAAGGCCGAGAAGCTGGTGCTGCTCACCAACACCCCGGGCGTGTTGGACAAGGCGGGCAACCTGCTGACCGACCTGACGGCCCGCCGCATTGACGAGTTGTTCGCTGACGGCACGATTTCTGGCGGCATGCTGCCCAAGATCGCCGGGGCACTGGATGCCGCCAAGGCGGGCGTCAACGCCGTGCACATCATCGATGGCCGGGTGCCCCATGCCATGCTGCTGGAGATCCTGACCGAGCAGGCCTACGGCACGATGATACGGTCGCACTGATTTTTGACACTTCTGCGGTCTGCCATGCGCTTGCTATTGGTCGAAGACGATGTGATGGTGGCCAGCGGCATAAAGCTGGGGCTGACCGATGCTGGGTATGCCGTAGATTGGGTTGGCAGTGGTGAGCGCGCTGAAGAGGTGTTGCGCACAGAGTCGTTCGACGCTGCCATTATCGACATTGGCTTGCCCGCTATGGATGGCCTGGAGCTAACGCGCCGCTTGCGGCGCCCGGACATGGCCAGCCCGGCCATGCCGGTGCTTATCCTCACGGCGCGTGATGCATTGCATGACCGCGTGCAGGGGCTGGACCTGGGTGCCGACGACTACATGGTCAAGCCCTTCGAGCTGCCCGAATTGCTGGCGCGCCTGCGGGCCCTTCTGCGCCGCTCACAGGCGGCCACCACGGCGGTGCTGAGTTTCGGGCCGCTGGAGCTGGACACCGCCGGGCGCCGCGCGAGCATTCGCAGCGACGCGGGCGAGCAGGTGGTCGAGCTGGGGCCGCGCGAGTGGACAGTGCTGGAGTACCTGCTTATCAATGCCCCCAAACCTGCCAGCAAAGACAAGCTCTTGCAGGCGTTGACGGGGTGGGACAAGGAGATCACGCCCAACGCTGTTGAGGTCTATGTCTCCCGCCTGCGTGGCAAGCTGGAGCCCCATGGCGTGGCGCTGCGGTCGATCCGAGGGTTCGGCTACCGGCTGGAACTCCAGAACTCCTGACGGGGCATCGGCCCCGGCCCCCTTCTACTCTGCCACCTGCCATGCTGCTTCGGATCTTTTCCCCAAAGCGGCCCGGTTTGCGCGCCATGACGTCCGACCTGCGGACCCGGCTGCTGCTGATGCTGGTGCTGCCCTTGTGTGTGCTGGCGCTGGTGGCAGTCTGGCTGGACTACCGTTCGGCCGATGAGGCTGCTGTCCAGCACGACCAGCGACTGGTGCGCCTGCTGCCAGCGCTGGCCGACTCGGTGCTGGCGCCGGCCATTCGTGACAACGCCTCACCCTTGCTGCTGCTGGCGCCGCCGATTGAGGACTTCCTGCGCCAGAACGCAGGGTTTTCCGCGTACAGCGTGCGCGACACGTCGGGGCGGTTGCTGCTGGGGGATGGCTGGGTGCATGGGGCGGTGCCCACCACGCAGGCTCCCGAGTTCCACAGTGTGGAGTTTGGCGGCGTGACCTACCGGGTGGCCGTGCAGCGTGGTCGCACGGGCGCAGGCGAGCTGGTGGTTGCCTTGGCCGATGGGTCTGACCCGCGCCAGAAATGGGCCCAGCAACTGCTGCTCAGGGTGTTGTTGCCCAACTTGGTGCTGTTGCTGGCGGCTGGATTTGCCATCCACTGGGCGGTGCGGCAAGCCTTCAAGCCCCTGGTGGGCCTGGCCGAGGCGGTTGAACGCCGCTCGCCGCGCGACT
>NZ_QAIH01000321.1:0-432 GCF_003060895.1 Acidovorax sp. HMWF029 | reverse complement strand
AAAATGCCGTTTGCGCGCGAGGAGAAGGCGCAGGGTGCTATTGTTTTAGGAGCGGATCAAATCGAGAAGCTGCGCAACGCTACGCGCCGTACCTCGCAGCTGGCGCACCAGCTGTTGGCACTGTCCCGCGCCGATGCGCGCAGCCTCGATGCACAGCCGCCGCAGCGGGTGGACCTGAAGGACTTGTGCGAATCCCTGTTGGAAAACTTTCTGGATGCGGCGACGGGCAAGGGGCTGGATCTGGGGCTGGACGTGCAGTTGGTGCATGTCACCGGCCATGGCTGGCTGCTGCGTGAGCTGCTGTCCAACCTGGTTGACAACGCCATCAAATACACGCCACCGGGCGGTGTGGTCACCATCCGCTGTGGACTGCGCCAGGGCCGCAGCGGCCCGCCGCGTGCCTATGTCGAGGTGGAGGATGATGGCCCCGGC
>NZ_QAIH01000037.1 GCF_003060895.1 Acidovorax sp. HMWF029 | reverse complement strand
CTCCCCACCTGCCGCTTCGCCGGTTGCGCCAGCCCCGCTGCCCGCCACCGCCACCGCCACCACTGAAGCTCCCACGCCGCGCCACAAGCCTCATGTCATGTATGTGGACGACGACCAGGCCCTGGTCTTCCTGGTACAGCGCCTGCTGCGCCGTCGAGGCTACGAGGTAAGCGGCTTTACCGACCCCCACGAAGCCACAGCCGCTCTGCGCGAGGCACCCCACCGCTATGACCTGCTGGTAACCGACTACAACATGCCGGGCTTCTGCGGCGTTGACCTGGTGCGCGAGGCCCGCATGATCCGTCCGGACCTTCCAGTGGCCCTGGCCTCGGGCTATGTCACGGCCGAGATCGAACAGGCTGCGCTGCTCGAAGGCGCACAGGCGTTGATCCATAAGCCCAACGACGTGGAAGAGCTTTGCGCCACCGTTCAGCGTCTGGTGGGGGGCGACAACCATGCTGCAGGCTGAAGCCAGCGCTCCTGCTGAATACTGGGTGCACAGGACATCGGCTGGGGCCAACAACGCCGAGTGCACCGCAAACGCTCAAGCCCCCCTCGCCCCGGTGGCGCTATACGAGGACGCTGACTTGCTGGTGCTGTACAAGCCCCCAGGCCTGCTGTGCGTGCCAGGGCGCGGCATCGACAAACAGGACTGTTTGAGCGCACGCGCCCAGTCGTACTGGCCGGGCGCACTCATCGTGCATCGACTAGACCAAGCCACTTCGGGTCTGGTGCTGATGGCTCGGCATGCCAGTGCCCAACGGCGCCTGAGCCTGGCATTCGAACAGCGGCAGATTCACAAACGCTATGTCGCGATTGTGGAGGGTCTGATGGAAGCCTCTGCCAACACCTGGAACGACGTCCACCTGCCCATCGCCGCCGACTGGGAACGCCGCCCCTTGCGCGTTATTGATGCTGTGCACGGCAAACCAAGTCACACCCGCTGGCGCGCGCTGGCATACGACGCAGCGGCCAAAACCACCCGTGTCGAGCTTGAACCCGTTACTGGACGCACACATCAGCTACGCGTACACATGGCCGCCATGGGCCATCCGATTCTGGGAGACACGTTGTACGCGGATGCTGCCACGCAAGCCGCGCACCCACGGCTGTTGCTCCATGCAGCAGAACTTGCGCTGGCCCACCCGACCACCGGGCAGCCCATGCGATGGGAGATGGCGGCGGAATTTTGAAGCCTTTTTGCCACTCACCGCCTGATGGGCCTCATTGTTTGCTACGTTTTTGATAGCAATTGTGTTCAGTGACTTCTCAGCAACGCAGTGACCGAATGGCTCAACTGCTCCTGCCAAGGTAAAGCGTCCACCACCGTTGACAGCAGCTCAAGGTTCTTGCGCCACCCTGTGTCGTTGCCTGTGGAATACACCAGCATCACGTTGCTGCGGGGTTGGCCCAGCCGCGCCCAGACAAAGGGCCGCTGTGCCGTCCATGGACTGATGTGCCAGTCCCAGCCGATGGAAACCACCGGGCAGGACGCGCTCACCCATTCTGTGTAACCACTGATGGTTGTCTCGCACCCGCATACCGCCGTGCGCGGCCCCACCACGTCCAGGTCTACTGCCGACATCAGGTGGTGAATAGGCAGCGACAGCAACTCGTCAATCGACAGTCGCAGCAAGCCATCCGGCGATACCTGCACGGCGTTCACACTCGCCCTCCACCAATCGCCCCGATTGCTGCCCATCCCAGGGTGGCGCATTCGTAGGTGCCCGCAACGCCCCAAGCAGGCCGCATCAGCCCAGCAATCCCAGCATGGCGGCGCGTACGGTGGCAGCCGTCTTGTTGGTAGTTTGCAATTTGGTCACGGCATTCTTGACGTGGAAGTTCACAGTGTTTTCCGACACATCCAGCAGCGAGGAAATGTCGGCAGAGGTCTTGCCGTCGGCAGTCCATTTGAGCACCTCGATTTCTCTGGCTGTCAGATGCGGCTGCATCTCTTCGGCCTGGCGTGTTGTGAAGATACGCGACAAGATAAGGTGCGCAATGTGCGCCAGCCAGCGCATCTTCATCTCGTTAAGTGCGATCTCATCGGATGTCAGGGCCTCGGACGAACGCGCCAGCGTCAGCATGCCGCGCACCCCCCCTCCATCAATGCACGATTGCGCCCATCCAAATCGCAGGCCAAACGAGCGCGCGTCTTCCCAGAAATCCTGGGCCGATGCAAACACGTCATCCGACCAGACCAGCGGAGTGTGCTTGCGACACCCATGTTGCACCGTGGGGTCTACCTGCACATAGCTCTGCCGCACATACCGCTCCTGCCACGTCGGCGGATAGTTGTTCAAGAAAATGGTCTTTGGGTTGGACAAAGGCATGGGCACCCGCAAGCCATAGGCGCAGTAGTCAAACCCAAGGACATGCGCAGCAAGCTCGATTTTGCAAAAAACCTCTTGCTCAGACTGGGCACAGTCCATCACCCCCAAAAGATCCTCTTGCCAGCTTGTCATAGGACTCCTGTTTCGAGCACCACCCCACAGAGACTGACCACTCGCATGCGAATGACGCGTCGTCAACAACCGTTACGTTTTTGCACATTCTGGCGACATTGAAGCCCTTTGGCGAGTTGATTTTGACAAGGGTCATGCCAGCCGGCACCTACCAGAGTTGGTAGTTACAAAGATTTTCAGGTGATCTTCTAATGGGCAAAACTCATGAGGGAATATCCGATGCGCATCACCTCTGGCTGCCCTGCGGAACTGCATCCGCCGCTGATGACCCGCATGGCCCGGTACCGGCACCGCGTTTTTGTGGAAAAACTGGGCTGGCAGCTGCACTGCCGCGATGCCCTGGAACTTGACCAATTCGACCGGGACGACACCGTCTATGTCATCGCCCAGAACGAAGATGGCGAAGTCATCGGCACCGCCCGGCTGCTGCCCACCACCCGCCCCTACCTGCTGGCCGAGGTGTTCCCGCAGCTGCTCAATGGCGGTCCAGCCCCCGAGGCACCGGAGGTGTGGGAGCTATCCCGCTTTGCAGCGATGGATTTCTCGGGGCCCACGGGCTCTGCGCTTGACCAGTTCTCCTCACCCATCACCACCGGCCTGCTGCAGGCGGCCAGCCGTTGTGCTATGGCACACGGGGCCCAGCGCATGGTCACGGTTTCTCCACTGGGGGTGGAGCGCCTGCTGCGCCGTACAGGTTTTGAGTCCCATCGCC
>NZ_QAIH01000320.1 GCF_003060895.1 Acidovorax sp. HMWF029 | reverse complement strand
GCTCCTCCGCCGCGTTCACGCAGGCATGGCTGTCCGAGCCCACGCCCCAAAGGCCGCCGTGCTGCAGCCACAGCGGCATGTTGAATATGCCGTCGCCGAGATTGGCCTCCGTCGTGGGGCAGATGCCTGCCACGGCACCCGCGCGGGCTGCTTCGGCGTACTCTTGCGGCGTCATGTGCGTGGCATGCACCAGGCACCAGCGTGCATCCACCGGGGCATGGTCGAGCAGCCACTGCACGGGGCGCTGGCCGCTCCAGGCCAGGCAGTCATCCACCTCCTGCGTCTGTTCAGCAATGTGGATGTGGATGGGCGCATGGGGATCAAGGGCGGCAAGCCCCTGCACGGCGGCGGTCAGGCTCTCGGGCGGCACTGCCCGCAGCGAGTGCGGAGCAAGACCCAAACCAGCCCCCATCGCTTTCGCTACGGGCGTGAGCCGCTCCAATAATGAGAGCATGTTGTCCGTGCTGCGAATGAAGCGTGCCTGGTCAGCGCGGGGCGGCTTGGCACCAAAGCCGCTGGTTTGGTAGAGCACCGGCAGCAGCGTGATGCCGATACCCGCGCTCTGCGCCGCACGCAGCAGGGCCAGCGACAGCGTGGCATCGTCGGCATACGGCGTGCCATCGTGGTCGTGGTGCACGTAATGAAACTCGCACACGCTGGTGTAGCCCGCTTCCAGCATCTCGACATACAGCCAGGTCGCAATGGCCTCCAGCGATGCGGGCGTGATGCGCGCAGCAAAGCGGTACATCAGGTTGCGCCAGCTCCAGAAGCTGTCTTGCGCCTGACCCCGGTATTCGGTGAGCCCCGCGAACGCGCGCTGGAAGGCATGCGAGTGCAGGTTGGGCATGCCGGGCAGAAGCGGCCCTGGCGCTTGCGCCACCCCAACAGGGGCGGTGCAGCCTGGCGTGACCTGGGTGATGCGCCCTGCCCCGTCCCATTCGATCAGCACGTTGCGCGCCCAGCCGCAGGGCAGTAAAGCGTCAGCAGCAAACAGTTGTTGCGTCATGGCAAAACTCCGTGAATGCGCCCTTGCCGCACGATGGTGCAGGCAGGCTTGTGGCCCAACCAATAGGCCAGCTCAGCCGCTTCGCCCACGGGCCACAGCACAAAATGGGCAGGCCGCCCTGATGCGATCAAACCGTGCGAATCTTGCAAGCCCAGCGCACGCGCGGCATGGGTGGTGATGCCCGCCAGCGCCTCGGGCACCGTCAGGCGAAACAGCGTGCAGGCCATGTTGGCCATAAGCAGCAGGCTGAGCGCGGGCGAGGTGCCCGGGTTGTGGTCGGTGGATACCGCCATGGGCACGCCCGCTGCGCGCAGTGCGGCAATGGGCGGCAGGTGCGTATCGCGCAGCGTGTAGTAGGCGCCCGGCAGCAGCACGGCCACGGTGCCAGCGGCCTTCATGGCGGCGATGCCGTCGGCCGACAGGTGTTCGATGTGGTCGCACGACAGTGCACCGTAGCGCGCAGCCAGCGCCGATCCGCCCATGTCCGACAGCTGCTCGGCGTGCAGCTTGACGGGGATGCCGAGCTTTTGCGCAGCCTGAAAGACCTGCTCCGTCTCAGCCAGCGTGAAAGCGATGCGTTCACAGAACACATCCACGGCATCCACCAGACCTTCTGCGGCCAGTGCGGGCAACATCTCGTTGCAGACCAGATCGACATAGGCTTGGCTACGGCCAGCGTACTCCGGCGGCAACGCGTGCGCGCCGAGGAAGGTGGTACGCACCGTCACGCCATACACCTCGCCCAGGCGGCGGGCCACGCGCAGTTGCTTGCGCTCGTGTTCCAGCGCCAGACCGTAGCCGGATTTGATCTCGATGGCGCACACGCCCTCAGCCAGCAGGGCCGAGAGGCGCGGCGCGGCCAGGGCGAAGAGCTCGTCTTCCGACGCAGCACGCGTGGCCTTCACGGACGACACGATGCCCCCGCCCGCCTTGGCCACCTCTTCATACGTGGCACCGGCCAGACGCATGGCGAACTCATTGGCGCGCTGGCCGCCGTAGACCAGGTGGGTGTGGCAATCCACCAGGCCCGGTGTGGCAAGCGCACCCCGCGCATCGTGGCGCGGCAATGTCTGGAAAGCAGCGGGTAAACATGCTTCAGGCCCCACCCATTGCATGCGGCCACCCTGCACCGCCACGCAGGCCAGTTGCCCCTCGGGCACAGGCACATCAGCCATCCACAGGCCGGGCGCGGGTTTCAGGTTCAGCCATACGCCGTCGGCGCTGCGGCTGGCGGGCCATTCGTTGGGATGGCCGCGGTTGTCCATGTGTTGCATCTGCCTGCCCACGCGGGGGCTCCGTGTTGAATGCTATATAAATGATAGCTACAAGTGCTTATCTATCAGGCGGAAACGGCCATTTTTATTCAGTTTTTTGCACCACAACAGGCTGCAAGGCAATCCAGACCAGCGTGGGCGCGTCGGCGGCGGCACCCGCATGCAGCGGCTCCAGTCGACCCGGCGTTGCACCGCCCTCGCCCGCCCACCAAAAGCCCTGCCCTGCGGCCAACGCACGCGGCCCGGCGCCCGGTGCCACCCATTGCCAATCGCCTTGCAGCACCAGGCACAGGCCTGCGGGCGTGTCGCCGGGCGACTGCGCATCGCCCACCACCCGCAGCGGCCCGTGCCACAGGCCGCGCCGTTGCATCAGGTTGAAGTCCTTGGACGTGCCGCCCAGCATGGCGCCATCCACCGCGTCATCGCCCGAGAACGCAAACGGTTGCCAGCGCTGCTCCAGCCGGTGCTCCCAGCCCAGGCTGCGCAGGTGCAGGCCGTCGCCCCCCAGCAGCATGATCTGCCGGTCGATGGACGGAAAGACCGAGAACGGCCCGGGCCGATCCACCGTGGCCAGGCTCACGCGCCACTCGAAGCTGTTCATGTCCGCACCAGGCGGCCAGCAGGCCAGCTCCTGCGTGCTGCCACCGCCGTTTTTCCAGGGCGTGCTGGGGGTGGTGGCGAGGTCAAAAAAGTGCATTGCCATCGTTGTCGTCGTACTCATCAGGATGTTGCAGTGGTCTGCCCGATACCCGAAACCAGCAGTGGGAACAACGGGTGGTCCATTTCTGCGCCAGCGGGCAACTCATCCGCCAGGCCGGGGAACTCGGGCGAGGTCTTCCACGGTCGGGGCGCATGGCGCGCGTCATCTCCCAGAAAGCGCACCGAGAACACGCGGCGGCGGTTGGTGCCCTCCACCCCACCGGCGGCATGCAGCGTGAGCATGTGAAAACACACCACGTCACCGGGCTCGATCTCCCAACCCACGATGGGGAAGGCATCGCGGTCGGCCTCGACATTGGGCAGGTCCTGCAGGCTGCCTTCGGGGAACCATTTGGCCTGGTTGTCCATGAAGGTGCGCGGCATAAGCCACGGCCCCTTGTGCGAACCGGCCACAAACTCCAGCGTCGCAGCGCGAGACACCGGGTCCACCGGAATCCACATGCTCACGTTCTGCTGGCCTTCGATGTTGTAGTACGGCTGGTCCTGGTGCCAGGGCGTCCTCTGGCGCGTGCCCGGCTCCTTCACCAGCACATGGTCGTGGTAAAGCCTTACGGTGTGCGACTGCATGAGGCGCTGCGCGGCCAGCGCGAGCGGCGTCTCGTGCACAAAGCGGGCGAACTGAGGGATGTCCTGCCAGTTGCAGAAGTCCTCGAAGAAACGGCCCGGGTCATCGGGGCGGCTGGCCACTTTGGCGCGCGGGCTTGGCGCGGCCAGATTGGCGTCGATGCCATCGCGCAGCAGCGCCACCTCTGCGGGCGTGAGCAGCTGCTTGATGCAGATGGCGCCATCGCGCTCAAAACGCGCAATGTCGTCTGCAGTCAGGCGCTCCTGCAAGCGTTGCTGAAAGCGTGCATGCAAGGGTGTGTCCAAGGTAGATGAAGGCTGGGGCATCTTGGTTGTCTCCTTGATTGTTGTTGACCGTGGTTCTCCATGCCGCGCCCAGCCTCGGGCATCAGGCGCGCGTGAGCACGGCTTGCAGGAAGGAACGCGTGCGCTCCTGCGTGGGGTTGGTGAAGATAGCGTCAGGCACGCCAGCCTCGATGATGCCGCCGCCGTCCATTACCACGACCACATCACCTACCTCGCGCGCAAAGTCCATCTCGTGCGTGACCACCATCATCGTCATGCCTTCGCTGGCCAGCAGCTTCATGACCTGCAGCACCTCGCCCACCAGCTCAGGATCGAGCGCCGACGTGGGCTCGTCGAACAGCATCACGCGCGGCTCCATGGCCAGCGCGCGGGCAATGGCCACCCGCTGCTTTTGCCCGCCCGACAGGCTCGCGGGCATGGCCGAAGCCTTGTGCGCAAGGCCCACTTTGGCCAGCAGGGCCTGAGCACGCTCCTCGGCCTCCTTGCGTGCGAGGCCCCGAAGCTTGCGCGGGCCTAAAGTGACGTTGTCGAGCACCGACAGATGCGGGAACAGGTTGAACGACTGGAACACCATGCCCACCTCCTCGCGCAGGGCGTTGAGGTCATGGTCGGGCAGCATGCGGCCATCCTGCACCAGCGTGCGGCCGCAGATCTCGACCGTGCCACCCTCGGGCTGCTCCAGGCCATTGCAGCAGCGCAGGAAAGTGCTCTTGCCCGAGCCACTGGGCCCGATGACCACCACCACCTGCGACGGCAGCACGTCAAAGTCGATCCCATTCAGCACCACATGGGTGCCAAACGACTTGCGCAGTCCGCGAATGCGCACGATGGGCTGCGTGGCCGAATCCACCGAATTCATCACAGCGTCCTTCTTCATTGCACCATCCCTCCGGCGCGCAGGCGCAGCTCGATGCGACGCAGCACCAGCGTGGTGATGCCCGTGAGGATGAAATACACCACGGCAATCGCCAGATACACCTCCAGCGAGCGGTACGACACGCTGATGATCTTCTGCCCTTCGTGCATCAGGTCGTGGATGGTGAGCAGCGACACCAGCGCCGAGTTCTTGATGAGTGCGATGAACTCATTGCCCAGCGGCGGAATCATGCGTACCACGGCCTGCGGCAGCACCACAGTGCGCATGGCCAGGCCCGAAGACATGCCGATGGAGCGCGCGGCCTCCATCTGCCCCTTGTCGATGGACTGAATGGCGCCACGCACCACCTCAGACACATAAGCGCCCGAGTAGATGCCCAGGCCGATCACACCACACACAAAGGCGGGCAGCAGGATGCCGAACTGTGGCAAGCCAAAGAACAGGATGAACAGCTGCACCAGCAGCGGCGTGCCACGGATGGCGGCCACATACGCGGTGCACAGGGCATAGACCACACGGCGCTTGGGATTCAGGCGGCCAATGCCTACCAAAAGGCCCATGACACAGCCCAGCAGCAGCGAGGCGGCCGTGATTTCCACAGTGACCAGCGCACCCGCCAGCAGCTGTGGCACCCCGGCCCAGACAGGAGAAAAATCGAGTTCCATGGCTCAGTTCGGCAACGGTCAGTTGGTCAGTGGCTTGCTTACTTGGCAGCGCTGTTGCTGAACCACTTCTTGACGATGGCCGCGTAGGTGCCGTCGGCCTTGAGCTTGGCGATGGCACCGTTGACGGCCTTCGTCAGCTCGGGCGTGTCCTTGCGCAGGGCCATGCCATATTCCTCGGTGGTGAGCTGCTCGTCGAGCACACGCAGGCCAGGACGGGTACGCACATACTGGAACGCGGCAGGTTTGCCGGTCACGGCGGCGTCCGCACGGCCAATATCCACCAGGTTGAACATCTCCTGGTTCTTTTCGACCTCGACACGCTGCACCTTGGGGAACTTCTCGGTCAGGTACGACACCGACTTGGTGCCCACTTGCACGCTGACTTTCTTGCCATCCAGGTCGGCCAATTTGTTGATGGTTTTGTTGTCGGCCTTCACCATCACCACCAGGCCACCGGCGTAGTAGGCATCGGTGAAGTCCACCACTTTCTTGCGCTCGTCGGTGATGTAGATGGCCGATACCGCCATGTCAAAGCGCTTGGAAATCAGACCGGGAATCAGGCCCTTGAAGTCGATGTCCACCCACTCAACCTGCTTGCCCATGGTCTTCGCAATCGCTTCGACCAGCTCAATATCAAAGCCTGTGCGCTTGCCGTTCTCGACAAACTCCATGGGCGGAAACGTGGCATCAGTGCCCACACGCAGCACGTTGTCTTGCGCCTGCGCACCCGTGGTGCAAAAAGCTGCGGCGGCCAGGCTGGCCAGAAGAAGGTTGCGACGAAGGTTCATGGGGAAAGCTCCTTGGGAAGGGGTGAGGGAAATCAGGGAGAAGTGAGCTGGCGGGAGATGCGCGCTGCGGCAACGACGGCCATGCCGGTAAGCGAGGCCTCCTGCCCTTGGGCTCGCAATATCGGGGCCATCAGGGTGATGGCCCCGGCGGCCTGCCGGGGAGAGCCGAACACGGGCACGCTGACACCCCAGACACCGGCATCCACCTCGCCAGAGCTGACGGCATAACCCGCCTTGGCGATGCCTTCCAGCTCGGTCTGCGCCGCATCGCGCTCGGGGGTGCCTGCGCCGTAGTGCATGTCCAGAATCGCGTTGCGCGTTGCCGCGGCCACGTGGGCCAGCAAACATTTGGCAGAGGCGCCGGCGCGCAGCGGCACGCTGCGCCCTTTTTCGAACGAGCAGCGCAGGGCCTGCGTGCTGTCCACCATGTCCAGGCACACCACGCTGTCGTTCACAGCCACCACCAACCCCACGCTTTCGTGGGACTGCCGGGCCAGGGCCTGCATGTCCGGCCGCGCGTGGTGCACCAGGTGCGACGCCATGTCAAAGCCCAGGGCCAGTTGCAGGCTGAGCGGCCCAGGCGCGTAGTGCCCGTTGCTCTCCAGCACAAAGCCCCACATCTTGAGCCGCGCGAGCTGGCGGTACAGCGTGCTGCGCGCCAGACCCGTGGCCTCCATCAACTCTGCAGCCGACATGGGCTGACCGTGCTGGGCCAGCACGGCCAACACGTGCAGAACACGGTCGGCGGCGGCAACGGAGGTCAGTCCACGGGCGGTCATGGACTCAGTATCAAAGGATTGCTGCGGCATTCAAACCCCGCATTCCCACTCAATGGGAATGCAGTTCCCTTTTTCACATTCCTGTCATTCCCTCTCTTTCTTCGGACTACTTCACCATGGGCAGCTTCAGGCCCTGCTTCTTGGCCGTTTCCACCGCCAGCTCGTAGCCCGCATCGGCATGGCGCATCACGCCGCTGCCGCAGTCGTTGACCAGCACATTGGCAAGGCGCTGGGCAGCCGCATCGGTGCCGTCGGCCACGATGACCATGCCAGAGTGCTGCGAGTAGCCCATGCCCACGCCACCGCCGTGGTGCAGGCTGACCCAGGTGGCGCCACCGGCGGTGTTGAGCAGCGCGTTGAGCAGCGGCCAGTCGCTCACGGCGTCGGTGCCGTCGCGCATACCCTCGGTCTCACGGTTGGGGCTGGCCACGCTGCCCGTGTCCAGGTGGTCACGGCCGATCACGATGGGGGCCTTCAGCTCCCCGTTCTTCACCATCTCGTTGAAGGCCAGGCCAGCGATGTGGCGCTCGCCCAGGCCCAGCCAGCAGATGCGTGCGGGCAGGCCCTGGAAGGCAATGCGCTCGCCCGCCATGTCGAGCCAGCGGTGCACGTGCCGGTTCTCGGGGAACAGCTCCTTGATCTTGGCGTCGGTCTTGCGGATGTCTTCCGGGTCGCCCGAGAGCGCCACCCAGCGGAACGGGCCCTTGCCTTCACAGAACAGCGGACGGATGTAGGCGGGCACAAAGCCGGGGAAGTCGAACGCGTCCTTCACGCCTTCATCAAACGCCACCTGCCGGATGTTGTTGCCGTAATCCACCACCGGGATGCCCATGTGCTGGAAGTCGAGCATGGCCTGCACGTGCACCGCGCAAGACTTGGCAGCGGCCTTCTTCAGCACCTCGTGCTGCGTCACGTCCTGCTGCGCGGCACGCCATTGCGCCACCGTCCAGCCTGCGGGCAGGTAGCCGTTGACGAGGTCGTGGGCCGAGGTCTGGTCGGTGACCAGGTCAGGTTTGAGGCCACCCGCCTTGGCGCGGCGCACCAGCTCGGGCAGGATTTCTGCGGCGTTGCCCAGCAGCGCGATCGACACGGCTTCCTTGGCTGCCGTGTGCTGCTGGATCAGCTCGAACGCATGGTCGATGTCACGCGCCTGCTTGTCCACATAGCGCGTGCGCAGGCGGAAGTCGATGCTGCTTTGCTGGCATTCGATGTTGAGCGACACCGCGCCCGCAAACGTGGCGGCCAGCGGCTGCGCGCCGCCCATGCCGCCCAGGCCTGCGGTCAAAATCCACTTGCCTTCCAGTGAGCCGCCGTAGTGCCTGCGGCCCGCCTCGGCAAAGGTCTCGTACGTGCCCTGCACGATGCCCTGCGTGCCGATGTAGATCCAACTGCCCGCGGTCATCTGGCCGTACATGAACAGGCCCTTCTGGTCCAGCTCACTGAAGTGCTCCCAGTTGGCCCACTTGGGCACCAGGTTGGAGTTGGCCAGCAGCACGCGCGGTGCATTGGTGTGGGTCTTGAACACGCCCACGGGCTTGCCGGACTGGATGAGCAGGGTCTCGTCGTCGTTCAGGTCTTTGAGCGAGGCGAGGATCTGGTCAAAACACTCCCAGTTGCGCGCGGCGCGGCCGATGCCGCCATACACCACCAGGTCTTGCGGGCGCTCGGCGACCTCGGGATCGAGGTTGTTCTGAATCATGCGATAGGCCGCCTCGGTGAGCCAGCTCTTGCAGGTGAGCTGGTTACCACGCGGCGCGCGGATCATGCGGGTGGCGTCGTGGCGGGGGTCGGTGTTGGAGGCTGCGGCGATGATGGCGTCGTTGGCGTTCATGGTGGGCTCCTGTGAATCAGTGGGTGTGCTTGGAAAAAATCAGACGAAGCTGGGCAGGCATTGGGTGAGCGGCGCGGGCCATGCGGACTGCTGGGCCCATTCGCGCATGGTCTCGATGTCCGGGGCCAGGTAGCGGTCTTGCTCCAGATAAGCCACGCGCTCGCGGATGGCGGCGAATTGGTCTTCGATGAGTGGCGAACTCTTGAGAGCACGGTCAAATTCCATACCCTGTGCGGCGGCCATGGCCTCGATGCCGACCATCACCGCTGCATTGCGCACCATATCGCCCAGGCGGCGCGCGCCGTAGGTGGCCATGGAGACATGGTCCTCCTGGTTGGCAGAGGTGGGCAGGCTGGTCACGCTGCTGGGGTTGGCCAGGCACTGGTTTTCAGCGGCAAGGGCTGCGGCAGTGACCTGCGCGATCATGAAGCCGGAGTTCACGCCGCTGTCGCGGATCAGGAACGCGGGCAGGCCCGAGAGGCCTGGGTCGAGCAGCAGCGACAGGCGGCGCTCGGAGATGGCGCCGATTTCGGCGACGGCCAGCGCGATGATGTCGGCCACAAACGCCACAGGCTCGGCGTGGAAGTTGCCGCCGGAGATCACGTCGCCGTTGTCAAAAACGAGCGGGTTGTCCGACGCGGCGTTCGCCTCAATGGTGAGCACGCGCGCCGCGTGGTGCAAGTTATCGAGGCACGCGCCCATCACCTGCGGCACGCAGCGGATGGAGTATGGGTCTTGCACGCGGCCGCAGTTGGGGTGCGAGGGGTCGATGGCGCTGCCATCCAGCAGCGCGCGCACAGCAGCCGCCACGGCAATCTGCCCGGCCTGGCCGCGCGCTTCGTGGATGCGTGCATCAAAAGGCTTGACCGAGCCCTTGATGGCTTCGAGCGACAGGCAGCCCGCAACCAGCGCGGCAGCAAACACGCTCTCCGCGCCGAACAACCCGGCCAGCGCCAGCGAGGTGGACACCTGCGTGCCGTTGAGCAGCGCCAGCCCTTCCTTGGGGCCCAGCACAAAGGGCTGCAAACCAATAGAACGCATGGCCTCGGCACCCGGCACCACCTTGCCATCCACTTTGGCCTGCCCTTCACCGATCAGCACGCAGGCCAGGTGAGCGAGCGGTGCCAGGTCGCCGGATGCACCCACCGAGCCTTTGGCTGGAATCACCGGCAGCACGTTGGCGTTGGCCAGGGCCAGCAGCGCGTCCACCAATTCAGGGCGCACGCCAGAGTGGCCGCGCGCCAGGCTCACGGCCTTGGTCGCCAGGATGAGGCGTACCACGTCGTCGGGCAACGGATCGCCCGTGCCTACACTGTGCGACAGCACCAGGTTGCGTTGCAGCTCAGCCAGTCGCTCATGCGCAATCTTGGTGCTGGCCAGCTTGCCGAAACCGGTGTTGATGCCATAGACCACCTGGTCTTCATCCACGATGCGCTGCACCGTGGCGAGGGACTGCTGCAAACCTGCGCGGGCGGACACATCGAGCACCAGTTGCACGGGGCCCGCGTGGATGCGGCGCAGCTCGGCCAGCGTGACGCGGCCGGGGTGCAGAGTGAGGGATGAGGCGTTGTGTGTCATGGCATTGATCCTGTATATACAAGTAGGTACAAGCGAAAAAATACGATGTTTTCGGCGAAAAACTTTTAGCCCGCTACCGGGTTGCCATCCGCGCGGAAGCGGCTGCCGAGGCGGTAGCGGGTGGCGGGGTGCAAACACCGCACCACGGTAATAGGCACACCGCGCGACCAGGTGCGGCGGGTGAGCAGCAGGCAAGGCTCCTGCGGAGACATCTCCAGCAGCGTGGCCTGCTCGGCGGTGGGCATGACGGCATCGACCACATGTTCGATCTGGTCGAACGGCACGTTGCGCACCAGGTATTCGGAGGGCTGCAGCTGCGTGAAGTCCTGCGCGGCGAACTGGGGCACCTGGCGCGGGTTCACGTGGCGGTCTTCCAGTTGCACAGGCAGGCCGTCCTCGCGGTGGATGCACAGCGAGTGAAAGACCGACTCGCCCGTGCGCAGGTCCAGTGCCGCTGCGACCTCCAGCGTGGCCGAGATGCGCTCCACCGCCAAAACATCGCAGCGGTAGTCGTGACCGCGCTGGCGGATTTCGCTGGCCAGGTTGGCGATCTGCAAGAGCGTGGACTGTGGCTTGTCTTCAGCCACGAAGCTGCCCACGCCCGCCACCCGCACGATGCGGCCCTGCTCCACCAGCTCGCGCAGCGCGCGGTTCACCGTCATGCGCGAGATGCCGAACTGGGTGACCAGCTCGTTCTCGGACGGCAGGCGGTCGCCCGCGCGCCAGATGCCTTCCTGGATCTTGCGCGAGATGTGGTCCTTGATCTGCTCGTACAGCGCCATGGCCTGCGCAGGCGCAACCGTGGCGGCCACAGCCTTGGCGGGCGTGGCGCTGCGGTTTACCGTGGATGCGGTGCGGCGGGACGGACGGGCGCTCATGGACGTTGCGTAGTCAGATCAGTGCAGATCGGCCGCCATGGACTCGGCGCGGATCTCTTCCGTGAGGCGCGCCTTGAGGTCCATGAACTCGGGGCTGGTCTTGATGGTGTAGTGGCGTGGGTGCGGCAAGTCCACCGCCAGCTCGGTCTTGATGCGACCAGGCCGGGCACTGAACACAGCCACGCGGTTGGCCATGAAGATGGCTTCGTCGATGTCGTGGGTGACAAACAGCACCGTCTTGCGCTCGGCCTCCCAGATGCCCAGCAGCAGCTCTTGCATGAGCACGCGGGTTTGGTTGTCGAGCGCGCCAAAGGGCTCGTCCATCAGCAAGATCTTGGGGTCGTTGGCCAGGGCGCGCGCAATGGCGGTGCGCTGCTGCATGCCGCCCGACAGCTGCTTGGGAAAGTGCTGCTCGAAGCCGCGCAGGCCCACCTTGGCGATGAAGTACGCGGCGCGTTCCTTCTGCTGGGCTTCGGGCATGCCCCGCTCGCGCAGGCCAAAGCGGATGTTCTGCTCGATGGTGAGCCAGGGGAACAGCGTATAGCTCTGGAACACCATGCCACGCTCGGCGCCAGGGCCTTCGACCGGCGCGCCATCAAGCAGCACACGGCCGCTGGTGGCGTGGTCCAGCCCCGCCACGATGCGCAGCAGCGTGGATTTGCCGCAGCCCGAAGGGCCAAGAATAGTGACGAAGTCGTTGTCCTGCACTTCGAAATCGACCGGCTGCAGCGCCTGCGTGCGCTGGCCTTTGGCGGTCTCGAAAACGCGCGACACAGCTTGAATGGATACGCGGCTCATCGCACAAAACTCCAGGCAAACAGACGGTGATTGAGCGCCTTGAAGGCGAAGTCGGACACCAGCCCGATGAGGCCGATGATGATGATGCCGAAAATGATCTGGCCGGTGTTGAGCAGCGACTGGCTGTCGGTGATCATGTGGCCGATGCCGCTGGATGATCCAATCAGTTCGGCCACGATCACATACGTCCAGGCCCAGCCCAGCACCAGGCGCAGGGTCTCTGCGATCTCGGGCGCAGCACCGGGGATGAGCACGCGGGTGACGATGCCCTTGTGGCCCGCGCCCAGCGTGTACGCTGCCTCCACCAGATCGCGCCGCGCGCCGCCTACCGTCACAGCCACCATCAGCGTGATCTGGAAAACCGAGCCGATGAAGATGACGAGGATCTTCTGCGCCTCGCCAATGCCCGCCCACAGGATCAAGAGCGGGATGAAGGCCGAAGCTGGCAGGTAGCGGCAAAACGAGATGAACGGCTCAAAGAACGCCTCAATGCCCTTGTAGGCACCCATCGCAATGCCCAGCGGCACGGCAATGACGGCAGCCAGGATGAAGCCGCCGACCACACGCCAGATGGTCATGCCGATGTCTTTGATGAAGCCGTACTCGGTGAACAGCAGCCAGCCCTCCTTGGCCATGGTGATGGGGCTGGCCAGGAAGGTGGGCGACACAAAGCCGCCCAGCGTGAAGAACGCCCACACCGCCACGAACACGACGAAGAAGGCGAGCCCCAGCATCCAGCGCGCGCGGGCACTCACGGGCTCCAACGGAGCCAAGGAGCGACGGCGCACGGGCGCATGGGACTCAGGTACGGACAGGGGTTGCACGGCAGACATGGCGCGTTCTTCTTCCTGGGTCTGTTACTTGATGAAGCTCGCGTCGAACGTGACGTTCAAGTCCTCCGGCGCCTTGCGGATGATGCCGGCCTCCAGCAGGATGGCCGTGGCATCCTTCATGAAGGACTGCAGCTCGCCCGCAAAGAACTTCTGGTTGGCAGCCTTGTCCTGCCAGCGCAGGAAGGAAGAGGACTTGGCAAATTGCTCGCCTGTCTGCTTGACCGCTGCGCCCATGATCTCGTTGGACTTGGCCGGGTCGGCCTTGATCATGTCGAGCGCCTGGAAGTACGAGTTGGTCAGCGCCTGTGCGGCCTTGGCGTTGGCCTTGAGCCAGGTGGGGTCGCAGCCCACGGTGTCCATCACCATCGGGTAGTCGAGCGTGGTGGCCAAAATCTTGCCGGCCGCAGGGTTGTCGCGCACGGTGGAGAGGTAGGGCTCGTACGTCATGGCGGCATCGTTTTGCCCGGCCACGAAGGCCTGCGCGGCCGCCTGGGGCGACAGCGTGGTGGTCTTCACGTCCTTGAGGCTCATGCCGTTCTTGCTCAGCATCCAGGCAAGGCCAAAGTACGGGGCGGTGCCGGGCGCATCCACGCCGATGGTCTTGCCCTTGAGGTCCGCAAAGCTCTTGATGTCGCCGCGCACTGCAATGCCGTCGGCGCCGTAGGACTTGTCCATCTGAAAGATCTGCACGATGGGCACGCCATTGGCGTTCCAGGCCACATGCGTCTCGACCGTGGTGGCAGCGCACTGGATGGACTTGGAAGCCAGGGCCAGGTGGCGGTCCTTTTGCGGGATCATCTTGATCTCCACATCCAGGCCGTTCTTCTTGAAGATGCCCGCCTTGTCGGCCAGCGTGAGTGGTGCAAACCCCGTCCAGCCGGACATGCCCAGCACTATCTTGGTGTCCTGCGCCTGGGCCGGTGCGGCCAGAGCCATCACACATGCCGTTGCCGCTGCCAGCGACGTCCATTTCACAACCGATCGAGTCATCATCTGCTCCTGTTTGAAAAAAGTACCACCCCAGCCGGTTCGCACCTGCGTTCCGGTCGCCATGATGACACCGGGAGCATACCTGTATATACAGGGTAAACACCCAAAAAACCGGCTCATCGGGCTAGGTGATCAGTAAAGAGCAAAAACGGGGCCAGGCCGCACCAACCTCATCGGGCCTGAGGCGAGTCAAAAAAAACTATCAAATTGATAGCAATAAACACTTTCCCATAGCGCGGGAACGGCCATTTCCCCCACAAATCGCACCCAACTTCCAGGTCGCAGACCCAAGAAGGCCACCGCACCACCCCAGTGCAGACGGATGCCGGACAGCGCTGCGCCGCGCCCCTGGGGCTCAAGCTCACTCGACCACGGGCAGGCGCACCGTGACCGAGAGACCCGGCTCAGCATTGCGCATGTGCAGGTGCCCGTCGTGCGCCTGTGCCACCAGTCGGCACAGGTACAACCCCAGCCCGACCCCGCCGGTGGTGCGCTGGCGAGCGGTGTCCGGGCGATAGAAGGCCTGGGCCAGATGAGGCAGGTGCTCGGGGGGCACACCCCGGCCATGGTCGCGCACTTCCAGTTCGACCACGCGCCGGTCTCCCTCCAGCCGCAGGTGCAGCTCGGGTGGCAAGACACCCGATTCGCTGTGACGCAGGCTGTTGTCCAGCAGGTTGCGCAGTAGCAGGCGCAGGCGGGAGCGGTCAAGCCGAATGGCGGGCAGGTCCGGCGGCGCGTACAGCACGATGTTGGCAGCCCCCACATGGCGGGAACCCAGCTCGGCGATCACCTCGCGCGCCAGCTCCGTGAGGTCGGTAGGTTCGCGGTGCAGTGCGGCGTGGCGCCCAGCAAGACGCTCGCTCTCCAGCAGGTCGGTGATGAGGCCAGCCATTTCACCCAGGTCGCGCAGCAGGGCCAACCGCTGGGCCTCAATGTCAGAGGTCTCAGGCAGCAGTTCGGTGTTCAGCCGGGCCCGGGTGAGCGGGCTGCGCAGCTCGTGGCTCATGGCCAGCAGCAGGGCACGCTTGGCTTCGAGCATCTGATGGATGTCGTCACCCATGGTGTTGATGGTGGCTGCCAGCTGGCCCAGCTCGTCGGGCCGGTGCGCATGCCGCACGGGAATAGGCTGAGCGAAGTTGCCGTTGCCAAATCGCTGGGCGCCCTGGCGAATATCGTCCAGCGGGCGCAGCAGGTGGCGCACGTACACATAAGCTAGCGCCGTCAGCAGCAGCAGCACCGTGAGGGTGCCCCACGCAATGCGCGGGCGCTTGTCCCAAGACAGGGCATTGAGCCCAAACTCGATGTGATGTCCATCAGCCGTTGTGCGCTGCAGCAGGCTGTGGCCATTCTCATCGCCCGCCCAGTGCTCCTGCCTACGGAACTTGTCGCTCATCCAATCGGGGCGTGGCCGGTCGGGGTGCGAGGCCCAGTGGATCTGCGGCCCGTCGATGTGCAGCGTGACGGGCAGCCGGTCGGCAATTGCCTGTGCACGTTCGATGCTAGGCGGGCTTCCGATCTCGGCGGTCAGCCGGTCCACATAGTCCATCAACAAGGGGCGGGCAGCTTCTTTCCATCCCACAGCCACCGCCTTCTGCACCCCGCCCATGAAGGTGACGGCCACCGTCACGGCCAGGGCCATGAAAACCAGCACCAGGCGAATGCGTAGCGAATGCCCCACGGCGTGCCGAGCGCGGCGATGCCACGGGCAGTCGGGGTCCTGGGCCGCGAGTGAGTCCCGCACCTTCATCATCATGGTGCGGCCCGCCGCAGGGCCAGGGAATAACCGGCATTGCGCAGCGTCTTGATGCAGTCGAGCGGCTCCAGTTTTTTGCGTAGACGGCTCACCACAATGTCCACGGCGCGGGTGTACAGCTCGGCCTCGTGGCCGCGCAACTGGTTCAGGATATCGTCGCGGCTGAAAACCTTGCCAGGCTCACGGGCCAGCAGATGCAACAGGTCGAATTCGGTGCCGGTCAGCTCTACCGCCACGCCCTGGCGCAGCACGCTGCGGCGGGCGGCGTCGATGGTCAGCCCATCGAAATCCAGCGAACCCAAGGCAGCGCCCTGCCCCGGTCCTCGTCGGCGTCGCAGCACGGTCTGCAAGCGCGCCACCAGCTCGCGCGGCTCAAAGGGTTTGGGCAAATAGTCGTCGGCCCCCAGCTCCAGCCCCACCACACGGTCCATCACCTCGCCGCGCGCCGTGAGCATCACGATGGGCAGGTCACCCTGCTTGCGAATGGTGCGGCACAGCTCGAACCCATCCATCTCGGGCAGCATCACATCCAGGATGGCGGCATCAAAGCCGCCCGCTCCCAGCAGGGCCAACCCGTCACTGGGTTTGAGGGCGTGGACCAGCTCCAGCTCGAACCGCTGGAAGTAAGTGGCCAGCGGCGGGCCGAGCTGGGCGTCGTCGTCGATGAGCAGGATGCGGTGCATGCCCAATTCTCACACCGTCAGGTGTTCGCCCATGCGCTGGATGGCTCTGCGTCGCCATCGCCCGCGCCCAGCAATGCACGGTGCCGTACGATCAACCGGCGCAATCGTCCCTGGGCGCCCGCATGGAGCGCATCGAAATGATCGGCAGCGGCCAGCAAGGCGGGCAAGGTGTGGGCGGCAACCTCAGGCTGCCGGGCCACCAGGCCCAGCGCATGCTCGCGGTCAAAGCGCGGCCCCCAGACCAGGGACATCAGCTCATCGTGGGGATCCGGCATGCCTGCAAGCAGCGCAGGCCCGTGCGTGCGCACGCCCTGCGCCAGGCGGTGAATGGGTTCCAGCGTGGGAGACATGGAGCAGCCCCTTGCTATCAACCGCGAGCCATCCAGCCCTTGCGGCGCTGCATCAGCTCGCGCACCTTTTGCTGCTGCTCGGGGTTCAGGCTGTCATAGAAATCTGCCATCGCGCTGACCACCTCGGGGCTGTAGGCTTGCACGGCGCGGGTTTTCTCGTCCAGCAAGGTCTGCGCGCGTGCACGGTCGAACTTTTCGCCCGCAACAATGGCCTGCATTTCTGCGCGCGGATCGGCCGTCTTGCCAACAAATGCCGTGCGCTGCGCCTCCATCTTGTCAGCCAGCACGTTAAGTTTGGCTTTTTGAGCATCGTTCAGGTCCAGCTTGCTGCTGACGCGCTCGACCACCTTTCCACGCACTTCTGCCATCTTCTCGGCGCTCATGGGGCCACGGTGATGGTGGCTGCTGGAGCAGGCCGTCAGACCGCCCACCGCGATGGAAGCGCCAAAGATGCCCATCAGGGTTTTCTTGATCCAGGGTTTCATGATGCAGTCCTTTCGAGGACGGTGTTGAACATGACCCGGATAGTGCCGCGCGGCACGCGCTACGTCGTCTCGACGCAGTTTCGGTTTATTTCATTTTGTTTCGCATGACATATTGGGGGGTATGCGGGTACCTTCGCACCCCACCCCGCTCAACGGATCACCGCCGACATCACCACCAATCGGTTCGCCAGCAGCGCCGCCTCATCCACCATCTGCGCCAAGGGTTTGGCGCCAATGCTCCACCCGCCGTACCAGATGGCAAAGGCCGTGACCCCGGGGAACAACCGGCTGCCGGTCGCACCATAGGCGGCAATGGCTTCTTCAATATGGGCATGCTGGGTTGCCGCACCGACCTGAACCTTGCCGTCGAACACCCGGGCCAGGAATTGGTGGGGACATTCATGCCGAATATGCAAGATCAATACCATCATGGACCTTCACACGGGTCCCCCCAACGGGGAAGGGCATAACCACGGCTTACCCCGCAGCCCCGCGCGTGACAGGCTCCACTTGCGGCATCAAGCCGAAAGCACAGGCACAGCCATCAATCAAACGAGGGCTCCAGATCGCACAGCGGCCGAAGGCGCGACTCAGAAGAAGGCCAGCCCCGCGCGCGCAGAGTGGCCCGCCCCAGACCGGTGATGTACAGTACCTTCGCTCTGGGTTGCGACGCATCCACTGGTGGCAATTGCACCTCCACCATGCCCGCTGCGCGCAACACCCTCAGCTTGTCAATGTTGGTAACGTCCGACTCAATCAGAGGCAACTCATCCCACGCCAGCCCCTGCAGGTACTCCATTGGCATAGTGGCCTCCGGCTTGAACGAGCGAGCATTTTGCGGCGCTGTGTTGGGTTTATCAAGGGCTGATACACACCTACAGATACAGGGGTGATTGCTACATCAAACTGAAAAAATGAAAAAGGGCGTTCGCTGGAAGTCAGCGAACGCCCTTGGACGTTATGGTGGTGGAGCTGGCGGGAATTGAACCCGCGTCCGTAAGCCTTCACCGGGCAGATCTACATGTTTAGCGGTCTGTTTTGAATCTCACCACCTGTGTCGCGCAGTCGCACGCTACACAAGCCGCCAGCACCCTATTTTCTCGCCTCGACCCAAGGTACCCGGATCGGAGCCAGCCCATGTAATTATCCTTGCAGCCGGGAGGCGCTGATTACTCAGCACCCCCTTGCCCAGCCCATCGGCCAACTGTTGCAAGGCTCACTGGCAATTAAGCAGCGAGTGCGAAACGTTCGTCGTTTGCAGTTAGTTTGTTAAATCGAGATTTACGAGCGTGACTCAAGCTCGACATGCACCACGCCGATTCCGAACCCACGTCGAAACCAGGACAGCCCCAGACCCTCTATTTTAGGCGTGCACAAGCAATTTCAATAGCTCGATCGGAGATTTAATTGCAGCATGGGCGCCCCATTCGCCAGGATCGGCCTTGGCGCCCAGGTACCCATAGGTGGCGGCAACCGTGCCCATGCCCGCAGCCAGGCCCGCAATGATGTCGCGCTCATCGTCGCCAACATAAATGCACTGCGCAGGGGGAAGCTTCAGGCGGGACGCTGCCTCCAGCAAGGG
>NZ_QAIH01000319.1 GCF_003060895.1 Acidovorax sp. HMWF029 | reverse complement strand
GCATCGGAGCGCCAGTGGGTGCGGGGATGGCCACGGCGGGCGGTGCAGCAGCAGCAGCCGGAGGCGTGGTGGCTGGGGTGGGCGCGGGCACCGACTCGGCAGCGACAGCGCTGGACACGGCGGCAGACTGGATCATCAACGGACAGGCGCCCGACCTAGTGGGGCCGGCGCTGGCCCTGGGCGAGCGGCTGCTGACGAACATGGTGCTCAAGAAGGTGCCGGGGCTGGGGGGGCGCGGCAAAGGTGACCAAAAGGGCGGCGGCTCTGGACCATCGGGAGGCTTCATCCCCGGTGTAGGCGGGCCTTGCATCGTAGGAACATACGACGCCATCCGCAAGAAATGCGGCCCGGGCCAGCAGGCGCACCACATCATTCCCGACACCCTCGCAAGAACCGGCAATCGTCGGCAAGGTAGCAAAGGCATTGGGCGTATCCCCGGGATGCCCAGCTTGGGAAGCGGACCGTCTATCTGCTTACAAGGCCATGCGGGAACGCAGGGCTCGGAACACAATACTGCTCACCAATGCGACGACGCAATTTGCGAAGCAGCAAAGCACAGCGATGTTGCTGGAACCATTGCGGTCAGCGAGGCGGTACCTATTGCAATGGGCGCAGCCGTGGCTGCCCGACCAGATTGCAAAGCGCAGATTGAAGCTGAGGTGCGCAAAGCGTATCCAGAATTTGAAAAAGACAATCGTTCTATGAATGGTGCAGGAAAACCTGCAACCGGGGATGCGAAGGCCCACCTCGAGCGCGGCGGAAGTGCTGGCAACGGGGGAAGAAGAAGGCGTTAATGTATGACTAAGACCACCTGGACATTTAGAACTGCATACGCGGGTGTATTCGACGACGAAATCTATACATCAGCCGCGGCTGATGTATTCGACGTTTTTGAAAAATACACAACGCTATATACGTGGAGCCCACAACTTGCCAAACAAGAAAAACACCCGAGTCCTTGGATCTACAAATCTGTAGATTGGCTTGTATCTTCCGTTACCGGTTTTTTGCCAGGGTATTCTGAGGATTGGTGGTACTGCGCATTATCTGAAGAGGGTAATGTTTTATACACTGGCGACGGCTATACAGAAGAAAAAATCCCCGGTGCTGGGGTATTTAGTGCAGATGCCAAAGGCTGGGGCTATTTGGCAGACATTCAACAAATCGGAGATTCTCTCTATGCCTGTGGCTACAAAGGGCAGGTCTACAAAAGGTATGGCCCCAATGATTGGGGCCACGTAGACAAGGGCTTACTTCAAGACCCCAAAACTCCTCAGGAGCAACGAATTGCCCTGTCCGTCATCAATGGCCCCCACGAAAACGCGATCTACGCTGCTGGCTACCAACACGCCGATTGGCTGCCGCCAAAAGCATTCTTCTTTAATGGCGAGCATTGGCGCGAGCTTGAATTGCCGGCTGTGGCGGAACGCATCGTGAACATGTACATCGAGTCAGAAACGCGCATCTGGATGTGCGGAGCCAACGGCACCTTGCTGCTGGGCAACGCCCAAGACGGGTTCAAGAGCCTCTCCACCGTGGATGACAACCAGCTCTTCACCTCGGTTTGCAAGTTCCAGGACAAGATGTACCTTGCATCCAACATGGGCCTGTTCGTATATGACCCGGCCAACCACGATGCAGGCATTCGCAGCGTGAAAACAAGCCTGACACCTGACCTACAGGATGCCAACATCGTGGACAGCCACGACAAGGTGCTATGGTCCATCGGCCCCAAAGACATTGCCCGCTTCGATGGCACCAGCTGGGAGCGCATCGACCACCCGGACAACCCGCCCATCCGCTGACCACAAAGAGACTCTGCATGGCAGATGAAGCCGCCACAGCCAAAGACGCCCGGTTCGTCCTGATCAACCTCTTGCCGGACGTCTGCCTGACTCCGAGCAAGAAAGGCTACCCGGTGCCGTATGCCATCACCCACGCTATGGACCAAAGCCAGCAATGCTCGCCCAACGTGTTCTTTCGAGGCAAGGCGGCGTACCTGCACAACGAAAGCTACGTGGACAACGTTCTGGGTGATGAGCCAGGAGCGGGCCTGGGAGTGGTGAGCGACACCCACGTGCAGATCAGCCACAACATCGACAAAAGCGCGACGGTGTACGTCAACGGACGGCAGATCGTGCGCACGGGCGACAAGATGTGGATGAACTGGCGCAAGCCAGGCTAGTTGACCTCGTAGCGCACAACCGAGGTCTGCTCCGCAGCGGTTGCAGTCATCCATGGACATACGCCGAACGCGTACTATCGGCCAGAACCGGACCCTCAAGGAGACCATGAAAACTGTGCGCGAAAGGCTAGAAGCCGCAACGGTTGACGGGAAGGATGTTTGGACAGCTGGTGGCGCTGATGAGGCGCAAATTCAAGCACTCGAACGCTCGCTAGAGGTCCGACTGCCACCCAGCTATCGACAGTTCCTGGCTTCAACTGGTGCGATGAATCTAGGTGGCATCGAGGTCGCCGGGATCATTGATGGCGACGCGTTGGACCTGTCGGGCGGCTCAGCGTATGGGGAAACTATGCGGGCTCGGGATGATTTCGCTCTACCACCCACGCTCCTCGTCATCCAGCCGGACGGCGACGCCCCCCACTACATTGATTTAGCATCGCCCGATTCTTCTGGTGAGATGGCAGTCGTGTGCTTCCAGCTCAACACCAAGAGCACTCGGGCGGTTGCCCAAGACTTCGAGCACTGGCTCTGCGAGTGGGTTCTACCAGTCGATGCTCCCGAAGCCTGAGAACGGCCAGGAGCCGTCGCTGATGGAATCAATCAGCAGACATTCAACACCTGAGTTAAGCCGCGACGCGGCGTCGGCTTGGACGATTTGTTAGGCCTTCAGCTACTTAGCCTGGATGACCCCGTTGCAGGCATAGAGACAGTTGCGAAGTGTGCTCTCGACCCTTTCAAAAAACGCATCATCTAGTACCAGCTCTTTGTGGCCACCGCTGTAGTACTGCAGCACATATCCCGCGTTGTGCTCGTGCAATACCTTGCCGTGCGCGAAAGCGTTGCGCCACTCCATGACCTTGTTAAGGTCGGCCTTTAGCTCTTTGATGCCACTTGAGTCGAGTGTCTCGGTGCTTTCGAGGAGTCTCGTGAACACTCGGCGCTTAAATGCGTAAGAGAAATCAGATGTTCCCATGATCTCCTCCGTAAAGAACTCTCGCGCTCTGCGGGTCTCGGCAGCATTGCCGAAAAGTAATTTGCTCACCGCTTCGATCATCCGGTCCTCGAGCGTCACGGCCGCCATGATGAGTTCAGAGCCGTTCTTCTCGATCGTTGCCAGCTCATCGCCCCCAGCTTCGCCAGATGAGCTGCTTTGGGGGCTGCTGCCATCCAAATGAAATCGGACGGTCAGCTCTTTCGGGAAGCGCAGTTCTTTCACAGGAGGCCTAACGTTGAATCTGAGCCGCGAGCGGCGGTTTGCTGACGCGAGTCGGCTCGAGCGACTGGTTAGGTTTCTGGTGGCGCATAGGTTGCAATTTCGCTTAGCCACCAGTTCAGGCAGTCTCCCAACTCAGCGGCGGTAGCTATGACATGAGAAGCCTGGATAGTCGTTTGCTCAGATTCTTTGTCCAGTGCCTCTAGCTCAAGTGAGCCATCTTCCCAAAGAGTTGCCCTGCCGAGGAGGCCATTTCCATCGATTTCAACGTACCTGGCCTTCTTCTCATTCCCAAGCGTAGGAGTGATCGAAACGACAAATCGCTCGGCGGCGAAAATCTTGGACTTTCCATCCTTCCAGGTCTGCAGATGGTCGAGCAGGCTCATGAAGAAACCTAACGTGATGTTGACCTCACCATTATCAGCAATGACTGCTTTGAGTTATGTACCTAAAAGACAGCTTCGGGCCCAAAAGCAGAAGTTCGTGATTTACTGCCGGACTTCAGCTAAGAGGTTAGCTTGCCCTTGGACGGCGCCCCCAGTTGGGATCTGAGAAATGTGCAATGTGTTCAGGCATGCTTGAGAGGCATGCCTGTAAGTATGCGTTGAACGTCTCATACTCGTCTGGCTCGGTGTTGTTGAACCATATGAACTGCGGCTGAACTTGCCCTTTCTCGATCAGCATGCACCACACGTCCAGAGTTCCGTCACTGACAGCGATAGGAAGTAGCCGATTCCTCTTCCAGCGAAAGCGACCCAAGGCTGCGCCTGAGATGATGTGAAGTCGTTCCTTAGCTTTACTCATCAAATCAGAGCCAAGGAAGTCTGTTGTACCAAGCAAGGTAAAAGTGCCCGAGAAATCAGGCCACCCATTCGCGTGCATCAGGAAATTTCGATGCTGCACATCCAGTCTGATACCGAGGTAGCTCTCCACCTCAGTCAATTGCTGCTCTGTTGCCCCAGGGATCGGACGCGGGAGTGGCTCCGCGCCGGGGACAGTTGTATCGCGCAGCCGCTGTGCGAGGGGACGGTACGCGTCAATGAATTCTGCAGGGCTCATCGATTTCTATGGAGAAGGCAAGGTCGGCTTCTGGCCGATAGTACCCATTCGCAAGCGGGCGCTGTAAGTCCGCAACCAGCGGCGGATTCAACCGGTCGATGCAACACATTCGCTGAACATCTCAGCGGGTGTGTGGAAGCCCAGCGTCTTGCGGGGCCTCTCGTTCAATTGTCTCGCAATGGCGTTGAGCTGAAGCTGTGAGATACCCGAGAGATTCATCCCCTTGGGCATGTACTGCCTGAGTAAACCGTTCGTGTTCTCGTTGCTTCCCCGCTGCCATGGGTGTTAGTGCCAGTGCAATCGTGATCAGCAGTGCCAGTCGAACATTGACCAGGGGCTGAAGCTGGTTCCATGAGAAGCCAGCTGTGGATAACTATAGGGTGGATGCTTCTGTAGGGCCTCCTTTTTTTGAACTCGTGGTCGGTATGGCCGAGCCGTCAGGCGAGGCCCTTT
>NZ_QAIH01000318.1 GCF_003060895.1 Acidovorax sp. HMWF029 | reverse complement strand
TGTTGGTGCCGATGCAAACCTGACCAGCTAAACCGCAAAGTGCCAATCCAATATTGACCAGGGTGTTCCACTGACCTGCTGAGAATTTCAGCAGGGATTCAAGGTGATCACCATGGACATGATTGGCAAGGTCAGGCGCATGAGGCTGCGCGACCAACTCTCTCTCAGCGAGATCGCAAAGCGCACGGGCCTGTCGCGCAACACGGTCAAGAAGTGGCTCAAGGCGCCCGGCGATGTTGCCCCGAAGTACGAGCGGGTGAAGCTCGATGGCAAGCTAACTGCGTTCGAGCCGATCCTGCATCAAGCGCTCACAACCGACAGCCATCGCCCCAAGCAGGGACGGCGCAGCGGCCGTGCCTTGTTTGCTCAGATACAGGCCCAGGGCTACCGCGGCGGCTACAGCGCCGTCACCGACTACACCCGTCGCTGGCGGGTGGAGTCTGCAGCCAGTCCGGCCAAGGCGTTCGTTCCGATGAGCTTCGAGCTGGGCGAGGCCTTCCAGTTCGACTGGAGCGTCGAAGCCATGGTCGTCGGCGGCGTGTTCTACAACGTGCAAGTGGCGCACCTGAAGCTGTGCGCCAGCCGTGCCTTCTGGCTGGTGGCCTACCCCAGCCAGGGCCACGAGATGCTGTTCGATGCCCACACTCGCTCGTTCCAGGCACTTGGCGGCGTCACCCGGCGCGGCATCTACGACAACATGCGCACCGCCGTGGACAAGGTGCAACGCGGCAAGCAACGCACGGTCAACGCGCGCTTCGCAGCCATGTGCAGCCACTACCTGTTCGACCCCGACTTCTGCAACGTCGCCTCTGGCTGGGAGAAGGGGGTGGTGGAGAAGAACCTGCAGGACAGCCGCAGGCGCATCTGGATCGAAGCCGCGACCCGTCGCTTCGGCTCGTTCATCGAACTCAATGCCTGGCTGAGCGAGCGGTGTCGTTCGGTGTGGAGCGACACCACGCATCCGATCCACAGGCAGTTCACCGTGGCCGAGATGTGGGAGTTGGAGAAGACTCACCTCATGTCCATGCCGGCCCCCTTCAACGGCTACGTCGAGCGGCTGGCCCGGGTCAGCAGCACCTGCCTGGTGGCCGCCGCGCGCAACCGTTACTCCGTGCCGTGCGAGTGGGCCGGCCACATCGTCAGCACCCGCGTCTATCCCGAACGAATCGATGTGGCGGCCGCAGATGCCGTCGTAGCCAGCCATGCCCGGCTGCCGGGCAGTGGCCAGACCAGCTACGACTGGCAGCACTACATCGACCTGGTGCAGCGCAAGCCGGGCGCATTGCGCAATGGCACGCCGTTCCTGGACCTTCCGGCGCCGTTGCTGCGTTTGCGCCAGTCGCTGCTCAGGCACCCTGGAGGAGACCGGGTCATGGCGCAGGTGCTGGCCGTGGTGCCGCAGGCCGGGCTGGAAGCGGTGCTGGTGGCCATCGAGCTGGTACTCGAAGGCAGGGCCCCCAGTGGCA
>NZ_QAIH01000317.1 GCF_003060895.1 Acidovorax sp. HMWF029 | reverse complement strand
GGGCAGGGCAGCTTACCGTGGCTCCGCCACCTGCGGGCGTGCCCGTGACTTCGTAGCTTTGTATGACACTGCCGCCGTTATTCGCTGGCGCTGTCCACGACAGGGTCACTGCACCGCTGCCCGCCACCGCTGTCAGGCCCGTGGGCGCGTCGGGGGCTACAAACGGCGCAAAGTACAGCGCGCGCACCGACCGCACGGGGAACGAGGAGCCGTTCTGATACCCACCCGTGGCAATGCCCTGGGCCCGAACCCACAGGGGGGCGCCGCGCGGAAAGGTCAGTCCATCCAGCGCCCAGCCACCCGCTACCCGTGTGACCGCGCCCAAGTCCGTCCAACCAAACTCGGGGGCATCCTCCACATTCGATATCGCAAAACGCACGAGGCTGACTTCGGTCCCAGCGCCGCTGCGCATCCAGCGCAGGCCGTCGCCAGAAGCGGTGGCCTCCAGGGACTGCAGGGCCGCCTCTGGCACGCTCAGGCGGGCAATGCGGTTGCGGGTTTGCCCGCCCACGCTGGTGAAAGAGCCCCCCACCAGTACCTTGCCATCGGGCTGCGCTGCCACGCTCAAGACAAAATTGTTGGCATCCGGATTGAAGGCTGCATCCAGCGTGCCATCGGCGTTGAGCCGAGCGATGCGGTTGCGCGCTTGCCCGCCTACTGTGGTGAAAGTCCCTCCCATCAGCACCTTGGCATCGGGCTGCGCGGCCAGGCTATAGACAAAATTGTTGACATCCGGATTGACGCCCGTATCCAGCGTGCCATCGGCGTTGAGCCGAGCGATGCGGTTGCGCGCCTGCCCGCCTACTGTGGTGAAAGCCCCCCCCATCAGCACCTTGCCATCGGGCTGTACTGTCACGCTGTAGACAGTATTGTTGGCATTCGGATTGAAGCCGGCATCCAGCGTGCCATCAGCGTTGAACCGAGCGATGTTACTGCGCGCCTGCCCGCCCAGGGTGGTGAACAGCCCCCCCACCAGCACCTTGCCATCGGGCTGCAAGGCAAGGCTATAGAC
>NZ_QAIH01000316.1:5550-5974 GCF_003060895.1 Acidovorax sp. HMWF029 | reverse complement strand
CCCGAGGAATGCTCCATCGACGACGCCCTGGCCGCCCCGGGCGCCACCGTGCCCTGGACCGGGGTGCGCAACTACCAGGCACGCAACTTCATGCGCGACGACATGCAGGTGGGCGACGGCGTGCTGTTCTACCACTCCAGCTGCCCCGAACCCGGCATCGCAGGCATCGCCCGCGTGGCCAGCAGCACCCGGCCCGACCCCACACAGTTCGACCCCGCCTCGCCCTACCACGACCCCAAATCCCAGCCCGACCAGCCCCGCTGGCTGCTGCTGGACGTGCAGGCCCTGCGCAAAACCCGGCTGATCTCACTGGCCGAGCTGCGCGAACACCCAGCGCTGGCGCAGATGCGTGTGCTGCAGCGGGGCAACCGGCTGTCGATCACGCCGGTGGAGGCTGTGGAGTGGGAGGCGATCACAGGGCGGT
>NZ_QAIH01000316.1:0-5540 GCF_003060895.1 Acidovorax sp. HMWF029 | reverse complement strand
GTTCAGCACTATGCTGCGCGCATGCCCGCCACCAAAACCCTGCTCATCGTCTACCACTCCGCCACCGGCGGCACCCGCCAGATGGCCGAGGCCGCCTGCGCCGCCGCCCAGGCGGCCGAGCCCACCGTGGCGGTGCGTTTGCTCCACGCCTCGCAGGCCGGGGCAGCCGATGTGCTGGCAGCCGACGGCTACCTGTTTGCCACGCCAGAGAACCTGGCGGCCATCAGCGGGCAGCTCAAAGACTTTTTTGACCGCTGCTACTACGGCGCGCTCGACCAGATCAATGGCAGGCCCTATGCCCTGCTCGTCTGCGCGGGCAGCGACGGGCAGAACGCAGCGCGGCAGATGGCACGCATCGCCACAGGCTGGCGCCTGAACGCCGTGGCCGAGCCGCTGATCGTGTGCACCCACGCGCAGACGCCCGAGGCCATCCTGGCACCCAAACACATCGGTGCGGACGACCTGGCGCGCTGCCAGGCGCTGGGCGAGGCCCTGGCGGTGGGGCTGGCGCTGGGGGTTTTCTAGCTCTGGGCGGTCGGTTCCAACTCAGGCGCCTGGTACACCAGCACCTTCAGCGCGCGCTCAGGCTCCACGTCGGCAAACACGGGTGGGTTGGCCACCCGTTCGATGAACTGCAGCTCAGGCACCAGCTCGCGCATCTGGTTCTGCAAAAAGTCCACGCCCAACTCGGGCGCATTCAGGCACAGCAGCGCGTGGCCGCCGGGGGCCAGCAAATCGGGCAGCCGGCGCATCAAGCGCGCGTAGTCCTTGGTGGCCACAAAGCTACCCTTCTGGTAGCTGGGCGGGTCCACAATGACCAGGCCATAGGGCCCGCTGCGCGTGATCTTGCCCCAGCTGCTGAAGATGTCGTGCGGCAAAAACGCCCCGCCCGCGCTGATGCCGTTGAGCTGGTGGTTCTGCTGCCCGATGCCAATGGCGCCGTGGCTCATGTCCACGTTGACCACCTGCCTGGCGCCCGCCTGCAGCGCCACCACCGAAAACGCGCAGGTGTAGGCAAACAGGTTGAGCACCTTGAGGCCATAGCGGTCTGCACTGCGTGCTGCTGCGTAGTCGCGCACCCAGCGGCGGCCTGCCGCCATGTCGAGGAACAGGCCGTGGTTCTGCCCGCGCAGCACATGCACCCGGTAGCGTGCCCCGGCTTCGGTGACGACATGCGGATCGGGCACAGCACCGGCCATCAGCCGTGTCTCGCTGCGGCCTTTGATGCGCAACGCCTCGCCCCGGTGCTGAAACACCCAGTTCAGCACCTCGCCCGCCGGGGCAATCTGCGCCCAGCGGGCCTCCAGCGCAGCACCGATGGCGGCCAGCTCATCCTCGGTGGCAGGCGCAAAACTGGTCAGCACCAGCACGGGCGGATAGGCATCCAGCACCCACTGCTCCGCCCCCGGGTGCCGCCCGCCCCGGCCATGAAAGATGCGCTGCGCCTCGGTGGGCAGGGGCATGGTGGCAATGGCGTCGAGCAGGGCTTGCATGGAGGGCGGAAGTTGGGTGGTCAGAAAATTTCAAGCAAAAAGGCTGTTACCGCCTTCTGCATATGCCTTGATAGCTACGGATTCGATAGCATCCTCAATTATCGCCGTTTGCTTTTGGTACCAAGCCACTGCTTGCGCGTGGTGCGCAGCCGAAAACGCTGGCGGTAGGCCCCCGGGGTGGTGCCGCTCACGCGGTGGAAGATCTTGCGAAAACTGCCCGTGTCGCTGTAGCCGCACTGCTGCGCCGCGGCGTGCGCGGGCTGGTGGCGACGGCATCGCCCCGCGCCAACGACCAGATGCGCGAGTTCTCGGCCAAGCGCTGGCACACCCTGCCTTTTCACCGTGACGATGTGGTGAGGGCCCGCGTGGGCGAGCCGCTGCGGCTCGTGCGGCCTTGAGCGGCTCCATGGCCTGGAAATCTGAAGGTTTTTAGGCCGCTACCGCGCGCCCATCACACCTTGATAGCTATCAATAAATGAGCGAAAAATCCATGCCGGGCCACGCTGCTGGCAGGACAGGCGTCAGCGCAACCCCAACCGTGTGAGCTTTTTGACCAGGCCCACGCGCGAGATGCCCAGGCGGCGGGCGGCTTCGGACTGGTTGCCGCCTGCGGCGGCCAGGGTGTCGCGGACCATGCGGGTTTCCAGCTCGGTCAGGGCAGCATCAAGCGGGCCGGTGCCTGTGGTGGCTGGCGAGGTGTCTGCGCCCGTTGCCGGGGCCTCGGCCGCCATGTCCCCACTGGCCAGTTGCAGCAGGGGCGCGTCCACCTCACGCTGCGGGGGCATCAGCAGCGCACCGGCAGATTCGACCACCGCTTTCAGCTCGCGCACATTGCCGGGCCATTCACGCGCCATCAGCCAGGCCAGGGCCTCGGCCGACAGCCGGGCGCTGTGCGCCACGCGGTGCATAAAGCGCGTGGCCAGCAGCGGGATGTCGGCGGGGCGTTCTGCCAGCGACGGGGTGCGCAGCACCACGCCCTTGAGGCGGTAGAACAGGTCTTCGCGGAAAGTGCCTTCGCGCACCATGGCCTCCAGGTCGCGGTGCGTGGCGGCCACCACGCGCACTTCGGCGCGCTTTTGCACGCGGCCACCCACGGGCACGAAGGTACCCTCCTGCAAGAACCGCAGCAGCTTGACCTGCATGGGCGGTGGCATTTCGCCCACCTCATCCAGGAACAGCGTGCCGCCGTGCGCGGCCTCGACCAGGCCCGCCTGGTCGCGGTAGGCGCCGGTGAAGCTGCCTTTCATGTGGCCGAACAGCTCGCTCTCCAGCAGCTCCGCCGACAGCGCGCCGCAGTGGATGGCCACAAAGGGCGCAGTGCGGCGGGCGCTGTGGGCATGCAGGGCACGCGCCACCAGCTCTTTGCCCGTGCCCGTGGGGCCCAGCACCAGCACGCTGACCTGGGTGGGCGCCACGCGGCGTACCAGCGCCCGCAGCTGCACCGTGGCCGCCGCCTGGCCCACCAGGCCCATGTCGTCCAGGCCCTGGGCATCCAGCGCCTGCCCGGCCCGCAGTGCGGCCAGCTCGCCATCCAGGCGGGCCTTCTGCAGCCCGCGCGCCACCACAAAACGCAGCATGTCGGGGTCGATGGGTTTGGTGAGGAAGTCCCAGGCGCCCAGCTCGGTGGCGCGCAGGGCCAGCGCGTGGTCGCCATGGCCGGTCAGCACCACCACGGGCACCGGGGCAAAGCGTGGGATCAGCTCCAGGCCGATCTCGGGGTCCATGTGCGGGGGCATGGCCAGGTCCAGCAAGACCAGCTCGGGGCGGCGCTGGGCAAAGGCGGCCAGGGCCTGCGCGCCATCGCCCGCCAGCGTGACCTCGTGGCCCAGGCTGCGCAAGAATGCACCGCCCAGGCGCTGGAAGGCGGTTTCGTCATCCACCAGCAGGACATGGCCTTGATCTGGCGCGCTGGGTGTATCAGAGCCACCCACAATGCTCTGCGCGGGCGGGTGGCCGTAAGGTTTGTGGACGGCTTGGTTCATGGTGCGGGTGTTCGGGGAAAGCTCAGCGTGAAACAGGTGCTCCAGGGCGCACGCTCGGTCAGCGCCACCGTACCGCCGTGGGCCGCCATGGTGCGGGCCACGATGGCCAGGCCCAGCCCGGTGCCGCCGGGGCTACGCGAGGCAAAGGGCTCAAACAGCCGGTCGCGGATTTCGGCGGGCACGCCGGGGCCTGCGTCGCACACATGCAGCAGCACGGTGGTGTCGGTGGTTTCGGCGTCTATGTGCACATGGCTGTGGGTGCGGGCCGCCGCCGAGGCATCTGCATCGTTGGCGGGGGCGGTGGCCATGCGGGCGTTTTCAAACAGGTTGGTCAGCGCCTGGTCCACACGGCTCGGGTCGGCCTGCAGCCACAGCGGCTGCACCAGCCCCGGCCCAAAGCTCACATCGGGCAGGCGCATGGCGGCGTTGCGCACCTGGGCCGCCAGGTCGATGGTGCTGGGGGCCAGCTTCCAGGGCTTGGCAAAGTCCAGCAGGTCGTGCGTGAGGTGCGCAATGCGGGCCACCTGCTCAGCCACTTCGCGCCGGGTGTCGCCCGGCGCTGCGGCCACCGCCATGGAGATGATGTTCAGCGGGTTGCGAATGTCGTGCGCCACCGTGGCCGCCAGGGCCCCCAGCTCGGCCAGGCGGGCCTGCAGCTGGCGCTCGCGCTCGCGGGCGGCAAACTGCTGGGCCTGCTCCACGCGCTCGGCGGCCTCGGCCACCACGGTGCCAAACAGCTCGGCCACATGGCGTGGGCCGGGGGGCGCGGCGTCCCAGCCCTGCAGCGACACGGCCCAGCCCTCGCTGGCACGGCCACACACAAGTTGCGGCGTGCTGCTGGCGGCGGCGGGTGCCTCGCCGATGTGCACCTCCACCTGCGTGCCGATGCGTGTGCTGAGCAAGGCGGCTGCTTGTTCGGCCAGTGCCTGGGGCGTTTCGGCCGACCCCAGCGTGCGGCGCCAGGCGGCCAGGTCGGCGGCAGACACGTCGGCACCCGGGTACACCAGCCGCTCCGCGACCCGCCGCACGGGGCCGTTGAGCGCCAGCACACTGGCCGCCACGGCCAAGCTACCCAGCCAGCGCGATTCCAGCGGCAGCAAGGGCGTAAGCGCCACCACCACCAGCCCCACTCCTAACCCGAGCGCCAGCAGCAGCGCCCACACGAGGGCGCGGCGCGCCCAGGCGTTGGCCACAAACACCCCGTAGCGCAGGATGCCGTACACCAGGATCAGCGAATAAAACGGCAGGCCCAGCAGCGGAAACGGGTAGATCGGCAGATCAAGCACCGCAATGCCATAGCCCGCCAGGCACAGCAGGCCCCACAGGCAGGATGCGGTGACGGCCGCAATCTGCCGCAACTTCTGTCCATCGCCCAGGCGGCGTGCGCGCAGCAAGGCATGCAGCAGCACCCACACCCCGCCGATGCCCAGGATGACCCAGGCCATGCTGGCCACCACCCCCACCTCATCGGCGACGGCAATCCAGCCGATGTCGCGGTGGTGCACCAGGTGTGCAGGCACCAATAGGATGGAAACCACCGAGGCGCCGCCGCCCAGCGCATAGGCCGCCGCCACACCCCAGCGCCCCAGGTCCACACGGCAGAACACGGTGCAGAAGTGAAAGAACAGCGCCGACGTGAAGGGCGCCGTGGCCAACAGGCGCATGGCCACGGGCTCAGCCTCGGGGCCGATCCAGTTGGGCAGCTCGTTGCCCACCATCCACAGCGAAATGCCGGTCAAAAACGCCGCCAGCAGTCGCGCGCCCGCCACGCGGTCGGCCCAGGCCAGCAACAAGGCGGCCAACACCAGGGTTTCGAGCACCGAAAACCCGAGGACGGCGTGGATCAGCATGCAAGAACCGATGAGGTGAGAGCGCTGCGCATGGCGGGGACCTGTTCCTGGAGTTAACGATTGTGGTTGGGCGCACTGTAAACCAAGTATGCAGGTCGGCCAGCGAATTTCAATGAAATCAAGCACTTGCAGCGCATTCAGCACCTGGACCGGGTTTCGCAATAGGGAGTGCAAACACCACTCTTGCACCGCCCGCCATGTTTGCCCTTTTCAAT
>NZ_QAIH01000036.1 GCF_003060895.1 Acidovorax sp. HMWF029 | reverse complement strand
CCTCCACCCTGCCCGCCCGCATGCAGGCCGCCCAGGGCGCGCTGCTGCGCATCACCGGCCGCGACCTGCTCGGCGTGGCGGGCCTGACCCACACCCGCGTGCTGGACACGCAAGGCCAGGTGCTCTACCGCAGCAGCGAAGACGTGCCCTGGCCGGATGCCGCCACACAACATGCCCCCACCCCGCCCTGGCACATACACACCCAGGCCGCCAGCGACGGCAGCGTGGTGGTGCAGGTGGCCGAGCCCGGCGCACTGCACCTGGGCACCCTGCTGCCGGTGCTGTGGCTGGTGCTCAAAAGCCAGCTGGGCGTTTTCATCTGGCACGGGCTGGTGGTGTGGGTCACCGTGCGCAGCGGGCTTGCGCCACTGCGGCAACTGGCCCAGCGCATCTCGCGCCGCCGCGCAGGCGACCTGGCCCCCGTGCAGGTAGACAAGCTCTACGCCGAAACCGCCCCCGTGATCCACGAACTCAATGCCCTGCTCGCCCACGAAGCCCAGCGGCTGGAGGCCGAAAGGCGCTTTCTGGCCGATGCCGCCCACGAGCTGCGCACGCCCCTGGCCGCCATCAACGCCCAGGCCCACCAGCTGCTCACCGAACCCGACCCCGCTGCGCGGGCCGACGCAGCCCATGCGCTGCAGCAAGGCATCACCCGCGCATCGCACCTGCTCACCCAACTGCTGACCCTGGCGCGCGCCGACGCCGCAGCCCAGCCCGCCGCCCCCGCACTTGCGCATGACACGCTGGACCTGGCCGACCTGCTGCGCAACCGCGTGGCCCTGCTCGTGCCCCTGGCGCGGGCGCGGCGCATCGAACTGGCCCTGAACGCCCCCGAGCACCTGAACGCCCGGCTGGACCGCGAAGGCCTGTGCTCCGTCATCGACAACCTCGTGGACAACGCCATCCGCTACGGCGTGGCCGGTGGCAACGTGGAGGTGACCCTGGGCACCGAAGGCGCGGCACCTGATGGCCACATCGTGCTGCTGGTGCAGGACAACGGCCGGGGCATCGCCCCCGAACACCGCGCCCGGGTGTGGGAGCGCTTCTACCGCATCCCCGGCACCAGCGAGGCAGGCACCGGCCTGGGCCTGGCCATTGCACAGCGCGTGGTGCAGCGCATGGGCGGCACCCTGGGCTTTACCGACGGGCTGGACGGGCGCGGCGTGGGCCTGCGCTGTGTGCTGCCACCCGAGCCACTGGCGGGGCCCGGGGTCTGGCCCAGCAATGCTGCAGCAGAAAAATCTGAACAAAAAAAGGCTTCTCCGCGCGATGGATAAGCCCCGATTGCTATCAAAACAGAAGCATTCAAGCGCTTGCATCCAGTGCGCAGCCCAAAAGGCGTAGTGGCCCTTTTGCCAGAATGGCGCCATGACCACCCCGCCCACCCC
>NZ_QAIH01000315.1:14498-14923 GCF_003060895.1 Acidovorax sp. HMWF029 | reverse complement strand
GGCCTTGGCCCACCCCGACGCCCCCCGGTCGGACCAGAGCGCACCCGCCATGGGGAAGGCGATGCCACACCAGAACAAGGCAAAAAACCAGGCTCTGGCAGCCGTGCCCCGCAAGGAGCTGTGCGCACCGGTATCCAGGCTAGACCCCTGCGCGGTGCCACGCTCCGGTGGCTGTGGGGCCGCAGAAGCCCCACTGCGCCCCAGCAGCACCCACACAAAGGCGCAGGCTGCCACCAGCCCCACCCCGGTGAAAACCAATGCAAACGGCAGCCGGACCATCAGCAGCGGCCAGCGGATGTGTGGGTCGATCAGGGAACGGGAAGGCCGGGCCGGGTCCACCCAGACGGGAATGGCCTGGTTGCGCGATTGCGCCTCTTGCAGCCGCCGGTGCCATTGCTGCTGCCAGTCGCCCAGGTTGTCGGCCC
>NZ_QAIH01000315.1:0-14488 GCF_003060895.1 Acidovorax sp. HMWF029 | reverse complement strand
TTGCGTGCCCTCGTACCGGGCACCGCCGAATTCATAGCGGTAACGTGCTTGCAGCGCGTAGGTGATGCCCCCTTCACTGCCCCGCCGCTGCCGCAGGTCCGCCTGGAGCACCTGCGCTGGCACGGCCACCCAGCTGCGCACCTGCCACGCTGCCTGCAGGGTCTGGGCCAAAGGCCGCAAGCCCGCCCAGTAACCGCCAAGGCCAAAACCGACCGCAAATATGGCCGTGAAAAGCAGCGCCCCTGCCCGACCCACCATGGATGCCATGCATGCCTCTCTTTCTTTTTATTGTTGTTGTGGCCGGAGCATAGGAACGGTTTCATGACAAAACCGTGACTGTCACATTTTTGCCTTCACGGCCAAGAGACGAAGAACGGCACCAGAAGCAAAAAAACGGCCCCGAAGGGCCGTGTTTTGTCTAGGCCGGAGGCGGTCTACACCACCATCCAGGCATCCGCTGCACGTCAGCAGGACGCAACCGCCGCACCTTTGGCGGCTTCTGCGTACTCTTCGATCTGGTCGAAGTTCATGTAGCGGTAGACGCTCGCCTTGTCGGCATCGATCACGCCCATTTCCTTGAGGTACTCCTCCCGCGAAGGCAGGTAGCCCAGGCGCGAGGCGATGGCGGCCAGCTCGGCCGAGCCCAGGAACACGTTGGTGTTCTTGCCCAGGCGGTTGGGGAAGTTGCGGGTGGAGGTGGAGATCACCGTCGCGCCCTCACGCACCTGCGCCTGGTTGCCCATGCACAGCGAGCAGCCGGGCATTTCGGTGCGCGCACCGGCCGTGCCGAACGCTGCGTAGTGGCCTTCCTTGATCAGCTCGCTCTCGTCCATCTTGGTGGGCGGTGCCACCCACAGCTTGACGGGGATGTCGCGCTGGCCGCCCAGCAGCTTGGCTGCGGCACGGAAGTGACCGATGTTGGTCATGCACGAGCCGATGAAGGCTTCGTCGATCTTGGTGCCCGCCACTTCGGACAGGAACTTGGCGTCGTCCGGGTCGTTGGGGCAGCAGACGATGGGTTCCTTGATGTCGGCCAGGTCGATCTCGATCACGGCGGCGTACTCGGCGTCCTTGTCGGCTTCGAGCAGGTCGGGCTTGGCCAGCCAGGCTTCGACCTTCTCGATGCGGCGCTGCAGCGTCTTGGCGTCGGCGTAACCGTCGGCGATCATGTTCTTCATCAGAACGATGTTCGAGGTCAGGTATTCCTTGATCGGCTCGGGGTTGAGCTTGATCGTGCAGCCAGCGGCAGAGCGCTCGGCCGATGCGTCGGACAGCTCGAAGGCTTGCTCGACTTTCAGGTCTGGCAGACCTTCGATTTCGAGAATGCGGCCCGAGAAGGCGTTGATCTTGCCAGCCTTGGCCACCGTCAGCAGGCCCTGCTTGATGGCGTACAGCGGGATCGCGTGCACCAGATCGCGCAGGGTCACGCCGGGCTGCATTTCGCCCTTGAAGCGCACCAGGATGGACTCAGGCATGTCCAGCGGCATCACGCCGGTGGCGGCGCCGAAGGCCACGAGGCCGGAGCCTGCGGGGAAGGAGATGCCGATGGGGAAACGCGTGTGCGAGTCACCGCCGGTGCCCACGGTGTCAGGCAGCAGCAGGCGGTTGAGCCAGCTGTGGATCACGCCGTCGCCAGGACGCAGGGCCACGCCGCCGCGGTTGGAGATGAACGCAGGCAGTTCGCGGTGGGTCTTCACGTCCACGGGCTTGGGGTAAGCGGCCGTGTGGCAGAAGGACTGCATCACCAGGTCGGCCGAGAAGCCCAGGCAGGCCAGGTCCTTCAGCTCGTCGCGGGTCATCGGGCCGGTGGTGTCTTGCGAGCCCACGGTGGTCATCTTGGGTTCGCAGTAGGTACCGGGGCGCACGCCCTGGCCTTCGGGCAGGCCCACAGCACGGCCGACCATCTTCTGCGCGAGCGTGAAGCCGGCATTCGTCGCCACGGGGGCGGTGGGCAGGCGGAACACGTTGGACGCTGGCAGGCCCAGGAATTCGCGGGCCTTGCTCGTCAGCGAGCGGCCGATGATGAGGTTGATGCGGCCGCCGGCGCGCACTTCATCGAACAGCACGTCGCTCTTGAGCTGGAACTCGGCCACGGTGGCGCCGTTCTTGACGATCTTGCCGTCATAGGGCAGCACGTCGATCACGTCGCCCATTTCCAGCTTGGACACGTCCACTTCGATCGGCAGCGAGCCCGAGTCTTCCTGCGTGTTGAAGAAGATGGGAGCGATCTTGCCGCCCAGCGTGACGCCACCAAAGCGCTTGTTGGGCACGAAGGGGATGTCCTGGCCGGTGGCCCAGACGATGGAGTTGGTGGCCGACTTGCGCGAAGAACCGGTGCCCACCACATCGCCCACGTAGGCAACCAGGTGGCCCTTCTTCTTCAGGTCATCGATGAACTGCATGGGGCCGCGCTTGCCGTCTTCTTCGGGCTTGAAAGCCGCGTCGGGACGGGTGTTTTTGAGCATGGCCAGGTAGTGCAGCGGGATGTCAGGACGGCTCCAGGCATCGGGTGCGGGCGACAGGTCGTCGGTATTGGTTTCGCCGGGCACCTTGAACACGGTGACGGTGATCTTCTTGTCGACTTCGGGGCGCGAAGTGAACCACTCAGCATTGGCCCAGCTCTGCATCACTTCCTGGGCCTTGGCGTTTCCTGCCTTGGCCTTGGTGGCGACGTCGTTGAAGAAGTCGAACATCAGGAGCGTCTTCTTGAGCGCTTCGGCAGCCACACCGGCCACTTCGGCATCGTCCAGCAACTCGATCAGAGGGTGCACGTTGTAGCCGCCCACCATGGTGCCCAGCAGTTCAGTGGCCTTGGACTTGGAGATCAGGCCCACCTTCACGTCGCCATGTGCCACGGCGGCCAGGAAGCTGGCCTTGACCTTGGCGGCATCGTCCACACCCGGGGGCACGCGGTGCGTGAGCAGGTCCAGCAGAAAGGCATCTTCACCAGCGGGTGGGTTCTTGATCAGTTCGATCAGGTCGGCCACTTGCTTGGCATCCAGGGGCAGCGGTGGGATGCCCAGAGCGGCACGCTCGGCCACATGGTCACGGTAGGCTTTCAACATCATTTTTCTCCGGTTGCGTTCTAAAGTGGGGCGGTTTGCCAGGCTGCAAGGGTCTCAAGGGCCCTCACGCCAGCACACACAAGGGGTTCGTGGATTTCTGGGGGCAGTGGCGCAGAAAAGCGAGCGGACTACTTGGCCGCAGGCAGGGGTTCGAGAACACTCACTGGTGGGTTCTTCTTGATGGCTTCGGCGACTACCACCTGCTCAGCACTCATGCATTCATCAGCCAGGCGCTGGCCGAGCTTCTGGTTCATCAGCATGGATTTGTTCGCGATCTGCAGCCAGACGGCACCACCCCTCTGGTCCTCCAGACGCACCGTGCCGGTGGTCGTGGCCACGGGCGACATGAAGTACTTGAAGCCCTTGCCTTCCACATGGAAGTGACCGGGCGTGGCTGCGTCGGCCGTCACCGTGACAAAAGCCCCCAGCTCGCAGGGCATACGGCCTGTGTGCACGCGCTCGGCGATGGCCAACTCGGCAGGCGAGAGCGCTGCTTCTGCAGCCATGATGCCTGCAGCCACCTGGTTGGTGGCGCTTTTCAGCTGGGTGCGGCTGCTGGTAGGCTCGACCTTGGCAACTGCTGTCTTCTTGGCTGCGGGCTCCTTAGCTGCAGCCTTGGTGGGCTTGACCTCGGACTTGGCTGCCGTCTTGGGTGCGGGTTTTGCGGCGGGCTTGGCTGCCGCAGTCTTGCTTTCGGGCTTGCCCGCAGGCTGGGCCGAGCCGGTTTGGGCCAGGGCCATGGCCGGGGCCAGAAACAGGAGAGCGGAGGCAATAATGGATTTCATGGAAAGTCCTGCGTAGGGGTGTTCAGGAAGGCGGTTCACGATGGAACAACCGCCGATGCGCCAAACCAGGGGCGCACAGACGGGGAAAGCGCGCGCCCGGTGTGGTGGGCGCGCTCAAGGATCTGCCAGTAAAAACGGTAACTGGCGCGGTCATGCAGCACGCCTTCAAAGCTGATGGGAGCCCAATCAGATTGAGCGGCGGCCGATATTATTTTTGAAGCATTGTCGATATCGTCCTGCTGCGGCGCAAAGGCCTGCAGGATGGGACGTATCTGTGAGGGGTGGATGCTCCACATGCGGGTGTAGCCCAGCTCCTGCGCAGCACGGCGGGCCGCACCCTGCATGGCCACGGTGTCGGAGAACTCGGTCACCACACAGTGCGAGGGCACCTTGCCGTGGGCATGGCAGGCGGCGGCAATCTCCAGCTTGGCGCGCACCACCAGCGGGTGGGCAAACTGCCCGGCCGAGGTCATGCCCTGGGCCGGGATCGCACCGCCATGGGCCGACACAAAGTCCATGAGGCCAAAGCTCAGGCTCTGCACCCGGGGGTGGGAGGCAATGTCAAAGGCCCGATGCACGGCAGCGGGGGACTCAATCAGCACGTGGATCGGAAGTTGGGGTGCCGAGGCGCGCTCCAGCGCACGCTCCACCTGCAGCACGTCGTCCAGGGATTCGACCTTGGGCACCATGATGTGGCAGAGCCTGTGGCCTGCTTCACCCGCGATCGTGGCGACATCATTGGCAAATGCAGGGTGGTCCACGGCATGCACGCGGGCGGCGACGCGGGCCGTAGGCGCGGCGCCCAGCGCCAGGCTGGCCACCAGCCGTGCATGGTCGGACTCGAAACCGACCGGGGCACCGTCTTCACAATCCAGGGTCACGTCAAAGACGCAGGTGCCCATCTCCTGTGCCATCTCGGCCTGCAGCTGCAGGCTTTTGCGCATGCGTGCTTCCACACCGCTGTAGTGGTCGCACACGGGCAGGAATCCGGTCTGCGCCTGCGCACCCAGCAGCACATCCCTTGGATGCGCGCTGCCGGAAGGCAGGGCAGAAGAGAGCGCAGCGCCCTGCCCCTGAACAGGGGCCGGGACGGCCCGAAGGCCCGAAGCCATGGGCGTCGGCTGCATTGCGTTCACCAGGCTTGTTTACAGCAGGTGCTTGACGCCGTCTTGCTCGCCTTGCAGTTCGGCCAGCGTCTTGTTGATGCACTCTTGCGAGAAGGCATCAATCTCCAGGCCTTCGACGATCTTGTACTCGCCGTTTTCCGTGGTGACGGGGAAGCCGAACACGATGCCTGCAGGAATGCCGTATTCGCCGTTCGAGGGCACGCCCATCGTGACCCATTCGCCGCTGGAGCCCAGGGCCCAGTCACGCATGTGGTCGATGGCGGCGTTGGCAGCCGAAGCAGCCGACGACAGGCCGCGAGCGGCGATGATGGCAGCACCACGCTTGCCCACGGTGGGCAGGAAGGTTTCAGCGTTCCAGACCTGGTCGTTGATCAGTGCCTTGATGGACTGGCCGTTCGTGGTGGCGAAACGGTAGTCGGCGTACATCGTGGGCGAGTGGTTGCCCCACACGGTCAGCTTGCGGATGTCGCCCACCTTGGTGCCGGTCTTGGCGGCCAGTTGCGAGGCAGCGCGGTTGTGGTCCAGGCGCAGCATGGCGGTGAAGTTCTTGGCTGGCAGGTCAGGTGCCGACTTCATGGCGATGTAGGCATTGGTGTTGGCGGGGTTGCCAACCACCAGCACCTTGACGTTGCGCGAAGCCACGGCGTTCAGGGCCTTGCCCTGGGCGGTGAAGATCTGGGCGTTGGCAGCCAGCAGGTCGGCGCGCTCCATGCCGGGGCCGCGAGGACGGGCACCCACGAGCAGCGCGTAGTCGGTGTCCTTGAAGGCTTGCAGCGGGTCGCTGTGGGCTTCGATGCCGGCCAGCAGGGGGAACGCGCAGTCTTCCAGCTCCATGATCACGCCCTTGAGCGCGTTCTGGGCCTTTTCGTCAGGGATTTCGAGCAACTGAAGAATGACCGGCTGGTCCTTGCCCAGCATTTCGCCGGAGGCGATACGGAACAGCAGGGCGTAACCGATTTGACCAGCGGCACCGGTGACGGCTACGCGAACAGGCTTCTTGCTCATGATGAGAACTCCAGGGAAGTAAGGAAAACAGGTGTGTGTGCAACGCAAGCACCAGCGCCTGTTACCAGCAGCCCGTGCCCCGCAAAACAGCCTTGGAGTTTACCCCCGATTGGACGCCTCGGTCAATTTGTCTTATGTCTTATATAAGATATGATTGCAACCCGTTTGTCGTCCGGTTGTCATGTGGCATCCGGTGCGCCACACCACAAACCACGCGCCACCCGCCATGTCATCCCTGCCGTTCGCCGCCGACACCCCCGCCACGCCCCCTGGCGCTGCGGGCGCCACCACGCCGGCGTTCAGCCCGCTATACCAGCAGATCAAGGGGCTGATCCTGCAAAGTCTGCAGCAGGGCGAATGGAAGCCCGGCGAAGCCATCCCCAGCGAAATGGAGCTGGCCGCCCGGTTCAGGGTGAGCCAAGGGACGGTGCGCAAGGCCATCGACGAGCTCGCCGCCGAGAACCTGGTCATGCGCCGCCAGGGCAAGGGCACCTTCGTGGCCACCCACGCCGAGCAGCATGTGCAATACCGCTTCCTGAAACTGCTGCCCGACACTGGCGACGCCCGGGTTGAAGGCCCGGCCCAGCGCCGCGTGATCGATTGCCGCCGCGTGCGCGCCAGCGCCGATGTGGCGCGCACCCTGGCCCTGCGCAGCGGCGACGCCGTGATGCAAGCAAGGCGCATCCTGTCGTTTGCCGGGGTACCGACAATCCTGGAGGACATCTGGCTACCAGGACAAGCCTTCAAGGGCCTCACAGCCGAGCAGCTGGCCAACTACCAGGGACCCACCTACGCCATGTTCGAGCTGGATTTCGGTGTACGCATGGTGCGTGCCGAAGAAAAGATCCGTGCCGTGCTGCCCGAAGCGGAGCAGGCGCAACTGCTGCAGATCACGCCCGCCACGCCTCTTTTGAGCGTGGAGCGGATTGCCTACACCTACAACGATGTTCCCATGGAGTTACGCAGGGGGCTCTACCTTACCGATACCCACCATTACCGTAATGAATTGAGCTGACAGCAGGCTGGCACCCGAGCATTCACGTCGAAAATTACGGCGGGGCCAAACCCTTTATTGTTGCGTTGCAATAGAATTTTGCGTTCTTTGCATCTCCGAATTACAAAGAAGTTACATCCACGAAAGCACTCAACATGACCGAGCTTGCCAAAAAACGGCCTGAATTCCGCAACATCAATGCCTTCAAGGACCTCACCACCTACCGCATGACCCCTGCGGCATGGGTCTCGATCCTGCACCGCGCGAGCGGGCTGATCATGTTCCTGCTGTTGCCTTTCATCATCTGGATGTTCGACACCTCAGTGTCGTCAGAAATCTCATTCGCCAAATTCACGGCGGCTTTCAACATCGGCATCGGCTTCGTGCCAGGCTGGTTCATCAAACTTGTGGCTCTGGCTCTGATCTGGTCTTACCTGCACCACTTCTGCGCCGGTTTGCGCCACCTGTGGATGGATGTGAGCCACAGCGCCGTGAACAAACAGTTCGGAAAGACCTCGGCCCTCTCCGTGTTCGCGGTGAGCATCGCTCTGGCACTGGTGCTGGGCGCCAAGCTGTTCGGCCTGTACTGATTGATCGATAGCAACACATAAAAAATGCGGTGACCGCTGCCATCCCGCAGCAAACACCGCCGCACAAGAGGAAAGACCCATGTCCGTCAATTACGGTTCCAAGCGCGTCGTCGTCGGCGCCCACTATGGCCTGCGCGACTGGCTCAGCCAGCGCGTCACGGCAGTCCTGATGGCCCTGTTCACCCTGGCGCTGCTTGCCCAGGTGATCTTCTCCAAAGGCCCTATCGGCTATGACAAATGGGCCGGCATTTTCTCGGCCCAATGGATGAAGGTACTGACCTTCACGGTGATCATTTCGCTGGCTTGGCACGCCTGGGTTGGTGTGCGCGAAGTCCTGATGGACTACATCAAGCCCGTGGGTCTGCGCCTGGCACTGCAGGTGTTCACCATCGTCTGGCTCGTCGGCTGCGCCGGCTGGGGTATCCAGGTTCTGTGGCGTCTCTGATTGATCCCCGCGACTGAAGGCAAACAACAATGAGCTACACCAACGCTAACATCACCAAGCGCAAATTCGACGTCGTCATCGTCGGGGCCGGCGGCTCCGGCATGCGCGCTGCGCTTGAACTCTCCCGTGCAGGCCTGAACGTGGCCTCGCTGTCCAAGGTGTTCCCGACCCGCTCCCACACCGTGGCAGCCCAGGGTGGCGTGTCCGCATCGCTGGGCAATATGAGCGAGGACAACTGGCACTACCACTTCTACGACACCATCAAGGGCTCTGATTGGCTGGGCGACCAGGACGCCATCGAGTTCATGTGCCGCGAAGCACCGAACGTGGTGGTGGAGCTGGAACACTTCGGCATGCCGTTCGACCGCAACCCCGACGGCACCATCTACCAGCGCCCCTTTGGCGGCCACACCGCCAACTATGGTGAAAAGCCCGTGCAACGCGCCTGCGCTGCAGCCGACCGCACCGGCCACGCCATGCTGCACACGCTGTACCAGCAGAACGTGAAGGCCAAGACGAACTTCTTCGTCGAGTGGATGGCCCTAGACCTGATCCGCGATGCCGACGGCGACGTGGTCGGTGTAACGGCCCTCGAAATGGAAACCGGCGACCTGTACATTCTGGAAGCCAAGACCGTGCTGCTGGCCACCGGTGGTGCAGGCCGCATCTTCGCCGCATCGACCAACGCCTTCATCAACACCGGTGACGGCCTGGGCATGGCGGCCCGTGCCGGCATCCCGCTGCAAGACATGGAGTTCTGGCAGTTCCACCCCACCGGCGTGGCCGGCGCGGGCGTGCTGCTGACCGAAGGCTGCCGTGGCGAAGGCGCGATCCTTCTCAACAGCAACGGTGAACGCTTCATGGAGCGCTATGCGCCCACGCTGAAGGACCTGGCCCCCCGCGATTTCGTGTCCCGCTCGATGGACCAGGAAATCAAGGAAGGCCGTGGCTGCGGCCCCAACAAGGACTACGTGCTGCTCAAGCTCGACCACCTGGGCGCCGACACCATTCACAAGCGCCTGCCCTCGGTGTACGAAATCGGCGTCAACTTCGCCAACGTGGACATCACCAAGGAACCGATCCCTGTGGTGCCCACCATCCACTACCAGATGGGTGGCGTGCCCACCAACATCAACGGCCAGGTCGTCACGCACGACGGCAGCAACAACCAGGTCGTCAACGGCCTGTACGCGGTGGGTGAATGCTCCTGCGTGAGCGTGCACGGCGCCAACCGCCTGGGCACCAACTCGCTGCTGGACCTGCTGGTGTTCGGCAAGGCTGCCGGCCGCCACATCGTCGAGTTCAACAACAAGAACAAGGAGCACAAGCCCCTGCCAGCCGATGCGGCCGACCGCACGCTGGAGCGCCTGAACCAGCTCGACAAATCCACCGGCGGCACCTACTCGCAGGCCCTGGCAGGCGACATCCGCGCCACCATGCAGCAACACGCTGGCGTGTTCCGCACCCAGGCCAGCATGGACGAAGGCGTGAAGAAGATTGCCGAGCTGCGCACCCGCGTGGCCGGTGTCACGCTGCAGGACAAGTCGAAGGTGTTCAACACCGCGCGCATCGAAGCGCTGGAAGTGGACAACCTGATCGAAGTGGCCCAGGCCACGATGGTGTCGGCCGCTGCCCGCAAAGAATGCCGTGGCGCCCACACGGTGTACGACTACGAACAGCCTGCCGACCACCCTACGGCACCGCTGGGCCGCAACGACGCCGAGTGGATGAAGCACACCCTCTGGCACAGCGCCGACAACAGCCTGACCTACAAGCCAGTGAACCTCAAGCCCCTGACGGTGGACAGCGTGCCGCCCAAGGTCCGGACGTTCTAAACAGTAGCCCCACGAGAGCAGAACCATGCAAAAGCGCACATTCCAAATCTACCGCTACGATCCGGACAAGGACGCCAAGCCCTACATGCAGACCATCGAGATCGAACTCGACGGCCACGAACGCATGCTGCTGGATGCCCTGGTCAAGCTCAAGGAACAAGACCCCACGCTGTCGTTCCGCCGCTCCTGCCGTGAAGGCGTTTGTGGCTCCGACGCGATGAACATCAACGGTAAGAACGGCCTGGCGTGCCTCACGAACATGAACACCCTCAAGGGCACGATTGTTCTGAAGCCCCTGCCCGGCCTGCCAGTGATCCGCGATCTGATCGTGGACATGACGCAGTTCTTCAAGCAGTACAACTCGATCAAGCCCTACCTGATCAACGAAGGCCTGCTGCCTGAGAAGGAACGCCTGCAAAGCCCTGAAGAGCGCGAAGAACTCAACGGCCTGTATGAGTGCATCCTGTGCGCCAGCTGCTCCACCAGCTGCCCCAGCTTCTGGTGGAACCCCGACAAGTTCGTGGGTCCGGCCGGTCTGCTGCAGGCCTACCGCTTCATCGCCGACAGCCGCGACGACGCCACCGGTGCGCGCCTCGACAACCTGGAAGATCCGTACCGCCTGTTCCGCTGCCACACCATCATGAACTGCGTGGACGTGTGCCCCAAGGGCCTGAACCCCACGAAGGCCATTGGCAAGATCAAGGAATTGATGGTGCGCCGCGCCGTCTGAGCCAGCCCAACCCTGCTGAGCGCCAGGCCATGGAATCCACATCCGCCCCATCCACCACGATCACGCCAGCAGCGGCCTCGCCGCTGCTGGACGCGCGTGAACTGAGCAAGCTGCACTGGCGCTGCCGGCGCGGCCTGCTGGAGAACGACCTGTTCATCGAACAGTTCTTCACCCGCTACGAATCGTCGCTGACCCAACGCCACGCGCAAGGCATGCGCGCATTGATGGACCTGGCGGACAACGACCTCCTGGACCTGCTGCTGCAGCGGCGCGAGCCAGCAGGCGAGCAAGACACAGAAGAAGCACGCGAAGTGCTCGGCATGCTGAGACAAAGCGGTGGCACCCCCACGGCCCTGCAGGCCTGACACCTCCCACAAGCACGCCCAAGACCGGATCACTATCGGCAACCTACCCAAGGAAAGTAACAATGAAGCTAGCTGACAACAAAGCCACCCTGTCCTTCAGCAATGGCAGCCCCAGCGTGGACCTGCCGGTCTACCAGGGCAGCATTGGCCCGGATGTCATCGACATCCGCAAGCTGTACGCGCAGACGGGCATGTTCACCTATGACCCCGGCTTCCTGTCTACGGCAGCCACCCAGTCCGCCATCACCTACATCGATGGCGACAAGGGCGAACTGCTGTACCGCGGCTACCCCATTGAACAGCTGGCTGAAAACTGCGACTTTCTGGAAACCTGCCACCTGCTGCTGTACGGTGACCTGCCGAACGTGGCGCAAAAGGCCGACTTCACCAGCCGCGTGACCAACCACACCATGGTCAACGAGCAGATGCAGTTCTTCCTGCGCGGCTTCCGCCGCGACGCGCACCCCATGGCCGTGCTGACCGGCCTGGTGGGCGCCCTGTCGGCCTTCTACCACGACAGCACGGACATCAATAATCCGCAGCACCGTGAGATCGCCGCGATCCGCCTGATCGCCAAGATGCCGACCCTGGTCGCCATGGCCTACAAGTACGGCATGGGCCAGCCCTACATGTACCCGCAGAACAACCTGTCCTACGCAGGCAACTTCCTGCGCATGATGTTCGGCACGCCCTGCGAAGAGTACAAGGTCAACCCCGTGCTGGAGCGCGCGCTGGACCGCATCTTCATCCTGCACGCAGACCATGAGCAGAACGCCTCGACCTCCACCGTGCGCCTGTGCGGCTCTTCGGGCACCAACCCGTTCGCCGCAATCGCTGCGGGCGTGGCCTGCCTCTGGGGCCCAGCCCACGGTGGCGCCAACGAAGCAGCCCTGAACATGCTGTACGACATCCAGGCCCAAGGCGGCGTGGAAAAGATCGGCGACTTCATCAAGCAGGTCAAGGACAAGAACTCCGGCGTCAAGCTCATGGGCTTTGGCCACCGCGTGTACAAGAACTACGACCCCCGCGCCAAGCTCATGCAAGAGACCTGCAATGAAGTGCTGGCCGAGCTGGGCCTGGAAAACGACCCGCTGTTCAAGCTGGCCAAGGAACTGGAAAAGATCGCCCTGGAAGACGACTACTTCGTGCAGCGCAAGCTCTACCCGAACGTGGACTTCTACTCCGGCATCGTGCAGCGCGCGATCGGCATCCCGGTGAACCTGTTCACCGGGATCTTCAGCCTGGCCCGCACCGTGGGCTGGATCGCCCAGCTGAACGAAATGATCGGCGACCCCGAGTACAAGATCGGCCGCCCCCGCCAGCTGTTCACCGGCTCCGTGCGCCGCGACGTTCCGCCTCTGGCCAACCGCTGATCGGACGCGGCGCAGAACGCCGCCTGTCGCTTCAAAAAAGCCCGCATGCTCTGCCTGCGGGCTTTTTTCATGGTGCGGCCATGACTGCAGCGCACAACACCTTACAGGCGCGCGCAACGATGTATGCAGGCGCTTCAACCTGGAAACAGCCGTTGACCGCTTGCTTCTTTTTGGAGAGCCCTATGAACACTGGATTTCTCCACTTTGATGACGTGCACCTGCGAGGTGAAAACGCTATGTTCCAGTGGCACACTCCACCGCTGCACCGCTCTCCCGATGCCGCCATGAGATGTTTACTTGCCTGCTGCGCCCTTGCGCTGAGCCTGCTGCTTTCGGGATGCGGCCTTCCCCCACCCCAGGAACGCACTACCAGCCAGGGGCTGGAGGTGGCCGAAACTGCCAGCACTCCGCTGGGCAAGGGAGTAGACGCACTCCGGCGGCAGGCGGGCGCTACCCCGGACCTCACCGGCTTTTACGCGCTCCTCGACGCTAAGGAGGCCTTTGCAGCGCGTGCACTGATGGCACGCATGGCTCAGCGCTCCCTCGATATCCAGTACTACATCTGGCGCGGCGACAAAACAGGCGACCTGCTCGCGCACGAACTCATACTGGCGGCTGATCGCGGGGTACGCGTGCGGCTGCTGCTGGACGATGCAGGAACGGAAGGTCTTGACGACACCTTGCTTGCGCTCGATAGCCACCCGCTGATCGAGGTCCGCCTGTTCAACCCCTTCACGCTGCGCTGGCCCAAGCCCCTCGGCTACACCACAGATTTTTTCCGGCTGAACCGGCGCATGCACAACAAGTCGTTCACGGCAGACAACCAGGCCACCATCGTGGGTGGACGCAACGTGGGTAACGAGTACTTTGGGGCCACTGACGGCGTTTTATTTGCCGACTTGGACCTGCTGGCAGTCGGTGCGATCGTACCGGCGGTCTCCAAAGACTTCGACCGCTACTGGGCCAGTACGGTCTCCTACCCGGTCGGGCAAATCGTCACCCGTCCAGCCTCGCTGTCTCTGCAAGGCCTGCGCGCTCAGGGACATACGCTGCTGGAAAGTGCGCAGGCGCGCGACTACCGCGATGCAGTCACCCAAACCCCTTTCATTCAGCGCCTGGTCCAGGCACAGCTGCCCATGGAATGGGTGCCCGCGCGCCTGGTGAGCGATGACCCGGCCAAGGCACTCGGTACAACCCAAGCGCGCCAACTGATCGGGACGCAGATCCGCGACGCATTGGGCGAGCCAGAGCATTCCCTGAATCTGGTCTCGCCCTACTTTATTCCTACGGAAGAGGGGGTTCAGGCCATCGCAGCCCTGCGTGACAAGGGCGTGCAGGTGCGCGTTCTGACCAACTCGGCGCAAGCCACCGATGTGACAGTGGTGCATGCGGGTTACGCCAAATACCGCCCGCCGTTGCTGCGCCACGGTGTGGAGCTGTATGAATTGCGCCGGACGGCCCCGAGATACGTCCCTGACGACGAGAGACAGAAATTCGCCCTTCCAGCACTTGGCAGCAGTGGCTCCAGCCTGCACGCCAAGACCATGGCGGTGGATGGCAAGCGGGTGTTCGTGGGCTCCTTCAACTTCGACCCGCGCTCGGCGGCGCTGAACACGGAAATGGGCATCGTCGTGGACAGCCCCGCGCTGGCTACGCAAATCGAACAGGGCTTCGCCACGCAAATTCCGGCCATGGCCTACCGCGTCGTGCTGGATGAAAAAGAAGGGCAATTGCGCTGGCACAGCGGGGTCGGCCATCCGCCCCCGGTCTACAACACCGAGCCAGACATGAGCCTGGCGCGCAGCCTTCTGGTCTGGCTGGTAGGCATTCTGCCCGTGGAGTGGCTGCTGTAGCTGGCCTCCACCAGCATGGCCCGGCCCTCTCGCACGCCCACGGATGGCAGCCCCAGCATATACCCCCCTCCAGTAAAAGCCCCTTTTAGACCTTCTCCGCGCGACAGTAAACAGCCATCAACTTATACTACCACCCAGTACTAATAAGAACACCGGAGCCATGCCCCACTCGCCGGAAGACAAACAGCGCGCCATCACCCGCCTGCGCCGCATTCGCGGGCAGGCGCAGGCGCTGGAGAAAGCCGTCGCGGCAGGCAGCGACTGCGCCCCCATCCTGCAACAGTTGGCCGCCATGCGCGGCGCCGTACATGGGCTCATGAC
>NZ_QAIH01000314.1:19263-19598 GCF_003060895.1 Acidovorax sp. HMWF029 | reverse complement strand
GGGCCACATCATAGGGGGTCGGGTTTTGTGGCTGATTTGCCGGTAGGGCTGCCACGCGACCTGTTCGGCCAAAAAAAAGCCCCGGGCCGTGAGGCCTGGGGCTAATCCATCCTTTGAGGAGATGGAGGAGACAATCGGTGCGGGGCAGAAACCAGAACAGCAACTTGGCTGAGGGCTTGTGCCATCTGCTTCGCGTTCACCGAAAAGCAGCGCTTGGTGCAATTTTAGCGCCGGTCTTGCTGCGATGCAGCAAAATTCGCATCAAATTCGTTTCGCCGGGCCATTCCGTGCGAAAAAAACCACGTATCACACAGGAGAAACACAAATATGGAATG
>NZ_QAIH01000314.1:0-19253 GCF_003060895.1 Acidovorax sp. HMWF029 | reverse complement strand
CGGGAACCCGTTCGGGCATGGGTTTTGTGGCCGAAACCGGCAGCGGCCATGTTCTGACCATGGACGGCGCCCCGGATGCCGCCAATCCCGCCAATGGAGGCCAGAACCTGGCTCCCCGGCCCATGGAAACCGTGCTGGCGGGCACGGGCGGCTGCACGGCCTACGACGTCGTGCTGATCCTTAAGCGGGGGCGTCATGATGTACGTGGCTGCAGCGTCAAGCTGACCACCGAGCGTGCCACCACCGACCCTAAGGTGTTCACCAAGATCCACATGCATTTCACGGTGACGGGCAAGGGCATTCCGGCGCCGGCTGTGGAGCGCGCGATTGCCATGAGTCACGACAAATACTGTTCGGCCAGCATCATGCTGGGGAAAACGGCTGAAATCACCACCGGGTTCGAGGTGCTGGAGGCCTGAGGGTTGCCGGGGCATTGCAGCCCCGGGCCGCAGGCTTGCTGCTCAGAGATAGTGGGCGGTGGTGGTCATCACCTTGGCGGCTGCCTTCATGGCCAGGCGCGCCGGTGCGGGCAGCTCCAGCGCGCCGGATGCGCGGGCCAGGGCGGCGTGCCGCTCTTCGTCCTCTTTCATGCGTGCGACCACGGCCCGCGAGGCGAGGTCTTGCGCGGGGAGTCGATCCAGGTGGCTTTGCAGGTGGGCAGCCACCTGGTTTTCCGTCTCCACCACAAACCCCAGGCTGGCCCGGTTGCTGACTTTGGCCGCCGCAAGGCCCAGTGCAAATGCTCCCGCAAACCAAAGGGGGTTGAGCAGGCTGGGTCGGGCGCCCAGTGCGTCCAGCCGCTGCCGGGTCCAGGCCAGGTGGTCTGTTTCTTCCCGCGCTGCCTCGAGCAGATGCGCGCGCAACTCAGGGTTGCGGGTCACGGCGGCCTGGGCGGTGTAGAGCGCTTGTGCGCACACCTCGCCCACGTGGTTCACTCGCATCAGTGCTCCGGCTAGGCGCTTCTCGCCAGGCTCCAGCGCGGCTTCGGCCATGCCGTGGGCTGGCGTCTTTTCGGCCGCCCGGGGTGGTGCAAAAAGGGTGCGCAGCGCGCTGTCTGCGGCAGTCAATAAAGCGTCCATGGATACCTTCGGGCGCGAAGGGTGCGCCGAAACACAAATTGCACTTTGATACAAAAAATCAATGTATGAGGCACGGGAGTTGCATAGCCCAAAAGTGATTCTGCCCCCATGCGCTGGAATGTTGCAACACTGCAACGGAATTCCCCTTTCGGGGCGATTGTGGGTGAATTCCTTTGCGAAACCTGGCCGGGTCTGGTGCAATAAGAGCAACTTCCCCACCAGGAGGTTGGCCCGGGAAACCGGCGGGACTGTGCAGGTGCTTTCACCATAGACCCCCCGTACCGGAGCCCGATGTTTAACCTTGGAGTAACTCGCAATGAAAAAATCCCTGATTGCCCTGGCTGTGCTGGCTGCTTCCGGCGCTGCAATGGCTCAATCTTCCGTGACCCTGTTCGGCGTGGTTGATGCAACCTACGCTTACGGTTCCGGCAGCGTCGCTAACCGTTCGCAACTGACGAACTCCGGCTACAACAGCAGCCGTCTGGGTTTCCGCGGCGTTGAAGATCTGGGTGGCGGTCTGTCCGCTTCGTTCTGGCTCGAAGCTGGCGTGAACAACGACAACGGCACTGGTGGCACCACCAACACCAACAACCAAGCAGCTACCAGCTCCGGCGGCGGCCTGGTGTTCAACCGTCGTTCGACGGTCAGCCTGAACGGCGGCTTCGGTGAAGTGCGTCTGGGCCGTGACTACACCCCACAATTCTGGAACCTGACCGTGTTCGATCCGTTCGGCACGAACGGCGTGGGCACCACCCAAACCCTGAACTCCAGCCTGGGCGGTCCTACCACCATCCGCGCTTCGAACTCCATCGGCTACTTCCTGCCTGGCAACCTGGGCGGTTTCTACGGCCAAGCCCAGTACTACCTGGGTGAGAACCTGAGCAACGCTGCCAACAAGAAGGACGGCAACGGCCTGGCTCTGCGCGCTGGTTACGCCAACGGCCCCATCAACGTGGCTCTGGCTTTCTCCGAAACCAAGTTCCTGACTGGCAACATCAAGTCGTTCAACCTGGGCGGCCAGTACGACCTGGGCATGGCCAAGATCATGGCTCACTACAACAGCGACGACATCAAGAACGGCAACGAAGGCACTGGTTTCCTGATCGGTGGTCTGATCCCCGTGGGCGCTGGCGAAGTTCGTCTGGCTTACTCCACCTACAAGATCGACACCGTTGGTGCTGATCCCCGTTCGAACAAGCTGGCTCTGGGTTATGTCCACAACCTGTCCAAGCGTACTGCTCTGTACACCACGTTCGCTCGCGTGAGCAACAAGAACGGCGCCGCTCAGTCCCTGAACGGTGCAGTGACTGCTGCAAACCGCAACTCGACCGGTTACGACTTCGGTATCCGTCACAGCTTCTAATATCAGCGCTGGCTTATGCCAGTGGTCGATATAAAAGCAAAAAAGCCGCCTTCGGGCGGCTTTTTTTTGCTCATGGCGGCATCTCGGCTCGGGTGTGTACCTCGGTTATTGGTTACTTGTGGCGAAAAATTGCGAGTTGGCTACTTGGTTTGGCATTGCTAATGCAGTGTGATGAATTCTGATACTGCGCAGGCGGTGATTCTTCGATCCGCACTGGTTGGTTTTTGAGTGATGCAAGGCGCAGCGAGTGGTACTGGGAAAAAGTGCGCTTCGAGGGGGGTAAATAAATGTTGACCCCTTCCAGGCCCGGGGATGGCTCTTGTAACCCCATTTCAGCTGCAATCTCTTCGGGGTGACAGATTTCGAGGGATTGGCACCATCCTTGCATGAGATACGTACCGAAAGCAGCAAGGATTGGCCCTTCGGTGTGCCCGGGATTCAGGGATTTCCCGTTGGCTATAGAGCAATCATTACTGCATAGTAAAACTTTTATTCAAGAGGGTTCCATGAAACTCAAATACAGTCTTCTGTCAGTGGCCGTAGCTGCCGCGCTGTTGTGTGCCCCTGTGGTGCATGCCAAGCCCTTCAAATGGGCAAGTCAGGGGGAGATCGCCACGTGGGATATCCATTCTCAGAACAATGCCCTGCAAAATGGCATTCACGCCAACGTGTATGAGAGCCTGGTTTACTACAACAGCAAGACATTTGAGGTGGAACCTGTCCTGGCAACCTCCTGGAGGGAGGTAAGCCCCACCCAGGTGCGTTTTACCCTGCGCCAGGGGGTCAAGTTTCATGATGGCTCGATGCTGACCACGGATGATGCCGTGTACTCGATTCAGCGCGCCATGGCCAAGACCTCGAACTTCACGCCCTACGTCCAGGGCATCAGCAAGGTTGTCAAGGTTGATGCCCAGACTTTCGATGTGATCCTGTCGGCGCCCAATCCGGTGCTGCTGCGCCAGATGACCGAACTGCGCGTTATGAGCAAGGCATGGGCGGAAAAGAACAAGTCGGTCGAGCCCAAAGACATCAAGGGTTCGGACGAGAACTTTGCGCACCGCAATGCCATGGGCACCGGCCCCTACACGCTGGATTCATGGCAGCCTGATGTGAAGATGGTGTTCAAGCGCAACCCCAACTGGTGGGGCAAGATGGATGGCAACGTGACCGAGATCGTCTACACGCCCATCAAGTCGAACGCCACCCGGATTGCGGCGTTGATCTCGGGTGAAGTGGATATGGTGCTCGACCCCACACCCCAGGATCTGGGTCGCCTGCGCGCCAGCCCTGACCTTAAGGTGATTGACGGTATTGAGAACCGCACCATCTTCCTGGGCATGGACCAGTTCCGTGAAGAACTCCCTGGCTCCAACATCAAGGGCAAGAACCCGCTGAAGGATGTGCGCGTGCGCAAGGCGTTGTACCAGGCCATTGATGCGGAAACGATCTCGCGCAACATCATGCGTGGCCTGGGCAAGCCGACAGGAACCCTGGTGTCGCCCCAGGTGGCGGGCTACACCGAAGCGGTGGGCAAGCGTTTCCCCTACAGCGTTGAAGCCTCCAAGAAGCTGCTGGCGGAGGCAGGTTATCCCGACGGTTTTGAAGTGGACTTTGCCTGCCCCAACAACCGCTACATCAACGATGAAGCCATCTGCCAGGCCGTGACCGCCATGTGGTCGCGCGTGGGCGTGAAGGCCAAGCTGCGCACGCTGCCGTTGGTGAACTACTTCCCCATGATTCAGCGCTACGAAGCCAGCATCTACATGCTGGGCTGGGGCGTGCCCACCTTCGACGCGCTGTACAGTCTGCAGTCGCTGGTGCGCACAGTGGGCCAGGGCGGTGACGGCAACTACAACGTTGGTCGCTACAGCAACCAGCGCATGGACTACCTGGTAGACCGCATCAAGGCGGAAACCGATGCGCCGGTGCGCTCGCGCATGCTGACCGAAGCGCTGCAACTGTCCAACGACACGGTGTCCCACATTCCGTTACATGACCAAGTGATCCCATGGGCCATGAAGAAGAACGTGGAACTGGTCCACCGCGCCGACAACCGCGTGGACATGCGTACGGTCAAGGTGAATTGATCTCACTCAGCCTGAAGAGAGCAAGGGCCTGGAGGTCCTTGCTCTTTTTTGACTTAGATTGAAGACGTCTCGCCAATCTGCGTCCTGGCCATCAAAAGTGGCAGTGGCGCTCCCATCGAACACTCACTCGACTCTCCGATGCTTGCCTTTATATTGCGCCGCCTGATCCAGGCTGTGATTGTCATGATCACGGTGGCCTTCATCTCCTTCATGCTGTTCCAGTACGTGGGAGATCCCGTGGTGTTCCTGCTGGGCCAGGATGCCACCCCTGAACAGATTCGTGAGTTGCGCGCCTCCCTCGGTCTGGACAAACCTTTCTTTGTACAGTTTGGACACTTCCTGGTGAACGCAGTCCAGGGCGAATTCGGCCTGAGCCTGCGCCAGGGCGCCAAGGTGTCGCGGCTGATTGCCGAGCGTTTCCCGGCCACACTCGAACTGGCCCTGGTGGCTGCATTCCTGGCCCTGGTGATTGGCGTCCCCATGGGCGTGTACGCAGCGCTCAAGCGCGGCACCTTCACCAGCCAGCTGTTCATGACCTTGTCGCTGCTGGGCGTGTCGCTGCCCACCTTCCTCATTGGCATTCTGCTGATCTTGGTGTTCGCGGTCACGCTGGGCTGGTTCCCAAGCTTCGGGCGCGGCGAAGTGGTCCAGATGGGGTGGTGGAGCACGGGTCTGCTCAAGGCCAAGGGCTGGCACCACATCATCCTGCCGGCCGTGACGCTGGCCATCTTTCAGCTCACGCTGATCATGCGGCTGGTGCGCGCTGAAATGCTGGAGGTGCTGCGCACCGACTACATCAAGTTTGCGCGTGCACGCGGCCTGTCCAACCGGGCGATCCACTTCGGCCATGCGCTCAAGAACACGCTGGTGCCTGTGATGACCATCACCGGCCTGCAGCTCGGTGGCCTGATAGCGTTCGCCATCATCACTGAGACCGTGTTCCAGTGGCCGGGCATGGGCTTGCTGTTCATCCAGGCGGTGACCTTTGCAGATATCCCCGTGATGGCTGCCTACCTCTGCCTGATTGCCCTGATTTTTGTGGTGATCAACCTGGTGGTGGATCTGTTGTACTTTGCGGTGGATCCCCGTCTGCGCGTTGGCAAGGCGGGAGGCCACTAGAGATGAAGCTCCCCCTGAGTCGCTTCGCGCCTTCCCCCTCCCTCGCATTGCGTTGCAATGCGGGAGGGGTAAGCCCCCAGCGCACGCAAGCAACGCGCCGCCTTTGCAGCTTGGTGGCCCTTGCGCGGGGGCACTGGCCTGGGCCGTGCCAGTTTCACGCATTGTGGGTTGCTTGCAGCTCTGTGGACAACTGAAATGCAGTCGCTTCGATACAAAGCGGGTGGACGGGCGTTTGCGCACATTGCGCAATATCACCCCGAGCTGACCGCGCTGCGCCGGGATTTGCACGCCCACCCCGAGCTGGGGTTTGAAGAGGTCTACACCAGCAAACGCGTCAAGGAAGCCTTGACGCTCTGCGGTGTGGACGAGATCCACGACGGCATCGGGCGCACCGGTGTGGTGGGCGTGATCCGGGGGCGCAGCACGTCTAGCGGCAGTATGGTTGGCCTGCGCGCCGACATGGATGCGCTGCCCCTGGCCGAGCACAACGATTTCTCCTGGAAGTCGTGCAAACCCGGTTTGATGCACGGCTGTGGCCATGATGGCCACACCGCCATGCTGGTGGGCGCCGCGCGCTATCTGGCTGAAACCCGCAACTTCGACGGCACGGCCGTGCTGGTGTTTCAACCTGGAGAAGAGGGTTTTGCGGGTGCCCGCGTGATGATGGAAGATGGCCTGTTTGACCGCTTCCCGGTTCAGTCCATCTATGCCATGCACAACTGGCCTGCCATGAAGCCCGGCACCGTGGGTATCAATGCCGGCCCCATGATGGCGGCGGCCGATCGCTTCACCATTGAGATCACCGGCCGTGGCGGCCACGGCGCCCATGCCTACCAGACAGTGGACGTGCTGGTCGTGGCCGCGCACATCATCACGGCTGCTCAAAGCATCGTCTCGCGCAATGTGCGCCCAATCGAAAGCGCCGTGGTCAGCATCTGTGCCGCGCAGGCAGGCGACCTGGGTGCTTTCAGTGTGCTGCCTGGCTCCGCCACCCTGGTGGGTACCGTGCGCACGTTCGACCCCGGGGTGCAGGAGATGGTGGAAAAGCGCCTCAAAGAGCTCTGCAACGCCATCGCCCTGGGCTTTGGCGCCACGGCCACGGTGCACTACGAACGTATCTACCCGGCCACCATCAACAGCGAAAGCGAGGCCCTCTTTGCCGGTGATGTTGCCGAATCGCTGCTGGGCGCTGACCATGTTGTGCGCGACCTGGAGCCCAGCATGGGCGCCGAGGATTTCGCCTTCATGCTCCAGACCCGCCCCGGCGCCTACCTGCGCCTGGGCCAGGGCACGGGGTCCAGCGGTAGTGCGCTGCACAACAGCCGCTATGACTTCAACGATGACATCCTGCCGCTGGGCTCTGCATTGCACGCAAGCCTGATCGAGCAATCGATGCCGCTGGCCATGCCCTGAGAGCGCGCATCTCGTTTCTCCACGTAACGCCACACCCCATCCCCTTGGATGTCCCACTTTCGTATCCTTTTATTCACGAGGAGATTCCGATGAAATTCCAGAAGAAAGTTGCCCTTGCCACGTTGTTTGCCGCCATGGCAACGGCCAGCCTGGTCACCAGTGCGCAGACCATCCGGGTTGCCAACCAGGGCGACTCGCTGTCCATGGACCCGCACTCGCTCAACGAATCGCTGCAACTGAGCGTGACCGGCAACGTTTACGAGCCGCTGGTGGGCCGCAACAAGGATCTGAGCCTGGCGCCCGCGCTGGCAACGGCCTGGAAGCAGACCTCGCCGACCGTGTGGCGCTTCGAGCTGCGCAAGGGCGTTCAATTCCATGACGGCACGCCGTTCACCGCCGACGACGTGGTGTTCAGCTTTGCGCGTACCCAGGTGGAAGGCTCGGACATGAAGAGCTACACCAACGACTTCAAGGAAGTACGCAAGATCGACGACCACACTGTCGAGATCGAAACCAAGACTCCGTTCCCCATCCTGCCCGACGTTATCTCGCTCGTGTACATCATGAGCAAGAAGTGGTGTGAAACCAACCAGGCCCTGGGTCCGGTGGACCGCCGCAAGGGCATTGAGAACGCGGCGTCGTTCCGCGCCAACGGCACCGGCCCCTTCCGCCTGCGTGAGCGCCAGCCCAACGTGCGCTCGGTGTTCACCCGCAACGGCACCTATTGGGGCAAGATCGAAGGCAACGCCACCGAAGTCGTTTTCACCCCCATCGGCAACGATGCAACCCGCGTAGCGGCCCTGCTGTCGGGCGAAGTGGACGTGATGGAACCCGTGCCCGTGCAGGACATCGACCGCGTGAACGGCGGCGCCAACACCCGCGCCATCACCGGCCCCGAACTGCGCACCATCTTCCTGGGCATGGACCAGAAGCGCGACGAGCTGCTGTACTCCAACGTCAAGGGCAAGAACCCGTTCAAGGACAAGCGCGTGCGCCAGGCCTTCTACCAGGCCATCGACATCGAAGGCATCAAGCGCACTGTGATGCGCGGCGCCTCCAACCCCTCGGCCCTGCTGGTCGGCCCTGGCATCAACGGCTTCCAGCCCGATGCCAAGCGCCTGCCCTACGATGTGGAAGCCGCCAAGAAGCTGCTGGCCGAAGCGGGTTACCCCAACGGCTTTGAAGTGGCGATGAACTGCCCGAACGACCGCTACGTGAACGACGGCCGCATTTGCCAGACCGTGGCCGCCAACCTCTCGCGCATCAACGTCAAGGTCAACCTGCAGGCAGAAACCAAGGGCACCTACTTCCCCAAGATTTTGCGCCGCGACACCAGCTTCTACATGCTGGGCTGGACGCCCGCCACCTACGACTCGCACAACGCCCTGAATGCGCTGGTGCGCTGCGTGGATGACAAGGGCGCCGGCCAGTTCAACCTGGGTTCGTATTGCAACCCCAAGGTGGACGAGCTGACCCTCAAGATCCAGTCCGAGACCGACAAGGCCAAGCGCAACGCAATGATCAAGGAAGCCTTTGACCTGCATGCCGCCGACGTGGGCCACATTCCGCTGCACCAGCAGGCCCTGGCTTGGGGTGTGAACAAGAACGTCAAGCTGGTGCAGCTGGCGGACAACTTCATGCCCTTCAAGTGGATGAGCATCAACAAGTAACCCCGTTTATCCGCACGAAGTTCGCAGAGAAAAAAAGAGAGAACAACCGTCTCTCTTGAAAGTTCGCACCACCGCCCGGCGGTTACCCGGGCCAGGCGGTGGTGTTTGTTTACTGGTTCCCACAATGAAAACAACCCTTGCCCGCTGGTTTGACAGCGATGTCGGCTACAGCTTTCGCACATCGCCCATGGCGATGGTCGCTGCCGCGATTGCGCTGATCTGTGTGTTCTGTTCGGTGTTTGCCGGATGGGTCGCACCTCACAACCCTTTTGATCTGGCCACGCTGGAGCTGAGCGATGCCCGCTTGCCCCCCGCCTGGAGCGCCGAAGGATCGATGAAATATCCCCTGGGCACTGACGACCAGGGCCGCGACATCTTGTCTGCGCTGATCTATGGCGCCCGCATCTCCCTCGTCGTGGGCCTTGCGTCCGTGGTGCTGTCGGTGCTTGTGGGCGTGGCTTTTGGCCTGCTGGCAGGCTTCAAGGGCGGCTGGATCGATGCCGTGCTCATGCGCCTGTGCGACGTGATGCTGTCCTTCCCCGCCATCCTGGTGGCCCTGCTGATCGCTGGCGTGGGCCGTGCGCTGTTCCCGAACGCGCACGAATCCCTGGCCTTTGGCGTGCTGATCATCTCCATCTCGCTCACCGGCTGGGTGCAGTACGCGCGCACGGTGCGCGGCTCCACGCTGGTCGAGCGCAACAAAGAGTATGTGCAGGCCGCCCGCGTCACCGGGGTATCGCCCCTGCGCATCATGCGCAAGCATGTGCTGCCCAACGTGATGGGCCCGGTGCTGGTGCTGGCCACCATCCAGGTGGCCACGGCCATCATCACCGAAGCCACGCTGTCCTTCCTGGGCGTGGGCGCACCGCCCACCTCGCCTTCGCTGGGCACGCTGATCCGCATCGGCAACGACTACCTGTTCTCGGGCGAATGGTGGATCACCGTGTTCCCCGGCGCCATGCTGGTGCTGATTGCCCTGTCGGTGAACCTGCTGGGCGACTGGCTGCGTGATGCCCTGAATCCCCGTCTGCGTTGATCGCACCGTTTCCACCCCAAGCAGGCACAGATTCCATGTCCCTCCTCGAAGTCAAAAACCTCGTTGTCGAATTTCCGGGCCGCCGCGGTACCCTGCGCGCCCTGGACGACATTTCCTTTTCCATTGCACCCGGTGAGATCCTGGGCGTGGTGGGAGAGTCCGGCGCTGGCAAATCCCTCACCGGCGCGGCCATCATTGGCCTGCTGGAGCCGCCGGGCCGTGTGGCCTCGGGCCAGATCCTGCTGGAAGGCCAGCGGATCGACAACCTCAGCAACGAGGAAATGCGCCACATCCGTGGTCGCCGCATTGGCGCGATCTTTCAAGACCCGCTGACCTCGCTGAACCCGCTGTACACCGTGGGCCGCCAGCTCACTGAGACCATCCTGGCGCACCTGCCAGTCAACGCCGCTGAGGCGCGCCAGCGGGCGATCCAGTTGCTCAAGGACACCGGCATTCCGGCGGCCGAGGAGCGCATTGACCACTACCCACACCAGTTCTCCGGCGGCATGCGCCAGCGCGTGGTGATTGCCCTGGCCCTGGCCGCCGAGCCCAAGCTCATCGTGGCCGACGAGCCCACCACGGCGCTCGACGTGTCGATCCAGGCGCAGATCATCACGCTCTTGAAAAACATCTGCAAATCGCGCGGCGCAGCCGTGATGCTGATCACCCACGACATGGGCGTGATCGCCGAGACCTGCGACCGAGTGGCTGTGTTGTATGCCGGCCGCGTGGCCGAGATCGGCCCGGTGCACGACGTGATCAACAAGCCTTCGCACCCCTACACCAGTGGCCTCATGGCCTCCATCCCCGACATGGAGCAGGACCGCGAGCGCCTGAACCAGATCGACGGCGCCATGCCGCGCCTCAACGCCATCCCCAAGGGCTGCGCCTACAACCCGCGCTGCCCCAAGACCTTTGACCGCTGTATGACCGAACGCCCTGAACTGATGCCAGCGGGCTCCACCCGTGCCGCCTGCTGGCTGCACGCGGGTGCGTCCACAACCGCCAATACCGCCACGAAAGCCGGGGTGACCGCATGAGCGCTGCCTCCACCACCACATCCTCCGCACCTGTGAAGAGCAAGGCCCTGGTCCAGGCCCATGACCTGGCCAAGACCTTCGATGTCTCCGCTCCCTGGCTCAACCGCGTGATCGAACGCAAGCCGCGCACGCTGCTGCATGCGGTGGACGGTGTGAGCTTCGAGATCGAGAAGGGCAAGACCCTGGCCCTGGTGGGCGAGTCCGGCTGCGGCAAGAGTACCGTGGCCCGTTTGCTCGTGGGCCTTTACGAGCCCACACGCGGGGGACTCACCTTTGATAACCAGGACGCCCACGCCGCCTTCAAGGGCAGCGATGCCCGCGCCATGCGCCGCCGCATTCAGATGATCTTCCAGGACCCGTACGCCAGCCTGAACCCGCGCTGGCTGGTCGAAGACATCATTGGCGAGCCGCTGCGCGAGCATGGCCTCATCACCGACAAGGCTGAACTCAAGGCCCGCGTGGGCGAGTTGCTCAAGTCGGTGGGCCTGTCGCCGCTCGACATGGTCAAGTACCCCCACCAGTTCTCCGGCGGCCAGCGCCAGCGTATCTCCATCGCCCGCGCCCTGGCTACCGAGCCTGAGTTTCTGGTGTGCGACGAGCCTACCAGTGCGCTCGACGTGTCGGTGCAGGCGCAGGTGCTCAATATCATGAAGGACCTGCAGCGTGAGCGGCAGCTGACCTACCTGTTCATCAGCCACAACCTGGCCGTGGTGCGCCACGTGAGCGACCAGGTCGGCGTGATGTACCTGGGCCGCCTGGTGGAACTGGCCGACAAGCACACGCTGTTCGACAGCCCGCGCCACCCCTACACCCGCATGCTGCTCGATGCCATCCCCAAGATGCACGACACCGGCAAGGCGCGCACCCCTGTTCAGGGCGAGGTGCCCAACCCGCTGAACCCACCGCCCGGCTGCGCCTTTAACCCGCGCTGCCCGCATGTGAATGACCGCTGCCGCACCGAGCGCCCCAAGCTGCTGAGCATCGGCGGCATCCGCATCGCCTGCCATGCGGTGGAAGAGGGCCGTATTTGATAGTTTGCTATTAAATATGTAGCTAAAAAGGCATGATGGACGCGCGGTAACGGCCATTTTCTCTAAGATTCTGACCCTGCCCAGCGTCCCTCCTAGATCTTTCCAGTAGCCCCGCGCCGCCCCCTCGGCAAGTGGGGCCGCTGGCCAGGACAACGCCACAGGCTCCTGCGGGAGCCTGTGGCGTTTTTTGTTGCATGTCACACCATGCCCTGTGCTGTTTCACGTCCCTGTCACGCTGCCCGCACACCATGCAGGTTTTTTGCGAACCACCAAACATACACAGGGGCCGGAACATGACGATGGGTTTGTGGGCAATTCAAAAACCGCTGCGCAGCGCGCGACTGGGTGTGCTGGTGTTGGCGGCGGCCGGTGCGTTGGCTGCCTGTGGCGGCTCCGACGGCGGCGAGCAGGGCAAGCCGCTGGAGCTGACCATCCTGCACATCAACGACCATCACTCCACGCTGGAGTCCCGCTCCAAGACGCTCAAGCTGTCGGCGGGTGGTGCATCGGCCGTCGATGTGTCGGTGGACGCTGGCGGCTTCCCGCGCGTCACCGCCGCCATTAGCGAGCTGGCAGCCCAATCCACCAACGTGCTCAAGCTGCACGCGGGTGACGCGCTTACCGGCACGCTGTACTTCAACCGCGCCGGGGCCGATGGCGAGGCCGACGCGGCTCTGATGAACACCGTGTGTTTTGACGCCTTCACCCTGGGCAACCACGAGTTTGACAAGGGCGACACGGGCCTCAAGAGCTTTCTGGACCTGCTGCGCAAGGGGGCGTGCAAGACGCCCGTGCTCAGCGCCAACGTACAGTTCGGCGCCGGCTCGGCGCTCAACCCCACACGCGCGGCTGGCTACGTCAGCCCCTCCACCGTGGTGGAGCGCGACGGGCAAAAGATCGGCATCGTGGGTCTGACCATTGCACAGAAGACAAAGGCTTCGTCCAGCCCCGATGCAGACACCACCTTCCAGGATGAGACCGCCGCTGCCCAGCGCGAGATCGATGCGCTGCGTGCCAAAAATATCAACAAGATCATCCTGCTCAGCCACATCGGCTACGAGTACGACAAGCAGGTTGTCGCGCGTCTGTCGGGCGTGGACGTGGTGGTGGGCGGCGACTCACACACGCTGCTGGGCCCCAACGCCCTGACCACCAGTGGCGTGGGCTCGCCCGCCGGTTCCTACCCCACCCGCACCACCGACAAGGACGGCAAGCCCGTGTGTGTGGTGCAGGCCTGGGAATACGCGCAGGTGGTGGGCGAACTCAAGGTCAGCTTCAATGCGCAGGGCGAGGTCACGCAATGCACGGGCACCCCCCATGTGCTGATTGGCGACAGCTTCACCCTCGGCGGCAAGGCCGCCACCGATGCGGAAAAGGCGGCGATCAAGGCCAGCGCCGCCGCCACCGGCGTGCTGCGCATCACCACGCCGTCTGCCCCCGCCACCACGGCCCTGCAACCGTTCAAGGACCGCGTGGCCGTGTTCAACAAGACCCAGGTGGCCGTGGTGCCGCAAGAGCTGTGCTCGCGCCGCGTGCCCGGCGGTGTTGGCTCGGTAGACTACAGCCGCTCCAGCGCGGCCTGCAACGCCGAAGGCAGCGTGAGCCTGCGCGGTGGCGACATCCAGCAGCTGGTGGCCCAGGCCTATCTGGACGTGGCCAACGAGAAATACGGCGGTGCTGACATCACGCTGCAAAGCGGCGGCGGCGTGCGCATCCCGCTGCAGGGCACGGTCACGGCCGCGCAGGTGATCCAGGTCCTGCCGTTCGGCAACATGCTGTTCCGCCTGGACATCACTGGCCAGGAGGTCAAGGGCATGCTTGAAGACGGGCTGGAAGCTGTGTACGGCGCGGGCGGTTCCACCGGCCCTTACCCTTACACAGGTGGCCTGCGCTACGACGTCAACGCCAAGGCTGCCCTCGGCAGCCGCGTGAGCAACATCGAGGTGCGCAACCCCGCCACCGGCACCTGGGGCGCGCTGGACACAGGCAAGACCTACAAGCTGTTTGTGCTGAGCTTCAACGCCACCGGCGGTGACGGCTACAAGACCCTGGCTGCCGTACCCGCAGCGCGCCGCCTGGACATTGGTGTGCTCGATGCCGATGTGTTCTTCAGCTACATCGACAAGCAGGCCAAAGACACGGCAACCGGGCTGCCGACGCTCAAACGCCTGCCCGTGGAGCTGTACAGCACCAAGACTTTTGCAAACTGAACGGCTGGCGCAGCGACACTTGTCGTGAGGTTTTGATGTCAAATCACCTGCTGGCGCCTGATTCATAAGCGCTGGCAGCTATGAAAAATGTAGCGTAATCAGTTCCGCAGGCCCGGTGGCGGCCATCGCAGTCTGCGACTGCCGAAGCTGAGAATTGCTATTAAAGATGTAGCTGCCAGCGCTTGTTTGTCAAGCGCTGGCATTCAATGACGTACCTATTTTCTTTCGGCTTTGTCAGAGGCGTGATCTTGGCGGCTCACACCACTTCGGCGTTGCCTTGACTGTGGCGCGGCAGCTTCGGTGGGCGCAGTCAGGTGCTCGCGCAGGGTGGTCAGGATTTCATCAGAAAGCGCGGGGTTGGCAGCCACGGTGGCGCGGGCCAGTACCAGGCCGCCGACCATGGTGGCCAGCATGTGCATGGCCTGGGTGCGGCTTTCGGGGCTGGGATGGCCTTTTTCCAGGCCTTCCACCAGCCGCGCAAAGCGTTCGATGTTGCGCTCGATGCCTTGGCTGAGCACCTCTGAAAGCCCACCGCCAGCGCGCGCAGCGTCTACCGCCAGGGCGGCCACGGCGCAGCCTTCGCCGGGGTGGTCGCGGTGTTGGGGGGAGAGGTAGTTGGACACCTTGGCGGCCAGCCCGGTCTGCGCGGGATCGCCGGGGGCGCACATTCCGTCCAATGACGCCATCGACCATTCCAGCGCACGCGCGCAGGCCTCGCGCACCAGGGCGTCCTTGTTCTCAAAGTGGCGGTACAGGCCGCCGTGGGTCAGACCGGCGTCGCGGGTGATGTCGGCCACCCCGACGCCCGAGAGGCCGCGCTCGCGGTAGAGGCGAGCCGCGGCGTCCAGGATGCCCTGGCGGTTCTCTGCTGACTGCGCTTTCGTGACTTTCATGGAATCCTCTTTTGATGATGGCTTTGCGCAAAAGACGCCAACCCAATTATGATGACGCAAGTAATCATAAAAGCATGGCTTTGGGCCGTGTTGAAAACCAAGGACTGGCAATGGTGAATGTGGATGGCAAAGTGCAACGCGTGGTGATCACCGGCATGGGGTTGGTATCGCCCCTGGGCTGTGGTGTGGAGTTGGCCTGGCAGCGGCTGCTGCAGGGCGTATCGGGCCTGCGCCGCTTGCCAGATGCCATGGTGGAAGGCATGGCCGCCAAGGTCGCAGGCACCGTGCCCACACTGGCCGAAGACCCCGAGGGCGGGTGGGACCCGGACACTGCGGCCACGCCCAAGGACCAGCGCAAGATGGACCGCTTCATTCCCTTCGCCCTGGGTGCTGCGCAACAGGCCCTGGCCCAGGCGCGCTGGGAACCTGCAGACCTGCAGTCGCAAGCGCGCACTGCCACCGTCATTGCCTCGGGCATCGGCGGATTCGGCGCCATTGCCGAGGCCGTACGCACCACCGATACGCGCGGGCCGCAGCGCCTGTCGCCGTTCACCGTGCCATCGTTTCTGGTCAATCTGGCGGCAGGCCATGTGTCGATTCGCCATGGTTTGAAAGGCCCCGTCGGTGCGCCGGTGACGGCCTGTGCCGCCAGCGTGCAGGCGATCGGCGACGCTGCGCGGATGATCCGATGTGGCGAAGCGGATGTGGCGGTGTGTGGTGGCACCGAGGCCGCAATCGACCGTGTGAGCCTGGGCGGCTTTGCTGCAGCCAAAGCCTTGTCCACGGGCTTTGCCGACCACCCCGCGCAAGCCTCGCGCCCCTTTGATGCCGCGCGCGACGGCTTTGTGATGGGGGAGGGCGCTGGCATGCTGGTGCTCGAATCGCTCGAGCATGCCCTCGCGCGCGGTGCCACGCCCCTGGCGGAGGTGGTGGGCTACGGCACCTCGGCCGACGCACACCACATCACCTCCGGCCCGGAAGATGGCGACGGTGCCCGCCGCAGCATGGAGATGGCCCTGGCCCAGGCGGGCCTGGCGGCCAGTGACGTGCAGCACCTGAACGCGCACGCCACGTCAACGTATGTGGGCGACCGGGGCGAACTGGCCGCCATCCGGCACGTGTTTGGCACGAGCAAATCGGTGGCCATCGCTTCCACCAAGTCGTCCACGGGCCATCTGCTGGGCGCTGCGGGTGCGGTGGCGGCCATCTTCACCGCGCTGGCCCTGCGCGATCAGGTGGTGCCGGGCACGCTGAACCTGCAGCAGCCCGACGACTTGGCCGAAGGGCTGGACATGGTGGCCCTGCGCCCTCGAAAAATGGCACTGCACCACGCCATGGTCAACGGCTTTGGGTTTGGTGGGGTCAATGCAACGCTGTTGCTCAAGCGCTGGAATGCTGCAGTCGCCTGAGGGGTGTTGCTGCACAGTTTGCCCGGTGCCTCTTCGCGGTTCTCTGCGCATGGGGCCTGCGTTCAAGCGTAGCGCTTGGCCCGCAGGTTCTCCTTCATCTGCTGCAGGATGGGCTGCAGGGAGCTGCCAATGCGCAGGGCCACGCAGGTGGCCAGCACGTCGATGATGAGCAGGTGCATGAGCCGCGACACCATGGGGCTGTATCGGTCGTAGCCCTCGGGGTGGTCTGCGGCCAGGTGGATCTGGCAGGTGCTGGCCAGGGGCGAGCCGCTGGCGGTGATGGCGATGGTGGTGGCGCCGTTCTTGCGCGCGATGTCGGCAGCATCCATCAGGTCGCGGGTGCGGCCCGAGTTGGAGATGATCACCGCGCAGTCACCTGGGCCCAGCAGGGTGGCGCTCATGACCTGCATGTGGCCGTCACTGGTGGCAATCGATGTGACGCCCAGGCGGAAAAACTTGTGCTGCGCGTCCTGCGCCACGATGCCGGAGTTGCCCACGCCGTAGAACTCGATGCGCTTGCCGGTTTGCCATGTGGCGGCAATGGCCTGTGCGGCGCGCTCCAGCGCCAGCGTGCTGGCGGCGTTGCGGTACTGCAGGAACGCCGCAACGGCGTTGTCCACCACCTTCACCAGCACATCGCCCGTCTTGTCGTCCACATCCACGCTGCGATGGATAAATGGCACGCCCTCGCTCACGCTGCCCGCGAGCTTGAGCTTGAAGTCCGCCAGGCCGTCATACCCCATGCTGCGGCAAAAACGCACGACGGTGGGCTTGCTGACGTGGGCACGTTCTGCCAGTTCCCGAACTGGCAGGCGGGCAAAGCTGCGGGGGTCGGCCAGCACCAGCTTGGCCACACGTTGTTCGGCAGGTGCCAGCGACGAAAGCGAGGCGGTGATGCGGTCGAGCATGGAGGCGGGTTTCCTGGTAGCGGCAGCAGAGAAAGAAATGGTAACTGCGTTTCATGCAGGACGGGTGATGGGTTACCACGAGAGGTGGCCGCCCCTTCGTGTAATCCGGGTGGCCTGGGTCCTGCTGGGACCCTAGGGATGTCCTGCAGAACTCCCTGCGGTCTGTGATGGCGCGGCCTCGGGCAGTCCGCTGCGTTGCTTTTCTTGCCAATAGCCGGGCTATTGGCTGCAAAAAAACGCTTTGCGGCCTATCCCGATCCGCACTACCACCGACCCGCGAGGGTTGTGCAGGACATCCCTAGGAGCCTGTCGGACCTGGAAATCGTCTGCTGTAAATTGGCCGCAGCGGTCCATCTTTCGCCGTCTTTTCGCCCCATGGCTGTGCTGTGGGGCTGCAAACCCGGCAAAAAACTGTCCTCGCTAGGGCCAATTTTCGCTTTCGACGCTCCAAGTCCGACAGGCTCCTGGGATGGGCTGTAACATCATTGTCATATTTGAATGAAACGGAGACACCCGATGCGCAAGCCCACCACCCATGTCCTGGCAGCTGCCACCCTGGCCCTGCTGGCCAGCGGCGCAAATGCCCAAGGCCAAGTCAACATCATCTGCTCGGTGCAAGCCGAGTGGTGCAACCTGATGTCTACCGTGTATGCCAAGACCACCGGCACCAAGGTGAACATGACGGCGAAGGGCTCAGGCGAGGCGCTGGCGCAGCTCAACGCCGAGCGTGCCAACCCCAAGACCGACATCTGGTTTGGCGGCACGGGCGACCCGCACCTGCAGGCGGCCGAGCAGGGCCTCACGCTCGAATACAAATCGCCCCAGTTGCCGCAGCTGTACCCCTGGGCGCAAAAGCAGGCGGCCGATTCCAAGTACCGCACCGTGGGCGTGTACCTGGGCCCGCTGGGCTTTGGCTACAACACAGAGCTGCTGGCCAAGCGCAAGCTGAAAGCCCCGCAGTCGTGGGCCGACCTGCTCAAGCCCGAATTCAAGGGCGAGGTACAGATGGCCAACCCCGCTTCCAGCGGCACGGCCTACACCATGATCGCTACGCTGGTGCAGATCATGGGCGAGGAAAAGGCGTTTGAATACCTCAAGGCCTTGCACCCCAACATCAGCACCTACACCCGCTCGGGCACGGCGCCGGTCAAGGCGGCAGCCCGGGGCGAAACCACGGTGTCGGTGAGCTTTGTGCACGACGTGACCACCGAGGCGGTCAACGGCTTCCCGGTGGGCTCGGTCACGCCAGCCGAAGGCACGGGCGCCGAGGTGGGCTCCATGAGCATCGTCAAGAACGGCCCCAACACCGAGGCCGCCAAGAAGTTCTACGAATGGGCGCTCACACCCGGCGGCCAGCAGTTTGGCCTGGCGGCCAAGCAGTTCCAGCTGCCCAGCAACACGCAGGTGCCCAAGGACCCGCGCATGACCGACCCTTCCAAGATGAAGCTCATCAACTACGACTACGCCAAGTATGGTGCCAGCGCCGAGCGCCGCCGCTTGATTGCGCGCTGGGAAAAAGACGTGCAGAACGCGGCGCGATAAGGGGTGGTGGTGTCGGCAGCAGCAGCGGCGGCGCACGCAACCCTCCGAACCACAGCATCCGGCGCCTCGGTCAACCGGCCCCTGTGGGTCTGGGTGGCCGTGGGCGTGCTGGGTTACCTCGCGTTCCCCTGGTATGCGCAGCAGGATGCCAATGGCCTGCTTGCGGTAGGCCAGGTTTTCAGCGGCGAACAGGCGGCCAACGGACTGATGCAGGCGGCCTTGTTTGGCAGGCCCTGGCTCTGGCTGGGCCTGGTCGGCCTGGTCGTGGCGGGCCTGGGTGCCTGCCTGCCTGCGGGTCGCAAGCAAGGCGCCGTGCTGGTGGCGGGGGGCGCGCTGGGGCTGGCGGCCTTGTTGCTCAGTGGCTTTGCGATCGGTGCACGCGGCTGGGCTTTTGAGTGGATGAATACCAGCCTGGGCGAGCTCGGTGCGCGCCAGCCGGGCATGGGCTGGGGC
>NZ_QAIH01000313.1 GCF_003060895.1 Acidovorax sp. HMWF029 | reverse complement strand
GCTGTAGCCGTAGCCGGGCGACATGTCCAGCGTCACATAGCTGGTGCGGCCCGCCACCTCGATGGCCCCCGCCAGCCCCGCCAGCCCGCCAGAGAGCAGAGCGACCAGCACCACCGTGCGGGTGATGGGCACACCCGCAAAAGCCGCAGCCCGCGCATTGGCCCCGGCAGCACGAATGTCAAACCCCGGCACCGTGCGCGCCAGCAGCGCCCACAGCATCACGGCCAGCGACACGGCCCAGAGCAGGCCCGTGTGCAGGCGCGTTTGTGGCACCAGCTTGGAGAGTTCCAGGTCGCTCTGCAGCGCCACGCTCTGCGGCCAGCCCATGGAGAGCGGGTCTTTCATCGGCCCATCGAGCAGGGCCGACACCAGCAACAGCATGATGAAGTTGAGCAGCAGCGTGGTGACCACCTCGTCCACCCCCAGCCGCGCCTTCATCAGTGCCGGGCCCAGCAGCAGCGCCGCGCCCGCCAGCGCCGCCGCCAACATCATCAGCGGGAAGAGCACATACGGCGACCATTCCAGCCCCGTGCCCCCATGCATGCCGCCCACGGCCACGGCGGCCAGCGCCCCGGCGTAGAGCTGCCCCTCAGCCCCGATGTTGAACAGCCGCGCCCGAAAGGCCACGGCGGCGGCCAGCCCGGTGAGGATCAGCGGTGTGGCGCGGGTGAGGGTTTCGGTCAGTGCGAACACTGAACCGAAGGCGCCTTGTAGCAGCAGTGCATAGGTCTGGCCCACGGGTGCACCGGCCCACAGGACCAGCAGGCCGCTGACTATCAGTGTGAACACCACGGCACCCACCGGTGCCAGCACGTAGGCGGCGGGGGAGGTCTGGTTGCGTTTTTCGAGTCTCATGGGGTTGTTGCTTTGGGCGTTTTTTACTGATCCGGCATCCGTCCACACGAACCGTTCACGCTGAGCCTGTCGAAGCGCCACGCAGGGCTTCGACAGGCTCAGCCCGAACGGTGGGGGTAGCCCCCGCCATCGCCAGACCGATGGCTTCGCGCGACCAGTCTTCGGCGCGTCGCGCCTCGCTCAAGTGCCCGTCATGCATCACCGCCACGCGGTCGCCCAGTGCCAGCACCTCGTCCAGATCATCTGAAATCACCAGAACTGCAGCACCGGCATCACGCGCTGCAATGAGCTGCTGCTGCACAAACATCACTGCACCAATGTCCAGCCCCCAGGTGGGTTGGTGGGCCACGATGAGCTGAGGAGCTTGTGCCGGGTTGCCCGAGCCATCCGTGGGGGGCATCAGCGCCCGCCCCAGGATGAGCTTTTGCATGTTGCCGCCCGACAGCGACCGCGCAGGCGTATCCGGCCCACCGCCGCGCACGTCAAAGGTGTCTGCCACCCGCTGCGCATGCTGTCGCGCAGCCCGGCGTTTGACCCAAAAGGCGCGAAACCACGGGTGCGCAAACCAGGGGCCGCGCAGGCGCTCTGCCACGGCGTTCTCCCACACCGGCAGGTCGCCCACCACGCCCACGGCGTGCCGGTCTTCGGGGATGCGGGCCACGCCCTGGCCGACCAGCCACGCGGGCTGTGCTTGCAAGGGGGCGCCACGCAGTGTGACCTGGCCTGCACTGGCAGCGCGTACGCCACACAACACATCGGCCAGCGCCACCTGGCCGTTGCCGCTCACGCCCGCAATCGCCACGATCTCGCCTGCGCGCAGGGTCAGGGACACATCGTTCAGCCGGTCGCGCCCTGTAGGGGCGGTGCTCACGTGACTGAGGGTGCAGATGGGTTCGCCCACGTTCTTGGCGGGGCGGCGCTCGGCGGCTTCGATGGCGTGGCCCACCATCCATTGCGCGAGCTGCCCTTGCGTGGTGCCCTGCGCTGGGGCCTCGGCCACCAGCTTGCCCTGGCGCAGCACGGCCACGCGGTGCGATACGCGCAGCACCTCGCCCAGCTTGTGGCTGATGAAGATGATGGACAGGCCCTGCGCCACCATCTGCGCCAGGGTGTCGAACAGCGCCTCGCTCTCCTGCGGGGTGAGCACGGCGGTGGGTTCGTCCAGGATCAGGATGCGGGCACCTCGGTACAGCGCCTTCAAGATTTCAACGCGCTGGCGCTCGCCCACCGAAAGGCTGCCCACCTTCGCATCGGGGCTGACGGGCAGGCCAAACTGCTGCGAAACGGCCAGCAGCTTGGCCCGTGCGCTGCTGCGGCGCGAGAAGGGCTGCCACAGCGGCTCGCTGCCCAGTAGTACGTTGTCTAGCACCGTGAGGTTGTCGGCCAGCGTGAAGTGCTGGTGCACCATGCCAATGCCCGCCGCCAGCGCTGCGCGCGGCTGGCCGGGCGGCAAGGGCTGGCCGAAGACCTCTATGCTGCCTTCGTCGGCCACATAGTGCCCAAACAGGATAGACATCAGCGTGGACTTGCCAGCGCCGTTTTCGCCCAGCAGGGCCAGCACTTCGCCGCGTGCGAGGGTCAGGCTGATGCTGTCGTTGGCGACGAGCTTGCCGAAGCGTTTGGTGATGTTTGTGAGGCGCAGAACGGGGGGCGTGGACTGTGTCATTTATTTCCAGTTGGCCAAAAACGCCCGCAACACCTTGGCCGAATTGGCCGCCGCCAGGCCCATGAAGGTGCCCATTTCGTTCTCGCCCTCGCCACCCCCGGCCAAGTCGCTCAGCGAGCGAAAGGCAATGTAGGGCACGCCATTGCTGTGCGCCACCATGGCGGTGGCGGCGGTTTCCATGTCGAGCACGTTGGCCTCGAAGGTCTTGAAGGCGTATTCGCGGAAGACCTTGTTGTCCACAAACGCCTGGCCCGATACGCCGTTGCCGCCCACCACCAGTTGCGGGCGCTGCTTGAGGCAGGTGGCAGCCAGGCAGTGCTCCAGGCCCACGTTCTGCAGGCTGCGCGCGGTGGCCAGCATCTTGGGGTCGGCTTCAAACCAGAACTTTTTGGTGAGCTTGGGCTGGGCGGCAGAGCGCACCTCCACGGGGCGCGGGTGCATCATGCCGAAGGCGGGCAGGGCGAGCTCGCTTTGCATCCAGGCGGGGGCGCTGTATTGGCCGGGTTTGTCTTCACGCGCCATCAGCCATTCCATGTACTGGCCCCACTGCGCAGGCACCGTCACGTCGCCGATGTGCAGGCTGGGGTTCACGCCGCCTGCAATGCCGCTGAAGACCACATGGCTCACGTTGAAGCGGTCCAGAACCAGCTGGGTGTTCATGGCCGCGTTGGTCATGCTGATGCCCGAGAGGAACACCACCACAGGTTTGCCTTCGAGCGTGCCGGTGGTGAACTCCACGCCGTTGATGTTGTGCTTGGCGGGTTGCTGCACCTGGGGCAGAAGCACGGCCAGCTCCGGCGCAAAGGCGGAGATGACGGCGATGCGGGGCGTGTCGTCCAGCCGCACAGTCGTCTTGCCTGTCGGGCCGGATGCACAACCAGCGAGTGCGCCAGCCAGTGCTAGTGACCCCAGCAGGCGGGTGAAACGAGAGGCGACGGAGTGGCGCAAGGGAATGAACAGGGAGGTGGTCATGAACATACGAGGCAGGGACAGAGACGTACGGATAGCGACAAAAAAATGGGCCGCCGCGATAAGTGGTGGCCCAGGTGTTCACCCGCTTTGTCTCGCATGGGTGATTTGGAGTGGCTGACAAAGCTCAGCGCAGCGGTTCTGGCTAGGCGCTGTGTCGCAGGCAGTACTGCAAGTACGACAAGACACAGCAACAACGCCAGAAGAGTTTTGTCATCCACTCCCCTTACTTGGCCGTCGATTTGGGCTGGCTGTCGTCCACCTTCACGGTGAACTTGCCCGCCAGGATGTCGGCCTCTTTCGCCTTGACCTTGGCGACGATGTCGGCAGGCACCTTCTTCTCGAACGTACCCAGGGGTGCCAGTTCAGAGCCCTTGTGCTTCATCATCGAATACGGGCCGTAGTCCTCAGCGGTGAACTTGCCATCCTTCACCAACTTGAGTGCGCGGTCGATGCTGGGCTCCATGTGCCAGATGGCCGATGCCACGACCGTGTCGGGGTATTTGTCCTGCGTGTTGATCACATTGCCGATGGCGAGCTTGCCTTTTTCCTTGGCGGCGTCGCTCACGCCAAAACGCTCGGCGTAGAGCACGTCGGCACCCTTGTCGATCATGGCGAAGGTGGCCTCCTTGGCCTTGGGTGGGTCAAACCAGCTGTTGATGAAGGTGATGGTGAATTCGACCTTGGGGTTAGTCTCTTTGGCGCCCGCCATGAAGGCGTGCATCAGGCGATTGACCTCGGGGATGGGGAAGCCGCCCACCATGCCGATCTTGTTGGACTTGGTCATACCGCCCGCGATCATGCCGCTGAGGTACGCAGGTTCTTGAATGTAGTTGTCGAACACGCTGAAGTTGGGCGCCTGCGGCTTGCCCGACGAGCCCAGCAGGAACGACGTCTTGGGGAAGTCCTTGGCTACCTTGCGGGCGGCGGCCTCTACCGCAAAGGCCTCGCCCACGATGAGCTGGTTGCCGCCGGTGGCGTACTCGCGCATCACGCGTTCGTAGTCGGCGTTGCTGACGTTTTCGCTGGCCTTGTATTCGATCTCGCCACGTGCTTCGGCGGCCTTGAGGGCCTTGTGGATGCGGCTGACCCATTGCTGCTCGAACGGTACCGTGTAGATCGCCGCGACCTTGAGTTTGGCTTGTGCGAACGCGGCGCTGGGTGCCAGGCCGACAAGGGCGGACAGGGCCAATGAAGTGGACAGCAGATGGCCAGTGAAGACGCGGCGAGAGCTCATGGAGTGGTTCCTTCAGTCGGTTCAGTCAGGCAAAGGGGAGTTGGGGGCCCGGCAAGCCGGTGCATGCACACTAGCAATTTGCGCGCCAAAAGCGAGCGCTGGGCCTGCTGCAGTCTGCCAGAGGATTGAACCAAGTGGTAAAAAATTTGCGCTGTGCGGGGTGGGCTGTCGCCACGGGGTTGCGGCGGGATGGGGCGGGCACAAAAAAAGCCGCCCGAAGGCGGCCGATGCTTGTATGGATGGGGCTCTTACTTGGTGCCGAAGATGCGGTCGCCCGCATCGCCCAGGCCCGGCAGGATGTAGCCGTGGTCGTTCAGCTCGCGGTCGATGGCTGCGGTGAAGATGGGCACGTCGGGGTGGGCCTTTTGCAGCGTGGCGACACCTTCGGGCGCGGCCAGCAGGCACACGAACTTGATGGAGCGGGGGTTGAGCTTCTTGAGGCGGTCCACGCATGCTGCGGCCGAGTTGCCGGTGGCCAGCATGGGGTCGACCACGATGATGTCGCGCTCTTCCATTTCGGACGGCATCTTGAAGTAGTACTCCACAGGCTGCAGCGTGGCGGGGTCGCGGTACAGGCCGATGTGGCCCACGCGGGCACCGGGCACCACGTTCAGCATGCCGTCGAGGAAGCCGTTGCCCGCGCGCAGGATGGAGACCAGCACCAGCTTCTTGCCGTCAATGACCTTTCCAGTCATGGTCTCCAGCGGGGTTTCAATCTCGATGTCCTGCAGGGGCATGTCGCGCGTGACTTCGTAGGCCATCAGGGTGGAGAGTTCGCCCAGCAGGCGGCGAAAGCTGTTGGTGCTGGCGTCTTTTTTGCGCATCAGCGTGAGCTTGTGCTGAACGAGGGGGTGGGTGATGACGGTGACGTTGCTCATGGAGAACCTGAAAGAGGGGCCGACGGGCCTGTGCCGGGGCACGGGCCACTGTGGCCAGACATTAAAAAGTGGGGGCTAGTCTGCCAGAAACCGGGCGAGGCGCGGCAAATCGACGTTGCCTCCGCTCACGATCACGCCCACGCGCTCCCCCTGCAGCAGCTTGGCGCCGTTGTCCTCGCCCGAAAACGCCTGCACGCCCGCAAAGGCCAGGGCGCCCGTGGGCTCGACGACCAGCTTCATGCGTGCTGCAAAAAAGCGCATGGCCTCGATGAGCTGCTGGTCGCTCACGGTGACGATGTCTTCGACATGCTCGCGGATGATGGGGTAGGTGAGTTCGCCCAGGCTTGCGGCCTGCGCGCCATCGGCAATGGTATGCGGGTTGGGGATGTGCACGATGTGGCCCGCGCGCAGCGACTGCTGGGCGTCGTTGGCGGTTTCGGGCTCAACGCCGATCACCTTGCATTGCGGCGCCAGAGACTGCGCGGCCAGCAGGCTGCCAGAGAGCAGGCCGCCGCCGCCCAGGCAGACAAACAGATAGTCCAGGTCGGGCACCTCCTGCAGCAGCTCCAGGGCCGCAGTGCCCTGGCCCGCAATCACGTGGGGGTGGTCGAATGGGGGGATCAGCGTCATGCCGCGCTCGCTGGCCAGTTGGCGGCTGATGGCTTCGCGGTCTTCCGTGTAGCGGTTGTAGGTGACCACCTGGGCGCCGTATTCGCGCGTGGCGGCCATCTTGGAGGCTGCTGCGTCCTCGGGCATCACCACGAGGGCGGGCATGTCCAGCAGCCGGGCCGACAGTGCAATGGCCTGCGCATGGTTGCCCGCCGAAAAGGTGAGCACGCCATGCTCGCGCTGTGCGTCGCTGAACTGGGCCAGCGCGTTGTATGCGCCCCGGAACTTGAACGCGCCCGTGCGCTGAAGGTTCTCGCACTTGAAGAAGAGCTTGGCGCCCAGGCGCGTGTCGATGGTGTTGCAGCGCATCACAGGCGTGTGGTGTGCTACGCCCGCCAGCCGCCGGGCGGCGGCGGCCACGTCGTCATGGGTGGGCAGGCTCACAGAAGGGGGCATGCTGGGCACGGTCATGGTGGCGTCCTCGCTGCGGGGCATGGGCCGCCCCGGGTTGCCACATGATAGCCCCATGATGTAGGAAGTGGCATAAAAATAGCTTCTAGCGCCTGATGGATAAGCGTTGGTAGCTATGAATTTGGTAGTGATCGAGGCATTACCGTGTCTGTTTCTGCATTGCCCTCCCGGCCCCAGGGCCTGGGCTGCAGGCTGTGGGGTACTTGGGGATGGGGTGCCTGGGGAT
>NZ_QAIH01000003.1 GCF_003060895.1 Acidovorax sp. HMWF029 | reverse complement strand
GTACGGGGTTGGGGGGGCGGGGAAGAGGGAGGCATGTGGTGGACAATGCGGGCCGTGACCCAAAGACCCGACAGTTTAACGACCACCCTGCACCAGCACATCGCCCAGGCCATTGCCGCCGAAGGGGGCTGGCTGGGTTTTGACCGCTTCATGGCGCTGGCCTTGTACACCCCCGGCCTGGGCTACTACGCCAACGACTCCACCAAGTTCGGCGCCATGCCCGAGTCCGGCAGCGACTTTGTGACCGCGCCCGAGATGACCCCCCTGTTCGGCCAGACGCTGGCCATGCAGGTGGGCCAGGCGCTGGAGCAAACCTCTACCTCCGAGGTGTGGGAGTTCGGTGCGGGCTCCGGCGCACTGGCGCTGCAGTTGCTCGATGCGCTGGGCGACCAGGTGCAGCGCTACACCATCGTCGATCTGTCGGGCAGCCTGCGCGCGCGCCAGCAGGCCAAGCTGGTTGCCCACGCGCATAAGCTGCGCTGGGTGGATGCGCTGCCCGACAAGTTCAGCGGCGTGGTGGTGGGCAACGAGGTGCTGGACGCCATGCCCGTGCAACTGCTCGCCCGCCATGGCGGCCAGCACGGCGGGGTATGGCACGAGCGCGGCGTGGTGGTGGCTGAGGATGGCCGCTTTGCCTGGGCCGACCGCCCCACCGACCTGCGCCCGCCTGTGGACATCGAGGGCCCGCAAGATTACCTGACCGAGATCCATGCCCAGGGCGAGGGCTTCATGCGCATGCTGGCCGACCGGCTCGCGCGTGGCGCGGCCTTCTTGTTGGACTATGGCTTTGGCGAAAGCGAGTACTACCACCCCCAGCGCCACATGGGCACCGTGATGTGCCACCAGGGCCACCTGGCCGATGGTGACCCGCTGGTCGCGGTAGGTTTGAAGGACATCACCGCCCACGTCAACTTCACCGCCATGGCGCTGGCAGCGCAGGATGCGGGCCTGAACGTACTGGGCTACACCACGCAGGCGCATTTCCTCATCAACTGCGGTTTGCTACCAAAAATGGAGCGTCTTCCGCAGGAGCAGCGCGCGACGGCAGCCAAATTGATCATGGAGCACGAAATGGGTGAGCTGTTCAAGGTGCTGGCTGTGGGTGCGGGAGAGGCGTGGGAGCCTGTGGGGTTTGTGCACGGGGATCGCTCGCACAGGCTGTGACCCAACAGGCACCATGTTCCGCTGGCTCCTCGTTATCTTCCTGGCCCTGATGCTGATCAGCTGGCTCACGCCGCTGCTGCGCCGCCTGGGCTTTGGGCGGTTGCCGGGCGACTTTCGGTTTCGCTGGCTGGGGCGCGACTGGGATGTGCCGCTGGCGTCCACCCTGTTGCTGAGCTTTGTGGTGAGCCTGCTGACCAAGCTGCTGTAGGGCGGGTGCCCCGCCCTTGAAACACTGCGCTGGGGCCGCCATGTGCGCAATCAGAGAACCTGCGAGTTGCCCATGACCGACGCTCTTCACATCGTCTGCCCCCATTGCCACACCACCAACCGCGTGCAGACCGCCCAGTTGGGCAGCGCGCCTGATTGCGGCAGCTGCCACCGCCCCCTGTTTGTGGGGGCCCCGCTGGAGCTGGATGCCACGGGCTTTGACAAGCACGTGGCGCGCAACCACATCCCGGTGCTGGTGGACTTCTGGGCGCCCTGGTGCGGGCCCTGCCGCCAGATGGCACCGGCGTTTGCCCAGGCCGCGCGTGAGCTGGAGCCGCGTGTGCGGCTGGCCAAGCTCAACACCGAAGACCACCAGGCCATTGCAGCGCGCTATGCGATCCGCAGCATTCCGACCATGATCCTGTTCCAGCAGGGGCGCGAGGTGGCGCGCATTTCGGGCGCGCTGGGGGCTGCGGACATCGTGCGCTGGGTGCGCACAGCGGCGGGTTGAAAAAGACAGGCGCCTCAACGAATTCCGAGTGCCCGGTCCACCGACACGTTGCCCGCGCCGCGCCCCACCAAGTACAGCATCAGCCCCGCCCATGACAGGTGCGTGGGCCAGGCATCGGGGTACACGAACACCTGAATGACCAGCGTCATGCCCAGCAAGGCCAGGGCCGACAGGCGCGTGAGCAGGCCCAGTACCAGAAGAACCGGGAACAGATGCTCTGCCACGGTAGCCATCTGCGCCGCCAGCTCGGGCGGCAGCAGGGGCAGCTTGTATTCCTCGCGGAACAGCAGGTAGGCGCTGTCAGACACCGTAAACCAGCCATCGACCTTGGTGCGTGCCGACAACCAGAAGATGCCTGCCACGGCCACGCGGTTGACCAGAGCCAGCAGGCTGTGCGGGGTGAGCCAGGCTCCTATATCGGCCAGGCGTGCCAGCAGCACGCGCGGGACTTTGGTGGGGGTGGTGGGGACATGGGCGGTGGTGGTCATCGGGGCTCCTCAGCCTGTGCGTGAAACGGTAGGGATCAGGGCTCCTGCGTCCAGCAGGCAGCCCATCAGGCCCGCAAGGTCTGCGGTGGGGTCTGTGTCCAGCGCATTGGTGGCGGCAGCTTCCAGCGTGAGGCCCTGGGCGCATGCGTCCAAAAAAGCCACCCCTGCGCGCGTCAGGGCGCGCCATGTCACTTCAGCGTGGGGCCGGGTGAGCAGGGCACCATCGCCACACCAGTCCAACGAGTCGGGCAGTGCCGGACCTTCGCGGTGGCTCTGCCACAGGGCGTAGGCGGGATGCGCGTCGCACCAGGCCCAGCGTGCGGCAGGGTGGGGGCGCAGTGGCACCAGGTGCAAGGTGTCGGGGGACTGTTGTGCCAGCCATTCTTGGCCGACAGCGATGGCGTCTGTCGCCAGATGGCATTCGGTCCAGCAGCGGTCCAGGCGCGCAACGGCCGGCAGGTAAGGGAGCTCGGCCGCAGGTTCAAAACCGGCCAGAAAGTCAGCAAACCCCGCGCCGTACTCCATCAGCAGTCCGTCAACCGGCGGCTGCGTGCGGGCATACACCGCCGCGGCGGCGCGGAACCATTCTTCGCCCACCAGCTGGCACACCGTGGGGTAGCTGGCCTGCAGGGCATCAATGCTGCCCTTGAGCACGGTGTTGCGGTACACGGCAAAGCCCGGTTGGGATTCCAGCGCAGAGAGCCACGGTGCTTGCGCGGCATGGCCGAGCAACGCTGCAGACAAGCCGTCCTGGAATGCACTCAGCTGCATGCTGCCTCCTCGGGCTGCGCCGCTGTGAGTGCGTTGTGGGCCTGTTCGCGTTCGGCCATCAGTTCGCCGAATGCAGGCAGTTGGTCGTCGCGTTCGATGAGGGTGGGCACGGGGCCTGTGCGCGCGATCACTTGCCTGTACAGCGCCCACACCGCCGGGGCGATGGCCGCATCGTGGCTGTCGATCAGCAAAGCGTCGCCATGCACCGGGTCGGCATGGTGGCCTGCCAGGTGGATCTCGGCAACGGCGTGCAGGGGAAAGGCATCGAGATAAGCCTGGGCGCTAAATCCCAGGTTGTTGGCGCTGATGTACACGTTGTTCACGTCCAGCAGCAGGGCGCAGCCGGTGCGCCGCACCAGCTCGGCCAAAAAATCGGCCTCATGCCAGTCGTGGCCGTCGAGGTGCAGGTAGTGCGTGGGGTTCTCGATGGCGATGGGGCGTTGCAGCGCATCCTGCGTACGGGCAATGTTGTCTGCAATGCGTTGCAAAGCGGCCTGCGTGCGCGGAAACGGCAGCAGGTCGGGCAGGTACTGCCCGCGCCAGCTGGACCAGGCCAGGTGCTCTGAAACGATCACAGGTTCCATGCGCCGCACCAACGCAGCAAGGCGGGCCAGGTGCGCGGCGTCGGGTGGTGCATCGGCCGCGAGCGACAGCGACACGCCGTGCAGTGCCACTGGGTGGTGTGCCCGGATCGCCTCCAGCCAGGCGATGCGGGGGCCACCGTCGGCGAGGTAGTTTTCGGGGTGCACCTCCCACCACAGGCCGGGGGCGCTGCTGTGCAGCGCATCGCCATAGTGCTGGGGCTTGAGGCCCAGGCCTGCGGTGAGAAGGTGCGGGGCCATGGGTCAGGCCTTGATGGGGGCCAGCGAGCCCATGCCCTTGGGCGTCTTGATGGTGGTGCAGGTGCCAGCGGGCACAAACTTCCAAGCGTTGCCCTGGTAGTCTGCCTTGGACGAGCCTGCACAGGTAGTGCCTGGGCCAGCAGCGCAATCGTTCTTTCCTGCCATCGAGACGCCGTAGCACTTCTCCATGGCGGGTTTGGCGGCCTCTGCGGGCTTGGTCTGGGCAATGGCAGTGCCAGATGCAAGGGCGGCAATAGCAAGGGCACCGATGCTGAGGGTACGGGTGGTCATGGGGAGGTTCTCCAGAAAGATGAGGGTTGAAACCGACCGGGGGCCGCGCGGTGGCTGCTCCAAACTGCCCGATCTGCGTTGTAATTCGCGCAGCCCCGAGGGCCGGTTACACCGCACTGATAAATATTTCTCCACTATTTATTTCGCACAGGATGTAACCCGCAGGCCCCTGGACCCGAATTCCCATCAGGGAGACACCATGGAGATAGAAGAACGGCTGCGCGGCTTGCTGCTGCAGGGGCTGGATGCTGACGCTGCCGCCTACCAGCGCTTTCTGAAAGAGCTGAGCGCCCACTTGCGCGCGTTTTTGCGCCGCCGCCTGGCGCAGCGGCCCGACGAGGTGGAGGACCTAGTGCAGGAGACGCTGCTGGCCGTGCACAACCAGCGCCATACCTACCGGCCTGAAATGCCGGTGACGGCCTGGGCGCACGCGATTGCGCGCTACAAGTTCATCGACTGGCTGCGCTCGCATGCCGCCAAAGAGGCGCACAACGACCCGCTGGACGATGCGGATGAGCTGTTTGCCAGCAGCGACAGCGAGGCCTTTGAGGCGCGGCGCGACCTGGGGCAGTTGCTGCAGACCCTGCCTGACAAGCAGCGCCTGCCCATTGAGTATGTGAAGCTGGAAGGAATGTCGGTGGTCGAGACGGCGCGCCTCACGGGGCTGTCGGAGTCGGCCGTCAAAGTGGGCGTGCACAGGGGGCTCAAGGCCCTGGCCGCCAGGATCAGGGATATGACTTACGCCCAAAAGGGGGCAGGTAAACCGCCGGGTGGCGCAGACCGGTCGTTGTTGCCCCCGGATGCGCGCAAAGCCCAGGAGAAATAGCATGAAGACCGATGAATTGATCCACCTGCTGGCTGCGGACGACCTGCCCGTGCAGCGCACTGCCATCGAGCAGCGGTTTGCCATAGCCACTGCCGCAGGCATTGCTGGTGCCGGGTTGCTGATGTTGGCCCTGTTCGGCCTGCGCCCCGGCTTGCTGGCGACCATGGCGCTGCCCATGTTCTGGGGCAAGCTGGTGTTTGCGGCGACCCTGGCTGCGGGCGGGCTGGCCCTGCTGCGCCGCATGGCCCGCCCGGGCATGCGGGCGGGTGGGGCTGTCTGGCTGCTGGCCGTGCCGCCGCTGGTGCTGTGGGCCATGGCGCTCACGGCACTGGCACAGGTGCCAGCGGTGGAGCGCATGCCGCTCATCCTGGGCAGCACCTGGCGCAGCTGCCCGTTCAATATCGCCGCACTGTCGGTGCCTGCGTTTGTGGCCGGGTTCTGGGCGCTGAAGGGGGCGGCACCCACGCGCCTGGCCTGGGCGGGTGCGGGGGCTGGTTTGCTGGCGGGCGCGCTGGGTGCCTTGGTGTATGCCTTGCATTGCCCCGAAATGGCTTCGCCGTTCCTCGCCGTGTGGTACGTCGCTGGCATGGCCATCCCGACGGCACTGGGCGCTGCCCTGGGGCCACGGCTGCTGCGTTGGTAAGCCCTGGTAGGGTGAGGGGGCAGGGGGGCCACCGCGCAGCCGCAGCATGTTCATGACCGCCATTTTCCAGTTCGGCCCCGCGGTGGCGCGCATGCCCGGCGTTCTGCTGGCGGCAGATGCCCTGCGCGGAGGCTGCCCGGTGGCTGGGCACCTGCGTTGACGTGCGGTGTTTTCCCCGCGCATCGTTGGGGGTTTTGACTGATTGGTATTGAAAATATACTATCTGGTCACTTTGCAACCAATGTGTATCGGAGTTCACTATGCGCCCTGCCGTGCTCGCACCTTCCCCTGCTGCGGTCCGTATCGCAGCCTTGTTGATGGCCACTGCTCTGGGGGCGGGACTGTCTTTTGGGGCGCGTGCCCAGGCTTTTGATGCGGTGCGTCTGTATGGCGCGGCGGCCGACCGCAACGGTGGCACCTTGGGTCTGGCGGTGGTGGCGGGCCACGCGTACATGGGGTCGGACGAGCGCCGCACGCGGGCCTATCCGGCCATTGACTACCGCTGGGCGAATGGCTGGTTTGCGGGCACTACCAACGGCGTGGGGTACAACTTCTCGCGCCAGCCGGGCGTGCAATACGGTGTGCGCCTGACGGCAGATTTCGGTCGCGACGAAAGCCGCTCGGCGGTGTTGCGTGGCCTGGGCGACGTCGATGCCCGCCCGGAGCTGGGTGCGTTTTACAACCTGCAGCCCACGGCACACACCTTTCTGACATCGTCGCTGCGCTACGGCGCAGGTCAGGGGCGTGATGGTCTGCTGATTGACGTGGGAGCGGGCCTGACCGCACCAGTGGCCCCGGCATGGCGCATGGGGGCGGGCGTGGCGGCCACCTGGGCCAATGCGGCCTACACGCAGTCGTACTTTGGGGTCGATGCCGCCCAGGCTGCCCGCAGTGGCCGCAGCGTCTATTCGGCCAGCGCCGGTGTTCGGGACGTGCGGGTGTCGGTATCGGCCACCTATGCGATCACGCAGCGCGCATCCGCCACGGCTGCGCTGTCTTACAGCCGCCTGATGGGCGATGCGGGCGGCAGCCCCATCGTGCGGGACCGTGCCGGTGTTAATGGCGTTTTGGCTGTGGTTTACGCGTTTTGACGGGTTGCCCGCCTGATCCTGGGTGATGGACCATTTTCAGGAAGGGCAGGCAGGGCCTGCTGAACCCTGTCACCGCGCTGGGTGCCCCGCGCACCGCGTGCGCCTTGTGCTGAGCGCGCTCAGCGCATGCGCGGATCACCCTTGCGTGCCGTGGTGGTGAAGCCACTGCGCCACAACTTCCACCCGCGCCTGGTGGATCAGTGCACCCACTTGCGGACCGGCGATGCCCTGTGCCGCTGCCTTTGCGGCAATGTCGCGGGTGGCCACTGACTGCACCACCGCCAGAACATGCGCCAGTCGCTGGCGCTGCGGATAGGCCGACTCTTCCAGCCCCAGCCGCCCACGCGCATCGCATTCGCAGGCCAGCAGGATCTCGGCAAAACGCGCGGGCTTGCGGATGGCGTCGCAGCGCTCCAGCAGGCGCACCAGCGCGGCAGCCGAAAAATCAGTGCTGCGGTGAACGTGTCCGTGTTCACGCGCCACCACATCAGCCGTCTCGCGGCAGTCTACCGGCACGCGCAGGCGCTCGGCCACATCCTTGAGCAGCTCGGCGCTGCGCTCCTCATGGCCGATGTGGCGCGGCAGCACGTCGGCGGGCGTGGTGCCCTTGCCCAGGTCGTGCGCCAGGCAGGCAAAGCGCACGGTGAGCGGGGCATTCAGCCGCGCGGCCATGTCCAGCACCATCATCAGGTGCACGCCCGTGTCCACCTCGGGGTGGTAGTCGGCCCGCTGGGGCACGCCCCACAGGCGCGCCACTTCGGGCAGCAGCACGGCCAGCGCGCCGCAATCGCGCAGCACCTCGAACATCCGCGAGGGCTTTTCTTCCATCAGTCCGCGCGCCAGCTCCTGCCATACGCGCTCGGGCACCAGGTGGTCCACCTCGCCGTGTTCCACCATCTCGCGCATCAGTTGCATGGTTTCGGGCGCCACCGTGAAGTCGGTGAAGCGTGCCGCAAACCGCGCCACGCGCAGGATGCGCACCGGGTCCTCGCGGAAAGCGTCTGTCACATGGCGCAGCACGCGCGCTTCAATGTCCTGGGCGCCGGAATATGGGTCAAAAATGCCCTCTGCGCGCGTCCCATCTGCATTTTCAGCTATCGCATTGATAGTAAGGTCGCGGCGCGAGAGGTCTTCCTCCAGCGTCACGTCGGGTGCGCTGTGCACCACAAACCCCCGGTAGCCACGCCCGCTCTTGCGCTCCGTGCGGGCCAGGGCATATTCCTCGCGCGTCTCGGGATGCAAGAACACCGGAAAGTCTCGGCCCACGGGCAGATAGCCCAGCGCCAGCATCTGCTCGGGCGTCGCGCCCACCACCACCCAGTCGTGGTCATTCACCGGCCTGCCCAGCAGCTTGTCGCGGACCGCGCCGCCCACCATGTAGATTTGCATCGGGCGAGTTTAGAACCTGCGCCGCGCCGTATATTCAACCCACCATGTCCCTCTCGTCCGACCTCACAAACCTCACGATTTCCCAGCTCAACCCCGACGGCAGCGTGCCTGTACCCACGGCGCCCGACGCCGCTGCCAATGCGGCTGCTGAAGCCTTGCAGCGTGAGGCGCAGTTCGAGGCGCTGAAGGCAAAGGTGGAGGGCCTGCAGGAGATCCTGGCCAAGCCGCTCAACGACATCCTGGCCGAACACGACAAGTTCAAGGAGGTGGCGGCCGCGTGGGATTCCTTCGGAGCGATGTGGATGCTGTCCCAGCGCGCCATGCGCCGCGTGGCGATGGATCTGGCGGCCACGCAGGGCATGAGCGAGGACGAGGTGGTGGCCCGCGCCATGGCCTACGCCAACCAGGTGCTCAATGTGGAAGACGAAGACCTGGGCGGCTCCGTCGCCCCCGCCCAGCTTGCGCACATCGCGCGGCACAAGGCGTTTTTGCGCAAGCAGTTTCGGTAAAGAAACTGCCCGTGCGCGGTGTCATTCACCCAAACACTGGCCTGAAGAAACTCCGCTCATAGCTCACGATGCAGTCCGTTTCCTCGGCATAGCGGAACGCCGCCTGGCATTCCGCATCCTGCATCGACGCTTCGCGGTAGCGCTCGTAGGCCGCGAGACTTTCGAACGTGAACAGCGCCAGCGCGATGTTGTTGGCGCCCTCGCTGGGCATGAAATAGCCATGGTGCTGGCCGCCGAATTTCTCGACCAGCGGGATCCACAGCTTGCCGTAGTGTTCGAACTCTTTCAGCTTGCGGGTGTTGAGCACGTAGCGCAGGTAGATGGTGACGGCCATGGGGGGCTCAGCCTTCCGTGTGGCGAAGGCGGTAAGGTTCTTCAAAGTCCAGAAAGTCCCTCTCGCCCAGGGCCTCGGCGATCCAGGTCTGCACGCCGGGCAGGGCGCGCACGCGGTCCACATAGGCCTTGATGGGGGCGGGCACGGGCAGGGCGTAGGTGTGCAGGCGCATGCACACGGGGGCAAAGTAGGCGTCGGCCACGCTGAACGGGCCAAACAGCATGGGGCCGCCGTGCTCCTGCAGCAGGGCGCTCCACATGTCCACCAGGCGCTGCACGTCGGCGCGCACGCCGGGCTTGTCGCGCCAGATCAAGGCGCCGGTGTCGGCCAGGTCGGCCTCGATGTTCATGGGGCAGTTGCTGCGCAGGGCGGTGAAGCCGCTGTGCATTTCGGCGCAGACGCTGCGGGCGCGCGCGCGGGCCTTGGCGTCCTGGGGCCAGAGCTGCTTGTCGGGCCAGGTTTCGGCCACGTATTCAGCGATGGCCAGGGTGTCCCACACCACCAGGCCGTTGTCATCGACCAGCACCGGCACCTTGCCAGTAGGGCTCACGGGGGCCATGACACGCTTGAACTCCGAGTCAGCCTCGAAGCTGTCGAAGCGCACGCGCACCTCCTCAAACGGGATGCCGGCCTGCTTGAGCAGCACCCAGGGGCGCATGGACCAGGACGAATAGTTCTTGTTGCCGATGTAGAGCTTGGGCATGGGGGCTCCTGAAAAAAAGAGGTCAGCCCGCCATGCTAGCGGCTGCGCGCCGCGCCAGCGATGCCAAAACGCGGCCTCAATGATGCGCGGCGCGCATCACCGGCATGCCAAGTGTTGGACAGTCTTGTCAGACCGGCCAGACCACGCCGTTGTCGTTCAGGATGGCATCCAGCGGCAGGTCGAACTCTTCGGGCTCGAAGTCGTCCAGGAAACCATTGGTGAAGCCCAGACCCACGGTGAACGGCTTGGGCTGCAGCGTGGCCAGCGTGCGGTCATAAAACCCGCCGCCGTAGCCCAGACGATAGCCCCCGGCCGCGTAGCCCACGCAGGGCACGAACAGCAGCGTGGGCACGATGACCTCGGTGTCTTTGGGCTTGGGGATGCCGTAGGCGTCTTCCTCCATGGGGCAGCCGGGGTACCAGGCGTGGAAGGTGAGGGTCTTGTGCTGCTTGTTGACCACGGGCAGGCCGATGCGGCGGCGCAGGGGCTCATCGAGCAGCTCGCCGTCTTCCTTCCAGCGATGCAGGGCAGGAAGGGGGTCGAACTCGCCCTTGATGGGCCAGTAAGCGCCGATCACGGTGTCGGGCCGGTTCACCAGCCAGATACGCATCACCTGCTGTAACAGGTCGGACCGCTGTAGGCGGTCGGGCAGATTGAGGCGTTCTTCTATCAATGCGCGCCGAAGGGCTGCTTTGTCCATCACATAATTCCCCCATGCAATTGTTTCGAATTCTGACACCGCTTGTCGCCAGTGCCCTGCTTGCCACGGCGGCCCCCCTTGTCCAGGCGCAAAGCAGCAAGGGTGACGACACCCTGCTGGAGATGCAGCAGGCCTTCCGCAAGGGCGACCGCAAGCGGCTGGAGCAACTGCTGCCCTCGGCCCGTGGCCATGCGCTGGAGCCCTGGGCCGCCTACTGGGAACTGCGGGTGCGCCTGGCCGAAGCCCAGCCCGCTGAAATCCAGTCCTTCATGCAGCGCTACGCGGGCAGCTACCAGGAAGACCGCATGCGCAACGACTGGCTGCTGCTGCTGGGCCAGCGCCGTGACTGGGGGCAGTTTGCCGAACAACACCCCAACTACCGCATGTCGGACGACCGCGAGGTGCGCTGCTATGCCCTGCTGATCGACCAGATCAAAGGCACGGCACCTGCCACGGTGGCCGAAGACGTGCGCAGCAACTGGTATGCGATCCGCGACGCCGATGATGGCTGTACCCATGCCGCGCGCGAGCTGCACGGCTACAAAAAGCTCTCTGCGCTGGACGTGTGGCGCAAGGCCCGCCTGGCAGCGGAGGCCAACCGCCCTCGCGTGGTGCGCAATGCCGTCGAGATCGTGGCGCCTGATGCGCTGCCCCAGCTCAAGGAAGTGCTCGATACGCCCAGCAAATACCTGATGGCCCGCGACGCCACGCGCAGCAAGGTTCGCCAGGAGCTGGTGCTGCTGGCGCTCATCCGCCTGGCCACCAGCGACCCCGACGGCGCTGCGCGCCTGATCGAGACGCGCTGGGGGGCGCACCTCACCTCCGAGGAGCGCAACTGGGCCTGGGGCGTGGTGGGCAAGGCCGCAGCGCAAAAGCTCTCGCGCGAGGCGGTGGAGTATTTCGACAACATCAGCCGCGACAAGGACCTCAACGACGACCTGCTGGGCTGGAAGGTGCGCGCAGCCTTGCGCGCCGGGCAGTGGAAGACTGTGGGCAAGGCCGTGGATGCCATGGGCCCCGAAGGCCGCCAGGACAGCACCTGGGTGTACTGGAAAGCGCGCTCGCTGCTCGCAGGCCGCGTGACGGACGCCGAGCGTGCCGAAGCGCGCCAGCTGCTCGAAGGCATTGCAAGCACACGCGGCTTCTACGAAATGCTGGCGCTGGAGGAGCTGGGCCAGCGCATCTCCACGCCGCCTGCACCTGCGCCGCTCACCGCCGAAGAAAAAGCGGGTGCCCGCGCCAACCCCGGCCTCAACCGCGCGCTGTACGCCATCCTGCTGGGCCTGCGCACCGAGGGCGTGCGCGAATGGAACTACACCACCAACCTGCACCAGAGCGGCGGCATGCCCGACCGCGAACTGCTGGCCGCCGCCGACTTCGCCTGCCAGCGCGAGGTGTGGGACCGCTGCATCAACACCAGCGAACGCACCAAGAGCGTGGTGGACGTCACCCAGCGCTTTCCCACCCCCTTCCGCAGCGCGGTGGTGGAGCGCGCCAACAGCATCGGCCTGGACCCCGCCTATGTCTATGGCCTGATCCGCCAGGAAAGCCGCTTCATCATGGATGCACGCTCGCATGTGGGCGCCTCTGGCCTCATGCAGGTCATGCCCGCCACCGCGCGCTGGACGGCCAAGAAGATCGGTTTGAACAATTTCACCGCCGACCAGATCAACGACCGCGACACCAACATCACCATCGGCACCGCCTACCTCAAGCTCGCGCTGGACGACTTTGCGGGCTCCATGCCCATGGCCGCCGCCGCCTACAACGCAGGCCCCGGCCGTCCGCGCAGCTGGCGCAACGGCCCCGTGCTGGACGCCGCCATCTGGGCCGAGAACGTGCCCTTTGCCGAAACCCGCGACTACGTGAAGAAAGTGCTGGCCAACACCACCAACTACGCCGCCATGCTCACCGGCCAGCCCCAGTCGCTCAAGGGGCGCCTGGGCACCATCGGCCCGCGCGATGCATCGGCGCCCGAGGTGAACAAGGACCTGCCCTGACGCACCATCCGCATCTGCCGCAGCACCCGCTGCGGCCGGTGCGAAGCGGGCGGACGAGTGTTTGCTATAAATAGAGTAGCTATCAGCGCATGATGGACGCGCGCAAAGCACCAATTTGATTCAAATTTTGGAGGGAGAGCCATGAAAAAGCTGTGTGGGGTGGCCCTGGCCGCCATGGTGTGCTGGGCGCTGGGCACTGCCCAGGCGCAGCCCGTGTACAAGTGGGTGGATGCCGAGGGCAAGACCCACTACGGATCACAACCCCCACCCTCCAAACAGGACGCCGAGCCGCTCAAGCTGCAAAGCAACAACGGCAGCACCAAGAGTGCATCGCCATCCACCAAGCCCGCCCAGCAGTACAACCCCGACGGCACCAAGAAGATCCCCAAGGACGTGGAGGAGTTTGGCCAGGGCATGAAGAAGGCGCTGGAAAAGGTGGACAGCAAACAGGTGCCACTGAACTGCGCCTCCGCCGTGGACAACATCCACTACCAGGCCGACCAGATGCTGGAAGTGGGCCAGAAAAACGTGCGCGACGGCTACATGGCCCAGGCCGAATACGACAAGACGGCCCCCAAGATCCGCGAGGCCCGGGGCAAATACAGCGTGTCAGACTGCCAGGCGTCGTCGGGCAACAAGAAGTCGTTCTACCAGTGCATGTCGAGCAGCAACAACCATGTGATGGGGTGCGACAAGCAGTACAAACATTGAGGTGGCGACCCGGGGCCGGGGACTGGAAACATGCACCGGCGCCTGTTTGCGGCCACGAGCGGACGTTGAGCTAGTGGCATGAACGGCATTCATCACAAGAAAGGGAGGCGTGCATGCGCAAGAGAACACACATCAGAGGGGTCATAATTCCGCTCGCGGCGAAATGGGCTGGCGTCCTTTTAGTTGCTTATCTTGGAGCGAAAATTACCGGGTTCGTGACGCAGGCCCGGGGCATCCCAAATCCATTGGCCGATGGCCCCTTTGCCCTTTACTCGCTGGGCTGGTACTTGAGCCAAATTGCGGCCGTGCTAGTCGGTGTAGGTGCCGGCGCACTATCTTCTTACTTTGCACCACAAGGAACCTGGAGGGCTCCCGCGATTCTGATTGGGTTGTATTTGCTGTTCGGGTTTGCCAGCGTTCCTGCTTCAAGTGGTTGGGTGCTGGGCTCGTATTTCGCTCTCGTCGGCGCCCTCAGTCTTTCAATTGGTGCTTTCGCATTCAAGTGGATTGAGAGTCCACGTACGCGTGATGTCGATTCTGAGCGCAACGCGTCAACCGCAAGTATCTAGTCGACCTCGCGATTGAATGTCGGCTTAGGAAAAATCCGAACGTCGACTTCGGGCCCAAAGCTGTCTCACCCCGGCCAAGCCAGTCACACGTTGTGCAGCACGTCCCCCTGCCGCACCGCCGCCCCCGACCGCACCAGGTCATCCACCAGGCTCAATAGCCACTCACCCTCGGGCTGATCACCGAAATGCCGCTGGTGCAGCATGCCGAAATACGGCGTGTCCTGTGCCCAGGCCGTGAGGTCGGCCATGGTGATCTGCTGCCACTCCAGCAGCTTGTACTTCAGCAGCACCTTGGCGGCATACAGCGCGTGTTTGCTGGGGTTGCGCACAAAACCATCCAGGCGGCGGCGGGCGCCGTCGATGGCGCGGGGGGCATCGGCAAACACGGGGCCGTGGCCGGGGATGACGACCTGGGGTGACAGTTTTTCGATCACATCCAGCGTGGCGGCGACCTCGGCAAACGCGTTGTCGCCCTCTAGCTCGGGGAACACCACGCCAAAGCCGTTTTCCCACAGCGCATCGGCCGAGATCAGCACGCGGCCCTTGGGCTCGAAAAGCACCACTGAATGTGGGTCGTGCCCCGGCGCGGCATGCACCTGCCAGGGCTTGTCGCCCAGCAGCACGCAAGAGCCCGGCACCAGCAGCGTGTCGGCCCGAAAGGGCGGGCATTCCTGGCCTGTGGGGGTGTAGCTCAGTGCGTAGGCGTCCCACTGGCGCACATGGTCGGCCTGGCCGGGCGGGATGGCGGTGAGCACGCTGGGCCAGGTCTTTTGCAGCGCGGCGTTGCCGCCGCAGTGGTCGCTGTGCAGGTGGGTGTTGAGCACACGGTCCAGCGCGCGGCCCGCCAATGCGCCGCGCACCAGCTCCACGGTCTGCTCGGCATGGCTGCAGTAGCCGGTGTCCACGATGGCCGTGTCGTGGTGGCCGATGAAGAGGATGTTATTGGCCGACAGCCAGCCGCGCTCCAGCACGGTGATTTCGGGGGGGAGCAGGTCGTGGGGGGCGGAACTGGGC
>NZ_QAIH01000035.1 GCF_003060895.1 Acidovorax sp. HMWF029 | reverse complement strand
TGGGCCGCGGTTTACTCCAACGAGGTTTATCTGACGATATGAATGCCGGTGTGCTTTGCTTGCAGCTTGTCTCGCGTCAGATAAACGCTAATCGTTAGACAGCGCGATTAGAGCCATGTTCTCATTCCTAAATAGGAAACCCAAGCCTGATAAGCGCGATCTGGAGCAGGTGATCTTCGACTACGCCGAGCACAAGCGAAACGAAGATCTTCAACTCATTTGTCGCCTCATGGTCGCACGGGAGGTGTTTGTTCCAATCGACAGGGGCTCAATGCCTGCAGCTGCTCAACCTGGCGTCCCGTACGTCTTGGGAGATGAAGATAGAGTCTTGATGAGGAAGGTAACCATCCCAAACAATGGGGAATGGGCTTCCGCTGCTACCCAGCCGACTCACGCATTGTTGTCCAACGGCTACGCGGGTATGACGTGGATTGGGTTTCTGAAGATGACGCAGAAGGTTGCTGAAATACGCGGAGCTCTGCTGCAGGGGACACAATCCTGGATCGCCATGGACAAAAAGCTAGTCGCCAATGTCTTATCCACAATAGAAGATCGAGAGGGTGCGCGCGATGTCTAACGGGTCGCTCGGCGCGGACACGCAGCAGCAGAATGCCGCTTCGCGGCGCATGCTGCGCGCCGGGCAGCTCGAACGTTGAACGTCCGCTTCCATTTGCGGTGAGCGGCTGCTCCTTGCCGACAACAGCCGTGCGCAAGAGCAAGAAGATACTCTGACCCGGTGGTCTGCCACTGGACTCCGATCACAACCCCGCCTTCACTGGGCGCAGGCAGACTGAGGCGCGCTGAGATTGGGTCCGGCAGTGTGCCGGAGTGCTGTGTGAGGCCTTTTTTTCGCGTCCAGGCGCAGCCCGCCCAGCGCCCCTCACGTTGCTCCGCCGCCGCAATCCCCCACTTTTGTGTAACCGAACCCTTCAACACGCATTTTTTGCTTGTTATTTTGCGTAATTATGAGAAATTACGCGTATGGCGAAGCGATGCACCCGGTAGCCAGCATTTAAGGGTGTTTTGCGAGCAGTAAAGGTGGGGCAAGCCGTTGGATGCTTGCGGCGGCTCCTTCCGGTCTGTGTGCGCCATAGGAATCAAGCGATCGAAAAAAGT
>NZ_QAIH01000312.1:3430-3914 GCF_003060895.1 Acidovorax sp. HMWF029 | reverse complement strand
AGCCTGCCCCTCGCCCCCGCCTCTTCCCTGGCCCCGCGCCTGTCTGACCTGGCGCTGCTGCTGGTGGCCGTGGTGTGGGGCACCAGCTATGGCGTGGCCAAGGGGGCGCTGGTGTTCTACCCCGTGCTGGGTTTTCTGGCCGTGCGCTTTTTGCTGACCTTTGCCCTGCTGCTGCCCACGCTGCTGCGCGCCCCAGCGCCAGAGCGGCGCGATGCCCTGGCGGCGGGCCTGCCCCTGGGAGCGCTGATGCTGGGCATTTTTCTGTGCGAGACCTTTGGCCTGGCGCTCACACAGGCCAGCAACGCGGCCTTTCTCATCAGCCTGTGTGTGGTGTTCACCCCGTTTGCCGAGTGGTGGCTGCTGCGCCAGCGGCCCGGCCGTGCGATGTTTGTGTTTGCGGCGGTTTCGCTGCTGGGGGCTGCGCTGCTCAGCGGTGGATATTCGGGCCAGTGGGGCTGGGGCGATGCGCTGATGCTGGCCGCTG
>NZ_QAIH01000312.1:0-3420 GCF_003060895.1 Acidovorax sp. HMWF029 | reverse complement strand
ATTACCGTGTGCCAAACCACCCGGCTCACGCGCCGCCGCCACGCGCCCGTGTTGGCACTCACCGCCGTGCAGGCGGGCGTTGTCGGCCTGGGCAGCCTGCTGCTGGCACTGCCAGGCAAATTGCCGCCCCTGCCGTCGCTCACCGATGACAGCGCCTTCTGGCTGGCCTGCATCTACCTGGTGCTGGGCTGCACGGTGTTTGCATTTGTGGTGCAAAACTGGGCCCTGCGCCACAGCACACCCACCCGCGTGGGCCTGCTCATGGGCAGCGAGCCTGCCTTTGGCGCGCTGTTTGCGGTGTTCTGGCTGGGCGAGCAGCTCAGCCCCACCGCCTGGCTAGGCGGAGCACTGATCGTGGGGGCTGCGCTGTGGACCATGGCCCGGCGAAGCACATCGCCCGCCTGATTCCTCCTGCGCGCGTCAGGGCTTGTTGGGCACTGCCGCCTGGCTGACCTGCCCGATCAGCCGGTGATAGAAACGGATCGCGTCCGCGTAGTTGGCAATCTCCAGCCGCTCGTTGGTGCCGTGAAAGCGTTTGAGGTCTTCTGAATTGGCGCGCACGGGCGAGAACTTGAAGATGTGGTCGCTGATGGCACCGTAGTGCTGCGAATCCGTGCCCGCCACCATCAACCCCGGGGCGACCAGCACGTCGGGGAAAACCTCGCGGATGGTCTGGTTGAGCAGGCGGTACTGGGTGGAGTCGGTCGGCGCCACCTTGGACGCTTCGACGGCACCGGGCAGCGTGCTCAGCTCCACCTGTGCGGCGGGTGCGCTGATCTTGCTGCGCACATGGTCCATCACATGCTCCTGGGTGTCGCCGGGCAGCAGGCGGAAGTTGACGGTGGCCTCGGCGCGGCCAGGCACCACGTTGTCGCGGTTGCCAGCCTGAACGATGGTCAGCGCCGTGGTGGTGCGCAGCATGGCGTTGGTGCTGGCCGCGCCTTCGAGCTGCTTTTGCACCACGGGGCGAAACAGCCACAGGTTGGACAACACCACGCGGTTCACGCCGCCCATCTCGGGCGCCAGGGTGTCGAACAGCTCGCCCGCCACACCCCGGATGCCGCCGGGCATCTGCTCTTCATCGAGGCGCTTGAGCGCATCGCTCATCATGGCAATGGCGCTGCTGCCCTTGTGCGGTGGCATGGACGAGTGGCCGGGCGTGCCCGACATCTTCATCACCACCGACATGTAGCCCTTCTCGGCAACGCCAATGACGGCAGCGGGCTTGGACAGGCCGGGCAACACGCCATCCAGGATCAGCAACCCCTCATCGATCACGAAATCCAGGCGCACCTTGCGCTCCTGCAGCAGCGCGGCGATTTTGGCGGCACCGCGCAGGCCGCCCACTTCTTCGTCGGCACCAAAGGCCAGGTAGATGGTGCGCTGGGGCACAAAGCCGCTGGCCAGCAGCATCTCCACGGCTTCAAGCTGGCTCATGAGGTTGCCCTTGTCGTCCCAAGAGCCCCGGCCCCAGACGTAGCCGCCCTCGATGGCACCGGAGTACGGGGGCTGCGCCCAGTCGCCCTCGGTGCCGGGGGCCACGGGCACCACGTCCTGGTGGGCCATCAACATCACCGGCGCGGCGCTGGCATCGCTGCCGGGCCAGGTGTAGAGCAGGCTCAGGCCACCCACCACTTCGCGCTTCAGTTTGGCGTGCACCAGAGGAAAACGCTGCTGCAGCAGCGCATGGAACTGCAAAAACTGACCCACATTGGCCTGGGCATCATCGCGCGAGGACTCGGTGCGCAGGCGCACGGCCTCGGCCAGGCGCAGGGCTACCGCAGCATCTTCCACCGGCAGGCGAGCAATGGGCTGCACCTCCAGCTGGCGCGATCCCTTGCGCGCAGTGTTAATACCCAGCGCGGCGGCCAGCAGCAGCACCAGGGCCAGCAGCCCCAGCAGGAGTTTTTTGATCATGTCAGGCACAAAGTAGCGAGGAAACCAAACGGATGTCTGCGCGGGCGGGCGCGCAACGCCATCCCGAAAGTAACAAGGTGTTGCGGCCGCAAGCATAGAGCAAAGGGCCACCTCGCTGATGGGCGCAGCGCGCTCGGCCACCCACCGCCCCACCTGCACCGCACACAAAAACCGCCTGGTCCCTGCAGTGCCAGCGGCTTTCAATCACTATATTTTTGATAGCTACCAGAGCATGCCCATCGCGCGGAGGCAGGCAATTTCACCGAGATCCAAGCGCCCTGACGGGCTGGCGCTGCGACCACAGCCACAGCGCAATGCCACCCACAATCATCGGCACACAGAGCCACTGCCCCATGCTCATGCCCAGCGACAGGATGCCCAGGAAGGCATCGGGTTCACGGAAGTACTCTGCGATGAAGCGGAACACGCCATAGCCGAACAGGAAGGCAGCGGCCACCTGGCCCTGGCGGCGCTCCTTGCGTGCATACAGCCACAACAAGATGAACAGCAGCAGCCCTTCCAGCAAGAACTGGTAGACCTGCGAAGGGTGGCGCGGCTGCATCGAGCCGCTGTGCGCAAACACCATGCCCCAAGGCAGGTCAGGGCTGGCAAAACGGCCCCACAGCTCGCCGTTGATGAAGTTCCCCACGCGCCCTGCGGCCAGCCCGGTGGGCACACAAGGCGCCACAAAGTCAGCCACCTGCAGCCAGGGGCGCTGGCGCGAATGTGCAAACCACAGCATGGCCACGATCACACCCAGCAAGCCGCCATGAAAGGCCATGCCCCCCTGCCACACGGCAAAAATCTCCAGCGGGTGGCTGAGGTAGTAGCCGGGTTTGTAGAACAGGCAATAACCCAGCCGCCCGCCGATGACCACACCTGCCACCCCCAGAAAGAGGATGTCCTCCACGTCCTTGCGCGTCCAGGCGGACTGGCCGGTGATGGAGGCAAAGGGCTCGTGCCGCAGGCGACGGATGCCCAACAGCATGAAAAGGCCAAAGGCCGCCAGGTAAGTGAGGCCGTACCAGTGGATGGCGAGCGGGCCGATCTGCAGGGCAACGGGGTCGATGTGGGGGTAGGTCAACATGGTGGGCGGTATTGTGCCCTCGCCCGAATGGCCCGGGCGCCACGCGCCCAATCCGCGCCGTCCACGCGCGCAATCCCCGCCATCCACCCGCCCAATGCGAACGCGTCTGATCAGCGTACGCATGCAGAGCGCAATTGCGGGGGCATTGCCGCAAGCCTGCCCGCGTCCGCGCGATACTCGCCGCCCAGAAACAAAGGACAACAACATGCAGGGAAACCCACAAGTCATCGAGTATTTCAAGGAACTGTTGCGCGGCGAGCTGGCTGCGCGCGACCAGTACTTCGTGCACTCGCGCACCTACGAGGATCTGGGCTTCATCAAGCTCTACACGCGCATGGACCACGAGATGCAGGAAGAAACCCAGCACGCCGACGTGCTGCTGCGCCGCATCCTCTTCCTGGGTGGCCGCCCCGACA
>NZ_QAIH01000311.1:3381-5468 GCF_003060895.1 Acidovorax sp. HMWF029 | reverse complement strand
GTGTGTGCATGGGGCGGGCCCCATGCACGCAGGCCGGTAGGGCCTGCGAGAACCCAAGGCCTTATCAGGCCGTTGCGTCCTTGAGCTTCTTCAGCGCGCGGGTCTTGATCTTGACCGATGCGGGCTTGGCGGGGAACCAGCGCTCTTCGCCGGTGAAGGGATCCTTGCCAAAGCGCTTCTTCTTTGCCGCGACTTGCTGCAGGCCGATCTTCAGCACGCCGGGCAGCGTGAATTCGCCAGAGCCCTTCTTGTGCACCGAGCCCAGGATGGCGGCTTCGAGTGCTGCCAGCACGGCCTTGGCGGCCTTGGGTTCCACGCCCGATTGCTCGGCCAGGTGGGCCACCAGCGTGGTCTTGTTGAAAGCCGTCTTGATGGGCTTGATTGCTGCGGGGGCCGCTGCTGCAGGCTTTGCTACGGGGGCTGCGGCCTTCTTGGCTGGAGCAGCCTTATTGGCAGCGGGTGCCGCGGCCTTGACGGCGGCTTTCTTTGCGGGTGCTGGAGCTTTTTTTGCAGTTGCCATGATTATTTCTTCGTTGGTTTGGATTGTGATCGGCCCTCTTCACATTGCAGAGAGCCTTCGTGATTTTAGGTGCGAGAACGCCCGAACCGATAGAGGGCATGCCCTGCCGTTGTCTGAGGCTTCTGCGTGTCCCCATGCCGAGGGGCGGCGTGCGGGTTGCGTTGGGTTATCTGGGCGTGGTGCCAAGGTGTCCTGAACGCACACAAGCGGATGCGTTGGCGGCTGTGGTGAGAAGAGTCATCAAGGCCCGCAGCAGACTGGGGAGTGACTGAAAGATACACCTTCATACAATCCCAGCAGGCTGGCTGCGCACAGGTGTAGCCTTTTTTTGCGCTGCCTGGTGCGGCTTTCTTTTTTGTGTGGTGCCCGTAAAGCGCTTGTTTGTTCATGCAATTGAGTCGAATGCTCCACCTGCTGGGGGCCCTGGTTCTTGTGGCCACGATGGTGTTGGTGGGGCGCCTGGCCACCAACGAGTGGCAATCGGTGCACAGGGCGTCGCAAAGCCTGCGCTTGCTGGAGCAGCTGCAGCGCGGGCTGGTGGCGGTGGAGATGGTGTCGCGCGAAAGGGGACCCACCAACGGCGCGCTCGGCGATTCCTTGCCCATGCCGCAGTCGCGCGCCCAGGCGTTGCAGGAGGCGCGGGCGCGCACCGACCAGGCGTTCGAGGCCCTGCGGCAGGCCGTGGTGGCCGCGCCCCGTTCCACAGCCGACGACATTCATCTTGAGCAGAGCCTGCAGACCGCGCGCAGTGCGTTGGTGCAGGCCCGCGCGGGCGTGGACCAGGTGCTGGCGTTGCAGCAACCTGCGCGCTCGGCGGAGGCCATCCGCCACGCCGTGCAGGACATGGTAGCCGTGGTGCCACTGCTTTCGCCTTTGACCAATGCTCTGGCCAGTGCCGCCCAGCATGCTTACCCAGCGCTGGGCGACGATGTACAGGGCGCTCGCCTGGCAGCGGCGCTGCGTGAATACGCTGGCTTGCTGGGCTCTCACTTCACGGCGGCGTTGGTCAAGGCGCAGCCGTTTTCTGCCGCAGAGCGCCGCGCGATTGACGAGACGCGGGGGCGCATTGCGCAATTGCGCACGCTGGTGGAGTTACGGCTGCAGCTGCCGGGTGAGGCCAGCGAGGTGTCGCAGGCGTGGCGCACGGTCGAAGCGCAGTACTTTGGCGTGGCCCAGGCCTTGCTGGGCCAGGTGCTGGCGCAGGGGGATGGAGATGGCCGCTATGGCTTGTCGGCGGCCGAGTTCGCGGCCTTGTATGTGCCCGAGATGAACCCTATCCTGGCGCTGCGCGATGTGCTGCTCGCCCAGGCCCGCGAACGCGCACAGCAGGAACACCAGCGCGCCCTGCAGGTGCTGGTCTGGGCGCTGGCGGGCTCGGGGGCGCTGCTGCTGGTGCTGGGGGGCGCGCTATACGTGATCCAGCACCGCGTACTGCAGCCCCTGGCCAAGACCACGCGGGCCCTGAAGGCGCTTGCCAACAACGACCTGCAGGCGCCTTTGCCCGCCCCCCTGGCCGACGATGAAATGTCTGCCGTCATCGGGGCAGTGCGTGCGCTGCAAAATCAAA
>NZ_QAIH01000311.1:619-3371 GCF_003060895.1 Acidovorax sp. HMWF029 | reverse complement strand
GTGCGTGCGCTGCAAAATCAAACTCGCCGACGCCAGGACCTGGAGCGCGAGCGCGACCTGCTGATCGAACAACTCAGGGCGCAGTCTGAAACCGACTACCTCACCGGCCTGCCCAACCGCCGTGCCTTTATGACACAGGCCCGCACAGCCTTGGCGCAGGCCATGCGCTACGACTTCGGTGTAGCCCTGCTGGTGCTGGATGTGGACTGGTTCAAGCAGCTCAATGACACCCTGGGTCACGCAGCCGGCGACAAGGCGCTGTTGGAGGTGGCCAACGTGGTGCGCACCGAGCTGCGTGAGGGCGACCTGGCGGCGCGTTTTGGGGGCGAGGAGTTTGTGCTGCTGCTCAGCCACTGCAACCGGGAGCAGGGGTTGGCGTTTGCGGATCGCCTGCGTGAGAAAGTAGCCGCAGCGCAGGTGATGGGCGCGGCCAACCCGCAGGTGCGCGTGACGGTGAGCCTGGGTATTGCGGACTCGGCCCAATGGGGCTGGGGGCTGGATGCCCTGCTGTCTGCCGCCGACGCGGCGATGTACGAGGCCAAGAATGCGGGACGCAACCGGGCTGTGGCAGCTTCTGTCTTGCCGGACTGAGCGCCTTGTCCGGCGTTTGGTGCGACCCGCTCAGTGGTGGTGGATGGCCGCCTGCTGCCGCTGGCGCCACTGCTGAAAGCGCGAGCGCTGCAGCGCCAGCAGCTCTACCAGCCCCCAGGCCAAAGCACACACCAGCATGCCTCGCCCTACGGCCCAGCGGTAGGCTTCAGTCCTGCGCAGCGGCCGGTGCATCGTCGTAGGCTCCGTCGCATGCCCATTCGTGGGTTCGGGGCAGGTCAAAGCTCAGCCAGCCCCCTTCATCGAACAGCTGATCCAGCAGCCGCTGCAATCCGAGCAATTTCCAGAGCATGGTGAGCCTCTTTCGTGGTGAGGTTGAACGGAGACCGTGGCGATCTGCAGGGCACGGTACCGCTGTTGTGTGACGGTTTTGCGTCGGTTCGCGTGAACCCAACAGGTGTCCTGCCGCGTTCTTCTTTACCCACCTGGGCGCGCTGGTGGGCGCTATCCTGCGGCTGTGAGCCTCTTTCATCCCATCTAGATACCCATCCCCCGCAACATGTTGGCCGAGCTTGTCGCGCTGGAAAAAATCCTGGAGCAGGGGGCGCCCCACCTCGATGTACAGGTGGTGCGGCAGGTGCATGCGGCCTCGGGCAAGCGATTTCCGGTCTACGCGATTGGCGTGGGCAACCCGGCGCTTGACGTGCCTGCGGTGGGCTTTTTTGGCGGTGTGCACGGGCTGGAGCGCATCGGGGCCGAGGTGGTCATCGCCTACCTGCAGAACGTGGTGATGCGCCTGCAGTGGGACACCACCTTGCACCGCCAGCTGGAGCAGGTGCGCCTGGTCTTCATGCCCATCGTGAACCCCGGTGGCATGTGGTCGGCCACGCGGGCCAACCCGCGCGGGGTGGACCTGATGCGCAACGCCCCGGTGGACGCAGTGGACCGGGTGCCCCTTTGGGTGGGCGGGCAGCGGGTGAGCGCAGGCCTGCCCTGGTACCGGGGGCGCCTGGGCGAGCCCATGGAGGCCGAGAGCCAGGCGCTGTGCGAGGTGGCCACGGCGCAGCTGCTGGCGCGGCCCTTCAGCATGGCGCTGGACTGCCACTCGGGCTTTGGCGTGAAGGACCGGCTGTGGTTTCCGTTTGCGCACACGCGCAAGCCCATTGCGCACCTGGCCGAACTGCATGCGCTGCAAGAGATTTTTTTGCAGGCCCACAGCCATCACCAGTACATCATCGAACCCCAAAGCACGCAGTACCTGGCGCATGGCGACCTGTGGGACCACCTGTACCTGCGTGCCTGCCAGACCCAGCCCACCCACACCTTCCTGCCGCTCACGCTGGAGATGGGATCTTGGCTGTGGATCAAGAAGAACCCCCGGCAGCTGTTCTCGCGCAACGGCATCTTCAACCCGCTCATCAACCACCGCCAGCAGCGCGTGCTGCGGCGGCACCTGTCGCTGCTCGACTTTCTGGCGCGCGCGGCCTGCAGCCATGCGCGCTGGACGCCCGCGCCCGACCAGCGCGCGCAGCGCCGTGCCGACGCGCTCGCGGCCTGGTACTGAAACGGAGCGCTGCACCATGCGCCAATGGATCCTGCTGCGCGGCCTGACCCGCGAGACCGCCCACTGGGGCGGGCTGGTGGCCGACCTGCAGCAAGCGCTGCCCGGCGATGCTGTGCTGGCGGTGGACCTGCCCGGCAACGGCCACTGGCACCACAAGCCATCGCCCACCACGGTGCAGGGCATGGTGCAGGCCTGCCGCGCCGACCTGACTGCACGCGGGCTGGTGCCGCCTTACCACCTGCTGGCCATGTCGCTGGGCGCCATGGTGGCGGTGGAGTGGGCCTGTGTGGCCCCGGAGGAGGTCGCCAGCGGCGTGCTGGTCAACACCAGCCTGCGCCCGTTTAGTCCGTTCTACCACCGGCTGCGCCCGCACAATTACGGCGCCCTGCTGCGCCTGGTGCTGTTGCGCCGCCCAGCCGAAGCGGTGGAGCAGCAGGTGCTGGCGATGACCAGCAACCTGGCCGCAGCGCGCGCCCCGGTGCTGGCGCACTGGGCCGCCGTGCGCAGGCAGCGGCCGGTGTCGGGCCGCAACGCGCTGCGCCAATTGCTGGCCGCAGCCCGCTACCAGGCTCCGGCCGCTGCACCGCAGTCCCCCTTGCTGCTGCTGGCCAGCCGCCATGACCAGTTGGTGGCGAGCGC
>NZ_QAIH01000311.1:0-609 GCF_003060895.1 Acidovorax sp. HMWF029 | reverse complement strand
GCACTGGCGGCTGCGTGGAACCTGCCGCTGGCGATGCACCCCTTTGCGGGCCACGACCTGCCGCTGGACGATCCGTCCTGGGTGGTGGCGCAGGTGCGGCAGTGGGCCACACGCCCGCCGCACCCATCGGGCGGTGCGCTGGTTACGGCTGCTTGAACACCACGGCCTCCAGGGCCATGGCGCGGATGCTTTCTGCTGCCGCATCGGCCTGCGCGCGCGTGCCGTAGGGCCCCACGCGCACGCGGATGCGCCGCCCCTTGGCGCCGTCCAGCTCCTGGCGGAAGGCAGGCAGGCCCTCGTTCAGCAGCCGCGCCTGTGTCTTGCGGGCATTGGCCTCTTCGGCAAACAGGCCTACGTTGATGTAGTAGCCCGCCGCCGTGCCTACGGTGACCAGCGGTTTGTCGGGGGTGGCCGTGGCCGACGCCGGTGCCTTGGGTTTGGTGGCCGCCTCGCGTCGTGGGGCGGGCGTGCTGGCGCCAGGGGCGGCAGGGCTGGCGGTGGCCGATGCGCGGCTGGGTGCTGTGGGTGCGGCAGTCTTGCCCGGTGCCGATGCCGACGCGGCTGCCTTGCTGGCAGGGGCCGATGCAGACCGTGCTGAAGGGACGGGCT
>NZ_QAIH01000310.1:717-11870 GCF_003060895.1 Acidovorax sp. HMWF029 | reverse complement strand
GCCCAAGCCGGGCGAGCGCCGCGTGCAGATCCTGCAGGCGCTGGCGACCATGCTGGAGCAGCCGGGTGCCGAGCGCATCACCACCGCCGCACTGGCCGCGCGCCTGTCGGTGAGCGAGGCGGCGCTGTACCGCCATTTCGCGAGCAAGGCGCAGATGTTCGAGGGTCTGATCGACTTCATCGAGCAGACCGTGTTCACTTTGGTGCAGCAGATCACCGGCCGCGACGTGCCCGACTCCGATCAGGCGCCGGAGGTCGGTGCGCGCCAGGCAGCACGCATCGTGGCGCTGTTGCTGCAGTTTGGCGAGCGCAACCCTGGCATGGTGCGGGTGATGGTGGGCGACGCCCTGGTGTTTGAGCATGAGCGCCTGCAGCAGCGCATGAACCAGTTTTTTGACCGCATCGAATCCACGCTGCGCCAGTGCCTGCGCCCAGCCACGGCGGCATCGGCTACGCCCACAGTGGATGCGCAGGTGGCGGCCAGCGTGCTCACGGCTTTTGCGCTGGGGCGGCTGCAGCGCTATGCCCGCTCGGGTTTCAAGCGCCTGCCGTCGGAACACCTGGATGCCAGCCTGGCGCTAATCTTGTAAAAAACCTTTTGCCCTTGCCCGCCTCGGCGGGCTGACGCCGGGAGTGACAGGGCAGGGCGGCGCAGCCGCGCGGTGGTGCCGCCGCAACGCGCGTTTGGGTGACCCTCCCTATTTTTTCCAGGGGTTTTGGCTGTGCCTTGAAATTGCTGCAGAATAGAACGAACGTTCGTTTTTATTTGCCAGCATGCCCGCCACCTCCGAATCCAGCCCGGTCAGCCGCAGCCCGCGTGCCCGCAGCAGCACGGGCCGTGCCCTGCAAAAGGGCCAGCAAACCAAGGCGGCCATCGTCGAGGCGGCGCTGGGCCTGGCCACGCACATCGGGCTCGAAGGCCTGTCCATCGGGGCGCTGGCCGATGTCACGGGCATGAGCAAGTCGGGCGTGTTCGCGCACTTCGGCTCGCGCGAAGAGCTGCAGATCTCCGTCATCCGCGAATACCACACCCGTTTCGAGCAGGAAGTGTTCTACCCCGCCATGTCCGCCCCGCGCGGCGTGGCGCGTTTGTCGGCCCTGTTCGACAACTGGATGAAGCGCACCTCCATCGAAATTGACTCGGGCTGCATCTACATCAGCGGCGCCGTCGAATTTGATGACCGCACTGGCCCCGTGCGCGATGCACTGGCTAGCTCGGTGCTGACCTGGCACGCCGCCATGCGCCGCGCCATCGAGCAGTGCAAGCTGCTGGAAGAGCTGCGCGCAGACACCAATGCCGAGCAGATGTTGTTCGAGATCCACGGCCTCATCCTCGCGCTGCACTACGAAGCGCGGTTCCTGCAGACCCCGGGCTCCATGGCCCGGGCGGTGCAGGGTTTTCACAACATCCTGGCGCGCTACAGCGCCGCAAAACCAGGCGCCAGCGCAGCAGCACCCGTTGCTGCTGCTACCAAGCGCCGCAAAGTTTCCAACCAAACCACCACCTCCAAGGAGTAAACCCCATGCCTATGTACACGCCGCCCCTGCGCGACATGCAATTCGTCATGCACGAAGTGCTCAAGGTCAGCGATGAATTCAAGGCCATGCCACCCCACGCCGAGGTGGATGTGGACACCATCAACGCAGTGCTCGAAGAAGCCGGCAAGTTCACCGCCGAAGTGACCTTCCCGCTGAACATCAGCGGTGACACCGAAGGTTGCGTGCTCAACAAGGCCACCCACGAAGTAAAGACCCCCACGGGCTTCAAGGATGCCTACGCCAAGTACGTCGAAGGCGGCTGGGCTGCGCTGTCGTGCGACCCCGCCTATGGCGGCCAAGGGCTGCCGTTTGTACTGAACCAGTGCCTGTACGAGATGATGAACTCGGCCAACCAGGCCTGGACCATGTACCCCGGCCTGTCGCACGGCGCGTACGAAGCCCTGCATGCACACGGCACCGAAGAGCAAAAGAAGATCTACCTGCCCAAGCTGACCAGCGGTGAGTGGACCGGCACCATGTGCCTGACCGAACCCCACTGCGGCACCGACCTGGGCCTGCTGCGCACCAAGGCCGAACCCCAGGCCGACGGCACCTACAAGATCACCGGCAACAAGATTTTCATCAGCGCCGGCGAGCACGATATGACCTCCAACATCGTGCACCTGGTGCTGGCCCGCCTGCCCGATGCGCCCAAGGGCAGCAAGGGCATCAGCCTGTTCGTGGTTCCCAAGTTCAATGTGAAGGCCGACGGCTCGCTGGGCGAGCGCAACCCCATCTTCTGCACGGGCCTGGAGCACAAGATGGGCATCCACGGCAACGCCACCGCGCAGATCGCCATCGACGGCGCCATCGGCACCATGGTAGGCCAGCCCAACAAGGGCCTGGCTGCCATGTTTGTGATGATGAACGCGGCCCGCCTGGGCGTGGGCAACCAGTCGCTGGGCCTGACCGAAGTGGCTTACCAAAATGCGCTGGCTTACGCCAAGGACCGCATCCAGATGCGCAGCCTCTCGGGCGTCAAGGCCAAGGACAAGGACGCCGACCCCATCATCGTGCACCCCGACGTGCGCAAGATGCTGCTCACCGCTAAGGCCTACGCCGAAGGTGGCCGCGCGCTGCAGATCTTCTGCACGCTGCTGCTGGACAAGGTGCACAGCCACCCCGATGAAAAGGTGCGCGCCGAATCCGAAGAAATGGTAGCGCTGCTCACCCCCATCGTGAAGGCCTTCATCACGGACAACGGCCATATCTCTACCAACGCCTGCATGCAGGTCTTCGGCGGCCACGGCTTCATCAAGGAATGGGGCATGGAGCAGTACGTGCGCGACAACCGCATCAACATGATCTACGAAGGCACGAACACCGTGCAGTCGCTGGACCTGCTGGGCCGCAAAATCCTGGGCAACAACGGCGCCACGCTCAAGAAGCTGGGCAAGCTGATCGGCAAGCTGGTGGAAGAAGAAGGCGTGAACGAGAAGATGGCTGAGTTCATCAACCCCATCGCGATGCTGGGCGATCAGATGACCAAGTTCACTACCGAGATCGGTTTCAAGGGCATGCAGAACCCCGACGAAGTGGGCGCTGCCGCCGTGGACTACCTGCGCGTGGCCGGCCACCTGGTGTTCGGCTATCTGTTCGCCCGCATGGCCCAGGTGGCGCTGCGCGAGATCGCCGCTGGCAACTCCGATCCGTTCTACGGCGCCAAGCTGCAGACCGCGCGTTTCTACTTTGCCAAGCTGTTCCCCGAAACCGTCACGCTGATGCGCACGGCCCGTGCTGGCAGCAAGGTGCTGATGGACACCGATCTGGCCTTGGCCTGATCGGTAGACCAACGGATTTCAAGCTTTTTTGGCACGGAGCGCCTATGTATAAAGCGGTGGCAGCTATTGTTTTTGTAGCGTCTTCGGTGCCCGCATGGGCGCAGGCAACGCCCGAAGGCCTGTGGCGCAACATCGACGACAAGACCGGCGAGGCCAAGGCCGAAATCCGCATCCGCGACATCGGCGGCGGCGTGCTGAACGGGGCGCTGGAAAAGCGCCTGTCCAAGGACGCCAAACCCGATGAGGTCTGCGACGAGTGCTCGGACGACCGCAAGGGCAAGCCCATCTTGGGGCTGGAGATCATCCGGGGCGCCAAAAAGGCCGAAGGCAAAGAGGTGTGGGAAAGCGGCAAGATTCTCGACCCTGAGAATGGCCGAAGCTACACCCTGCGCATGACCCCCATCGAAGGGGGCAAGAAGCTCGAAGTGCGCGGCTCCATCGGCCCCTTTGGTCGCACGCAGACCTGGATCCGCATCCAGTAAACCCCATTCCCGTGGCCTTGCGCACCCCATGCGGTTTTGCGCAAGGCCCCAACCAGGAACCCAACCCATGTCCAGATTCCAAGTGAAAAAAGTCGCCGTGCTCGGCGCAGGCGTGATGGGCGCGCAGATTGCTGCGCATCTCGTCAACGTGAAGGTGCCGGTGGTGCTGTTCGATCTTCCGGCCAAGGAAGGCCCGAAGAACGGCATCGTCACCAAGGCCGTCGAAGGCCTCAAGAAGCTCAAGCCTTCGCCCCTGGGCGTGGCCGACGATGCGGCGCTGATCCAGCAGGCCAACTACGAAGAGCACATGCACCTGCTCAAGGAATGCGACCTCGTGATCGAGGCCATTGCCGAGCGCATGGACTGGAAGCTGGACCTGTACACCAAGATCGCTCCCCACGTGGCCAAGCACGCCATCCTGGCGTCCAACACATCGGGCCTGTCGATCACCAAACTGTCCGAAGTGCTGCCCGAGAGCATCAAGCCGCGCTTCTGCGGCATCCACTTCTTCAACCCCCCGCGCTACATGACGCTGGTGGAGCTGATCAACACCCCCACCACCCAGCCCGAAGTGTTGGACCAGCTTGAAGCCTTTGTCACCAGCGGCCTGGGCAAGGGCGTGGTGCGGGCGCACGACACGCCCAACTTTGTGGCCAACCGCGTGGGCATCGCAGGCATGCTGGCCACCATGAAGGAGGTCGAGAACTTCGGCCTGACCTACGACGTAGTGGATGACCTCACGGGCAAGAAGCTCGGCCGCGCATCGAGCGGCACCTTCCGCACCGCCGACGTGGTGGGCCTGGACACCATGGCCCACGTCATCAAGACGCTGCAGGACAACCTGAGCATTGAGACCGACCCGTTCTACGAAAGCTTTGGCACGCCCGCCGTGCTGAAAAAGCTGCTGGAGCTGGGCAACCTGGGTCAGAAGGCCAAGGCAGGCTTCTTCAAGAAGGTCGGCCGCGACGTGATGCGCTTCGAGCTGGAAAGCGAAGAGTACGTGCCCGCCGGCCAGAAGGCCGACGAGGTGTATGCCCGCATGCTCAAGAAGCCCGCTGCCGAGCGCCTGCGCCTGCTGCGCAACGCCGAAGGCGCGCCCGGCCAGTTCCTCTGGGCCATCCTGCGCAACAGCTTCCACTACGCAGCCGTGCACCTGGGCACCATTGCCGACAACGCACGCGACGTGGACCAGGCCATGCGCTGGGGCTTTGGCATGAAGCAGGGCCCCTTCGAGCTGTGGCAAGAAGCAGGCTGGCTCGAAGTGGCCAAGATGATTCAGGAAGACATCGACGCCGGCAAGGCGCTGTGCAAGGCACCGCTGCCCGAATGGGTCTTCAAGGGCCCCGTGGCCGAAGCCGGTGGCGTGCACACCGCGCAGGGCTCCTGGAGTGCATCGCAAGGTAAGTTTGTGCCCCGCCGCCAGCTGCCCGTGTACGAGCGCCAGATCTTCCCCGAGGCTCTGCTGGGCGAAACCAGCCTGCCCGATTGGCGCACCGCTGGCACCACCATTGCCGAGTCCAAGGCGCTGCGCACCTGGACGCTGGACGGCCAAGTGCTTATCGCCAGCATCAAGAACAAGATGCACGCCATCAGCCCCGAAGTGATGGAAGCGCTGATGGAAGCGCTGGAACTGGCCGAGTCCGAGTACCAGGGCATGGTCATCTGGTCCGGTGACGCGCCTTTCAGCGTGGGTGCGGACCTGGAAGCCACGATGCCCGCCTTCATGGTCGGCGGCGCCGATGCGGTGGAAAGCATCGAGCAAGAGCTGCAGAACCTGATGCTGCGCATCCGCTACGCGCAGGTGCCTGTCGTCGCGGCCATCCACGGCATGGCACTGGGCGGCGGCTGCGAGCTGGCCGTGTATTCGGCCAAGCGTGTGGCGCACATGGAAAGCTATATCGGCCTGGTGGAAGTGGGTGTGGGCCTGGTGCCCGGTGCGGGCGGCCTGACCTACATCGCCCGCCGCGCGGCCGAGAACATGGCGGTTTCGACGAGCAAGGACATCCTGCCCTTCCTGACCGAAGGCTTCACCGCTGCGGCTATGGCCAAGGTGGGCACCAGCGCGCTGGAGTCGCGCAAGCTGGGCTTCCTGCTGGACAGCGACATCATCGTGCCCCACAAGGACGAGCTGCTGTTCGTGGCCATCAACGAAGCCAAGTCCATGGCCGCCAGCGGCTGGCGTGCACCGCACAAGCGCCTGTTCCCCGTGGCGGGTCGCAGCGGCCTGGCCACCATCAAGGCGCAGCTGGTGAACATGCGCGACGGCGGCTTCATCAGCGCTTACGACTTCAAGATCGGCGCCATGATCGCCGAGGTGGTCTGTGGCGGCGATGTGGATGCGGGCTCGATGGTGAGCGAGGAATACCTGCTCACGCTGGAGCGCAAGGTGTTCTGCCACCTGATCGCACAGCCCAAGACGCATGAGCGCATCCTGGGCATGCTCTCGACAGGCAAGCCAGTCCGCAACTGATCGGCATCACCATGACGAGCCAAGCCCCCAACAAACTCCAGCGCTCGCTGATGCGTCTGGACGAGGCGCCCGCCTTCATGCGCGGCTTCGTGCAGAACATCATCCTGCGCCGGGCCGTGCCCTTTACCGGCACGGCCGGGGTGAAGTTCGTGTCGCTCACGCCGGAGCGTGTCGAAGTGCACCTGGCCAATGAGCGCCGCGTGCAAAACCATATCGGTGGCGTGCACGCCTCGGCCATGAACTTGCTGGCCGAAACGGCCACCGGCATGGTCGTGGGCATGAACGTGCGCGACGACTGCCTGCCGCTGGCCAAGGAACTCTCCATGGCGTTCAAGAAGCGCGCCACGGGCGGCCTCAAAGCCGTGGCCACGCTGACCGCCGAGCAGCGCGCCGCCATGTTGGCCAGCGACAAGGGCGAGGTGCAGGTGAAAGTCACCGTGACCGACGAAGCCGGTGTGGAGCCGGTCGAATGTGTATTTACGTGGGCCTGGGTTCCTTCCAGCCGCCCCCCCAAGAATTGAAGGAGTTTCACCATGGCTCAAAAACAAGTCCAGGACGCCTACATCGTCGCAGCCACGCGCACGCCCATCGGGCGCTCGGGCCGCGGCTATTTCAAGAACACCCGCCCCGACGATCTGCTGGTCGCCGCCGTCAAGAGCGCCATGCTGCAGGTCCCCACGCTGGACCCCAAGGCGATTGAAGACGCCATCATCGGCTGCTCCTTCCCTGAAGGTGAGCAGGGCATGAACATGGCCCGCATCGCTGTGGGCCTGGCGTTTAATCACCCCGTGGGCGGCGTGACGGTGAACCGTTTCTGCGCATCGGGCATCACCGCGCTGCAGATGGCCGCCGACCGCATCCGCGTGGGCGAGGCTGACGTGCTGATCGCCGGTGGCGCCGAGTCCATGAGCCTGGTGCCCATGGGCGGCAACAAGCCCTCGTTCAATGCCGAAGTGTTTGCGCGTGACGAAGACGTGGGCATTGCCTACGGCATGGGCCTGACCGCTGAAAAGGTGGCCCAGCAGTGGAAGGTGAGCCGCGAAGCGCAGGACGCGTTTGCGCTTGAATCCCACCTGCGCGCCATCAAGGCGCAGAAAGCTGGTGAGTTCACCGACGAAATCACGCCGTTCGAGATCGTGGAGCGTTCGCCCAACCTCGCCACCGGCGAAGTGGTGGAAAAGCGCCGCACCGTGAGCCTGGACGAAGGCCCCCGCCCGGACACGTCGCTGGAAGGCCTGGCCAAGCTCAAGCCCGTGTTTGCCGCACGCGGCAGCGTCACGGCGGGCAACAGCTCGCAGACCAGCGATGGCGCGGGTGCCCTCATCGTGGCCAGCGAAAAGGCCGTGAAGCAGTTCGGCCTGACGCCGCTGGCGCGCTTCGTGAGCTACGCCGCGCGGGGCGTGCCCCCCGAGATCATGGGCATTGGCCCTATCGAAGCCATCCCGGCAGCGCTGCGGTATGCGGGCCTCAAGAGCGATGACATTGGCTGGTATGAGTTGAACGAGGCGTTTGCGGCGCAGTCGCTGGCGGTCATCAACACGCTGGGGCTCAACCCTGCGAACGTGAACCCGATGGGGGGCGCGATTGCGCTGGGGCACCCGCTGGGCGCTACCGGTGCCATCCGTGCGGCGACGGTGGTGCATGCACTGCGCCGCCACAAGCTGAAGTACGGCATGGTCACGATGTGTGTAGGAACCGGCCAAGGCGCCGCAGGCATCATCGAGGCGTTGTAACTGGCTACTGCGCGGCTTTCATGCGTCGTTGGGCGGTGCTCGCAATCCTCACGTACCGCAAGTACGTTCCGGTTGCTGCGCTCCGTCCGCCTAGCCTGAAAGCCGCTCGCTACGCCCTTGAGGGCAGGGGTTGAATACACAAGGGCGGGGCAATCACACACCCAACCGTTCGGGCTGAGCCTGTCGAAGCCAAGGCACTAACCCGGCGATTCGTTTTCTTTTCAAGCTGGCGCAGATCGGCATTGAGCTAAGGAGACAGACATGAACAAGCAAACCTTGCAGGTCAACGGGGCGGTGTCTTTGGCGCTGCGTGTCTACGAACCCGAGGGCGCTCCGCGCGCCAGCGTCGTGATCGGCGGCGCGATGGGGGTGCGGCAGTCGTACTACGAGGCCTTTGCGCTGTGGATGGCGCAGCAGGGGTTTCGGGTCACCACGTTTGACTACCGGGGCCACGGCGATTCGCTGCAGGGCCCCATGCGCGATGTGAAGGCGGATCTGTTCGACTGGGCCGAGGACTACGAGGCCGTGATCTCCACCGCCAAGGCCGCGCTGCCGTCGCAGCCTTTGTTTCTGCTTGGGCACAGCCTGGGCGCGCAGTTGCCGGGCTTGCTGAAAAAGCCCGAGCAGGTGGCGGGCCTGCTGAGCGTGGCTGCAGGCAGCGGCTACTGGCGTGACAACGCGCCGCAGCTCAAGCGCATCGTTCCGTATTTCTGGTGGGTGCTGGTGCCGCTGGCCACACGGCTGTGCGGGTACTTTCCGGGGCGTACGCTCAAGAAGGTGGGCGATCTGCCAGCGGGGGTGATCCTGCAGTGGCGGCGCTGGTGTCTGGACCCTGCCTACAGCGTGGGCGCCGAGGGGCCTGCGGTGGCGCAGAGTTATGGTGCGGTGCGGTTCCCGGTGCTTGCGCTGTCCATGGCCGACGACGAGCTGATGACCTTGCGCGGAACGCACAACCTGGTGAATTTGTACGCCAACACCGAGCGCCGCGTGGAGAGCATCACCCCGGCCGACTTGCAGGTGCGGCGCATTGGGCACTTTGGCTTCTTTCGCGACCAGTTCCGCCAGAGCCTGTGGCCGCGTGCAGCGGCAGCGCTGGCGGCCCTGGGCGGCGGTGTGCCACACGCCGAAGTCTCCGGCACGACGGCCTGAGCGGTGGTTTCGCGGCACACTCGCAGCATGACGTCTTCCTCCCATTCTTCCACTGCGTCCGCTGCCCATCCGCTGGACGACGCGGTACAGCTGACGGCCTCGTCCTCTTCTGCGGCGGGCCAGTACGAAGGTCAGACCCACCCTGGCTACTGGAACATGGTCGGCCCGTTTGGTGGCGTTACCGCCGCCACGCTGCTGCAGGCCATCCTGCAGCACCCTGATCTGCTGGGCGATCCGCTTTCGCTCACCGTCAACTACGCGGGCGCACTGACGGCTGGCGCATTCACCGTGCAGGCCACTCCCGTCCGCACTAACCGCTCTACCCAGCACTGGACGCTGTCGATCCTGCAAGCTGACCCCAAGAGCGGCGAGCAGGTGGTCACCACCACCGCCACGGCTGTCACCGCAGTGCGCCGCGAGACCTGGAGCGCAGGCGATGTGCCCATGCCCGACGTCCCACCGCCATCCGCGCAGGCCGCCATGCCCCGAGGTTTGGGCGTGGAGTGGCTCAACCGCTACGAGATGCGCCCCATCACCGGCGCCATTCCACGCCAGTGGGACGGTAGCGGCGACCACAGCCTGACGCAGCTGTGGATGCGCGATGCGCCGCCGCGCCCGCTGGACTTTTTGGCGCTGGCCGCGTTGGCCGATGTTTTCTTTCCCCGGGTGTGGCTGCGCCGCGCTCACCATGTGCCTGCCGGGACGGTGTCCATCACGGTGTACTTTCATGCCACCGCAGCCCAGCTGCAGGCCACGGGCACGGGTTATCTTCTCGGCCAGGCGCGCGGGCAGGAGTTCCGCAACGGTTTCTTCGACCAGACCGTGCAGCTGTGGAATGAGGCGGGCACCATGCTCGCCACCAGCCATCAGATCGTTTACTACAAGGAGTAGGAGGTCGGCCTGTTGCTCTGCACGGCGCATTCCTGTCCCCGCCATCATCATCACTGACCCTTCACCACCATGACCGAAGCCACCCAAGACATCCTCGTCCACTCCGAAGCGGGCGTGACCACCATCACCTTCAACCGTGTTGACAAGAAGAACTCCATCACGCGCGACATGTATGCCGCCATGGCCGACGCGCTGGACGCCGCCAAGGCCGACGTCAGCGTGCGCGTGGTGGTGTTCCAGGGTGACATCGCCATCTTCAGCGCGGGCAACGACATTGGCGACTTTCTGCAGCAGCCGCCTGCCACGCAGGATTCGCCGGTGTTCCGCTTCCTGCGCGGCATCGCCACCTTCCCCAAGCCCGTGATCGCCTCGGTCTGTGGCCCGGCCGTGGGCATTGGCACGACGATGCTGTTCCATTGCGATCTGGTCTATGCGGGCGACAACGCCGCGTTCTCCATGCCGTTCGTCAACCTGGGCCTGTGTCCCGAGGCGGCGTCGAGCCTGCTCGTGCCGCAGATGCTGGGGTATCACCGCGCTGCTGAAGCCTTGCTGTTGGGCGAGCCTTTCATGGCTGAGGCCGCGCTGGAGGTAGGCCTGGTGAACCGTGTGGTGCCGCCCACCGAATGCAATGGGGTGGCGCAGGCACAGGCGAAGAAGCTGGCAGCCAAGCCGTTGTCGTCGCTCATCGAAACCAAGCGGTTGATGAAGGGTGGGCAGACGGCGAAGGTGTTGGAGGTGATGGCGGAAGAGGGTGAGAGCTTTGGGCGCATGTTGCGCGAGCCTGCGGCGCGGGAAGCGTTCTCGGCGTTTATGGAAAAGCGCCGTCCAGACTTCAGCGCGGTTTGAGTCGTTGGTTCTGAGGGTTTTTTGGCTGCTTGCGCTTGTAAATAAAGCGCTGGCAGCTATTGTTTTGATAGTTCGTTCTCGCCCCATCCGTTCGGGTTGAGCCTGTCGAAGCTTTTTGCGGTGGCTACTGCATGCCCGTGTGGAGTGCGGGAGCCGGGAGTCGCCCGGCGTGCGAGTAACTTTCTTTTGCTTCGCCAAAAGAAAGTCACCAAAGAAAAGGCGACCCCCAGTCTGCGACCCCTGCGCTTCGCTACGGGGTGACC
>NZ_QAIH01000310.1:0-700 GCF_003060895.1 Acidovorax sp. HMWF029 | reverse complement strand
CGCAGGCGCAGCCAGCAGGGGGTTGGGGCAGCCGAAAACCCAAACAGCCAACATCCATTCGGGCCGTCGCTGCGCTCGGCCGCGCCTGCGCAGCGCGCGGCGCTTGCGCCCGCGAGATGGGGCCGAGCGAAGCGACGGCCCGAATGGATGTCCGATTCACGGGTTCCCTTCTGTATGCGCCTGGGGCGCGCAGGGCGCGGGGTGGCATGCGCGTCGAAGCGCGCATGCTTCGTTGTCTAGCTCGCCGTGGTTGTCTGAGCGGCGCGCGCAGCGCAAAGCGAGTTCCACGGCGCACCCCGTGACCGAGCACCCCTGGTTGCCCCGCAGCGCAGCGCAGGGGTCGCAGACAGTAGGGTCGCCCTTTCTTTGGTGACTTTCTTTCGGCGACGCGAAAGAAAGTTACTGCGCCGCCGGGCGCACACCCCGGCCTCCGCCCTCTGCAAAGACACTCAAGCAACTATAAAAACAATAGCTTCCAACGCTTTATGGACGGGCGGAGGAGGCCAAATGCATCCAAGAATTCAGCCGCCAAAAGCGTTGCCCATTCGGAGAACTTATTTTTACCAAGCACTTGCTTGCTAAAAATAAACAGTTTTGCTATCGTGCCTGCATGGATTCACCCGTGCCGCGCACCCGCGCCATCGCTCCCACTCTCCAGAAGCCCCCGGCCCGCCTCCGCAGCCAGGCCGTAGCGTCCCTC
>NZ_QAIH01000309.1 GCF_003060895.1 Acidovorax sp. HMWF029 | reverse complement strand
GCCCGCCCGCACCACCGCCACCTGGGTCAGCCTGTGCTGGTGGTCGTAGCGGTAGTGCTGCTCCGTGTGGCTACCGATGCGTTTTCTGATCAGCCGACCGAAGCCGTCGTAGTCGTAGCGCTTGTCCTGCAACACCTTGACGCGGTTGTTTTGCACCCAGCCTCGTCCCTGGCTGCTGAGGCTGCTTTCCTCCAGCGCGCTGATGCGGTTGCCCGCCAGGTCGTAGTGGAAGTGTTCGTTGCGCTCGGGCTGGTTCGACAGCGTCTGCGTGATGCGCCCGCCCTGGTCGTAGCGGTGCAGGGTGTGCCCCTGCTGGCTGTGCTCCACGCTGGTGAGCTCGCCGTTCCTGTCGTAGCTGTAGCGTTTGAGCAGCACGTCTTCGGCGTTGTGCCGCTGCTGCAAGCGCTGGCTCCAGTCTGCGTTGTGGGGGCTCCACGGGCCATCGGCACCTTGGTCGGTGCCGATGCCGCGCCCTACCCGCAGCATGGCTGGCCGCACCCAGGCCGCCGCTTTGCGACCAACGAGGTCGTAGGCAAAACGGCTGGCCAGGCGGCCTTGCGTGCGCAGCACCTCGCGGTGCAGGTCGTCGCGCTCGATGTCGGCCAGGACGGCACCGTCCAGATTGATCTGGTGCAGGTGGCCGCTGCCGTAGTACAGGTGGTTCAGCGCGCGCCCGTCCGGCAGCCTGGTGCCGATGCGGTTGCCCAATGCGTCGTATTGGTGGTGCAGCGCGCTGCTGCGCTGCTGCCCTTGCACGGCGTGCCCGGCGGTCTCCTGCAGCACCTGGCCCAAAGCGTCGTATTGCCAGGTGTGTTGTGCAACGACTTCGCCCAGCGGCGTGCTGTGTTGCGCCGTCAACAAGTCGCCGGTGGGGCTGTATGCATAGTCGATCCGGGCTTGCAGATCGGGCGGCGGCAGCGTTGCGGCTGCGCCCGCTTGCGCGGCCACACCGGGTGTGTAGACGTTCTTCTGCACCAGCTGGCCCGCGGCATCGCGCACCAACTGGGTGTGGATGGGCTGCACCTCGGCGTGGCCCGGCACGGCGTCGCCCTGGCCCAGGGGCATGGGGTGTTCGGTCACGCCGACGACCTGGTGGGCTGCATCGTAGTGCAGCACTTGCCGGGTGCCGTCGATGCGGGTCTCGGCCACCAGGCGGTCCGCCGCATCGTAAGCGAACCGGTACGCCTGGCGGTTTTCATTGACCAGCGCCGACAAGCGCCGTGCCGCGTCATACCCCAGCTGGATGGTACTGGTGAGTGCGCCAACCGCTTTGGAGCGCCCTGTCAGCTGGCCGCGCTGGTTGTAGCTATAGCTGGTGGTATGGCCCAGTGCGTCGGTCGCGATCACGCACTGGCCCGCCGCGTCGTAGCGGTACTGGTGCTGCGCACCGTCCGGCAGGGTCAGCTGCAACAGCCGGCCCAGCGGGTCGCGCTCGAAAGCGGTGGACTGGCCCAGGGCGTCGATTTCCTGGTGAAGGTGGCCCTGCGCGTCGTACGTGTAGCGGGTGGTCTTGCCGCTGCAATCCGTGTAGGCGGTCAACTGGCCCCTCGCATCCCAGCGCAGCTGCTTGCGCCCGCCGTGGGCATCGGTCACCAGAACGGGCAAGCCTCGGTTGTCGTTCGCGTAGCGGGTCACATGGCCCAGAGGGTCGGTCTCCGCCACCAGATTGCCGTGGTCATCGTACTGGTAGCGCCAGGTTCCGCCGCCGGGGTCTTCCGTCGCGACCAGCAGGCTGGCCGGGCCGGGGCTCCAGCGCTGGCGGTGCGTGCGTCCCAGGGCGTCCGTTTCTGAGGTGAGGTTGCCAGCGTCGTCGTAGGTGTACGTGGTGGATCGCCCCAGCGCATCTGTATGGCCCAGCAGCTCTTTAGTGGCGCCCCACACCTGCGTGGTGGTGTGACCCAGAGCGTCCGTGTGGCGGGTGATTTCGTGGTCGGCATTCCAGTGCCACTGCTGACGGCGGCCCAGGCCGTCGGTGACCTGGGTGCTGCCGCTACCGTCGCCATGCAGGCCGTATTCAAAGGCATACGCTTCGCCGTCGTCCGTCCAGTGCCGCACCACGCGCGCATGGGGGCCAGGGCGATTGCCGATGCCTTGGGCAAACTCCTGCCATTCGTAGCTGCATAGCAAGCCACCGGGCAGCTGGTGGCTCGCCATGCGGCCATTTGCATAGGTAAACCGGCGCGTCGTCTGCCCTGCGCGGTCTCTGACTTCGGCCAGTTGGCCTGCGGCGTCGTAACGGTAGTTCACCAGCGCCTGCGCAGCCTCACCGTCGGCGCCCACGCGCAGATGAATCTGCTGAAGCCGGGCGGTGCCCGGAACATACAGAAACTCCAGGAGCCGGCCTGCGCTGTCCGCCACATGGGTGAGCACACCGTGGTCCCCGTAGCGCAGCGCGTGGTAATTGCCGTTGCGGTCCTCGATGCGCTGCAGGTGCAATACGCCCACCGCCGCAGCATCATCCACGCTCCCGGCGGGCGCCTGGCCGAACCATCGGTACATGCCTTCGGCTGTGACGACGACGTAGTCACCGCCTTCACTGCACAGCACGCCGATCCCCTCAGCGACGCTGAACAGGCCTTGCCCAGGCGCCGGGCGGGTGAACTGTATGTCGCGCCCATCTGCGTCGTAGTAGGTGACGGCGGGCCGGCCCTGCGGATCGTGGTCCAGGTGCAGCTGCACCGTGTAAGGTGTGCTCCAGCCGCGGCCCAGCGGGCCGTCGCTGCGCTCGTCCAGGCTGTTGTAGATGCGCTGCCACGCCACGGGCAGCACGCCTGGCAGCACGAAATCCAGATCGCTCCCATCGGCCAGGAGCTTGGCGCCCGTGGCGATGTGCACAGGGTTGCCCAGGATGGCCGGCACGGTCATGGCCGCTGAGCCTGCGGCTTGCGCAGCCTTCAACATGCATTCCGCGTTTTTGACGAGCGCCTTCGGATCCTTGACCAGCTTCCAGAGACATTTGATGTTCTTCAGGAGATTTCGGGCCTCCGCAATGAATAGTGCCGCCCGCAGCAGTGGATTGACCTCGTCGTCGTAGTCACGCACCGTCTCAGGAGCCCCGCCAATAAAGACGTTGGGCGAGCCTGCATGGATGGTGGCCCCGCACACGACCTTGTCGCCCTTGCGGGCGGCCAGGGCTTCATTGATGACGGTCTGCTTGGGCCCGACCGCCGCGCCCTGCGCGATCAGGTTGACGGGCGTGATGGTGTGCTTGCCGCAAACCACTTCGTCCATCGGTACCGCGTTGGTGGCCCGCGCAGCGGGAATGCTGTTGACGAACACATCGGGTGAGCCGGTCGTGATGGCCCCGGTCACATCCCAGGTTTCAGGGACCAGCCAATCGGCAATTTTTTCTCCGATGGCGCCCCCCGCCATGCTGACAGCGAGGGTGGCCAGCGCTCCGGTCAGCACGACGGCTCCCGCGAGGATCGGCGCCGCCAGCCCGCCCGTGACCACGGTGCCGACGGCTGCAACACCCGCTGTCACCCCGGCCGCGATGGTTCCAGCGCACAGCGCACCAAGCGCGGCAGCGCCTGCGGCTATGCCCACCACCTTGGCCAGCAGGCGTGCGTTGGCATTGCTGTGGGCAATGGGGTCGCCCAGTCGGGCCGCGGGTGGAAACTGACTCATGGGCGAAGGGGTTCGTGGAACGAGGGGTGGGGCGGCTGCCGGGTTGCGCTACGGGGTACTGCGGCGTCAACGAGTGCCGAGGTCCGACGATGTGCGTCGGAGCGGCTGCCGGGACGCGGGCTCGCAACCCGGCGCTGCCAGGTTCAGTGGCGCGGCTGGAAGCTTGCGCAAATGGCCAGCCAGGCCTTCTTCTGCGCGTCGGTGATGGGCGCGGCAGACGCCGCCGTGAGCACCAGCACGCTGGCGGCGTCCGGCAACAGCCACGTGCGTTGCCGCTGGTGGATAACCTGGCCGTTCTGCGTGAACTGCTGGGCAAGTTCCACGGCAATGGTTTCGTCCCTGCCGGGGGCCTTCTGCGCGTGTTTTTCCTGGATGGAAAACTTGCTGACCTGCAGTGTCACCGCTTTGATCTGGCGGTCGACGAAGGCCTCGAAGGATTCGCCAGGCTCCAGCCTGTCCCGGGTGATGATCAGGCTCAGGTCCAGGCCACTGTGGCCCGTCAGCAGCATGTTCATGCTGTTGTCCCGAAGGCCGTCGGGCAGCGTAAAGCTGCCTTCGTTGAGATGGAATTGCATGCGAAGGTTCTTTGGTGGAGATGGCTGTCGTGCTAGCGAAAAGGTCTGCTGCGCAGGGAGGGTTGATTCAGCAGTTGAGCTGGATGGGTGCCCCGTGAACGTCCAGCAACTCGCTCAGCTTGATCAGGCCGTTCTTGCCCTTGATGACGACTTCGCCTTTGTCGGTGAGCTTGAGCGAAGCGACGCCCTCTCCCTCGCCGATGGTCAGCGTGATGCTTTCGCCCGCCTGCAACCGGATGTGCTTGGCCGCCTTCACCAGCACGGAATCCTTCGTGGCCTGGATGTTCACGTTCTGGTCGCCGACGACGGTGGCGGTGTCCTGCTTGGAAGCCAGGGTGATGTTCTGCTGGGCGGTGAGGTTCATGTTGCCCGTCTGGGCTTCCGATGCGATGTCGCCCTTGGACACGGTATTGCGCTGACCACCTTCGGACACGTGGGTCAGCATGCCGCACTTGGCCAGTTGGGTGAGCTGCGCGCCGCTTGACAGCGTGATGTGCTGCTTGGCATGCATGGAGGCGCTCTGCCCCGAGCTGATCACGATGGGCTTGGGGCTGATCATCGAGTGCCCTTCGGGGCTCACGATGGAAACCACCGGCTTGCTGATGTCCTTGGATAGCTCTCGCAGCGCCTGCGACTGCGGCATGGCCGGGTCGGTATTCGTGGGCATGAGCGTTTCCGCCCCTGCACCACCCCCTCCCCTGTCGCCGGCGAGCGCAGCAATGGCAGCCGCCGCTTTCGACAAGGTGGCCATGGCAGCCTTGCCACCGGTCATCGCGGCGATTCCCGAACTCAGCTCCATCATGTGCGATGTCTTGAGGCCATTGATGGCTTCGATGGCGCCGTTCATGGCGGCGACGGCCTCGCCTGCTTCCTCCATCAGCGAAGCCGTGTTGGCCAGACCTTCACCCAGGCCGTCGAAGCCGTCCGGGTTGTCGTGCGCTAGCTTCTGCTTGAAGTCCTGCGTATACGTCGTGATCAGCAACCCCTTGTCCGCCCGGATCGCTCCCCACTCGTTGGTACGCAATTCAAAACCGTAGCTTCGCTTGGCCTCGGTGCTCTGGTTCATCAGGTAGCCCATGTGCAAGTGGGTATTGCCATGGTCCGTGGACAGCTCAATGTGCTCGATACCCTTTTGGTCCTCAAATCGCAACATGTGCTTGCCGCCGCCGCCCTTGCTCCAGTTGGTTTGAAAGCCCGACTGGGTCTTGTGCCGGGGCAGCTCCCACGGTGGCATCTGGTCCGCGTTGTAGACACGCCCGGTGATGATGGGATAGTCCGGATCGCCATTGAGGAAATCGACGATCACCTCCTGGCCAATGCGCGGTGTGAAGATGCCGCCGTATTTCGCACCCGCCCAGGGATGGGATACGCGGATCCAGCAGCTGGAGTTCTCGTCCATCGCTCCGATGCGGTCCCAGTGGAACTGCACCTTCACTCGGCCGAACTTGTCCGTCCAGATTTCTTCCCCCGGCGGCCCCACCACCACTGCCGTTTGTGGGCCCTGGCTGCGGGGCTTCGGCGTCACGCGGGGCGGCGTGAAGGCCATGCTGGTGGGCTGAGCCTTCAGCACGAAGCGCTGGATGGAGCCCACCTCGTCCTTGGTGGTTTTCGGCGTCGGTTTGGCAACGCTGCTCACTTCCGGGTTTTCCTGAAAGTGGTACTGGACGGCCGTGATGAGGTACTGCTGGTTCTGGTCTTCGCGCGGGTAGTTCTCCAGGCTGAAGGTGTAGCCCGGCACCAGCGCGCGGCAACTCGACTTGCCCTGCACTACGCTCTCGCGGGTGAGGTTCTCCTGAAGGCGCACACGCACATACGTCTCGCCATCACCGTACTCGGTGTAGCCGCCGGGCCACTCGTAAATCTCGTGGCTGTCGTGCGCGTGACCGACCGGCATCTTGCGCATATTCGACAGATCGGCCTTGGGCTTCTTGAAATCGTAATCGTCGTTGTAGTGGCGGCCCGATTTGATCTCTTCCGCCGACTCCCACGCGAAGATGCATTCGCGGTCGGAAATCGCGGCTTTTTCAGGTGGGTAGAAAGGAATGCTGGCGGCACCGGGCAAGGTGCTGTGCGACGCAACAATGTCGTCTGCCAGCGTGAGCACATGCTGCCCAGGGGAATGCTGATGGTAGTAATAGATCCCCTCGTGCTCCATGAGACGAGATACGAACTGACAATCTGTTTCGTTATATTGAACGCAATAATCCCACGTGCGATAAGTGCGGGTCAATTTTTTGTCGAAGGGCTGTCCATATTTCCCCAGGACCTCTTCAATAATCTCCGGAACCGTTTTGTTCTGGAATATCTTGAAATCGCTCTTCCGGGTGGCCAGCCACAGCCACGGGCTCAGACGGGCGCGGTAAGAATACATCCGATGGTCCTGGCCCTGCATGCCGAAACGGGTGACGATGCCGTCAATGTGGCGCTGGCCCCCACCTTCCGTCTCGACCACGATCGTGGCGTTCTTGCCCAGCAATGCCTTGGGGTCGATGCTTTTGCTGTCGCTCAGCAGATCCACATCCAGCGCGAATAACTGGCTGATTTCTTCCGTGCCTTGCAGCTGCCTGAACTTGAGTTGTTCGCCCAAAGGCGTTTGAATCGTGACGCGGCGTTCCATGTGCTGCAGACTATTGAGCCCGTTGGTTTGGATGGCTGGGCATGATAGCTATCGAAGTGATGTTTTTCGTTGCCGGGCGCTCCTACAAAATTAACAAAATCAACGCAAAAGGTAACCAAGGTAACCAGAATGGAATAAAGAAGACCATTTGCAACAAATACGACCGAACAACCCGGAGTACCCGCATGCCCACCAGCATCTACGACTTTGAAGCCCAGCAGATCAACGGCCAGAGCGTGCCCCTGCGCCAGTACGAGGGCAAGGTACTGCTCATCGTCAACACCGCCAGCGCCTGCGGCTTCACGCCCCAGTTCGGCGGGCTGGAAGAGCTGCACAAGGAATATGCCGACAAAGGCCTCGTCGTGCTGGGCTTCCCCTGCAACCAGTTCGGCAGCCAGGACCCCGGCAGCAACGACGAGATCTCCAGCTTCTGCCAGCTCAACTACGGTGTGAGCTTTCCGATGATGGCCAAGATCGACGTGAACGGCGCCAACGCATCCCCCCTGTACAAATGGCTCACCGCCGAGGCCCCGGGCCTGCTGGGCAGCAAGGCCATCAAGTGGAACTTCACCAAGTTCCTGGTCGGCAAGGACGGCCAGGTGATCCGCCGCTATGCGCCGCAGGATGCGCCGAAGAAACTGGCGGGGGATATTGAGGCGGCGCTAGCGCAGGGCTGAGGGCCGCCCCCAGCAGCACAACACCCGCTCACGCCCTGTGTCGGGATGGTGGTCCACCACCTCCTCTACCAGACCACAGCGCGCATAAAACCGCCGCGCCCGCACATTGGTGGTGGCGACATGCAAGGTCCACCCCTGGGGGCAAAACTGCTCGCAGATCTGCTGCACCAATGCCGCCCCCAGACCCTGCCCCTGCACCCCGGGTGCTACGAAGAGCTGGTGCAGATGGCCCCGGGCCCGGTCCAGCACCATGAAGGCCCGCACGGTGTGGCCCTGCTCCACCAGCACGGTGGTAGTGCAAGGCGGGCCAAACTCAGCATCCACCCGCGCCGCCCAATGTGCCAGTGGCGCCACGGTGGTCACCGCCGGGTTGGCGCTGGCCCAGGCGTCGCGCCACAGGGGCGCGAGTTGAGGGAGGTCTTGTGGGGTGGCGGAGCGCAGCGTGAGTGCTGGCGGCAGGCGGCTCATGCCCGCATTGTGGGGGCCAGCCCGAACAGCGGCCGCAGCCACCCCACGCGCTGCACCACCGCTGTGATCCCCCAGCACAGCGCCACCGTCCCCACCACCAGCAGCACGGGCTCCATCACAGGCCCCAGGTGCCAGGGTGAACAAGCCACCACCAGCCCGATGATCACTGTCTGGTGCAGCACATACCAGGGGTAGACCGATGCGTTCGCCCAGCGCAGCCACGGCCAGGGGCGGTTGAGGCGGTGGTGTGCCCAGCCCAGGATGGCCAGCAGCGCAGCCCAGAGGTAGGCATCCGCCAGCACACGCAGCGGCAGGCGCGCAGCCCGCACACCGTGCTGCTGCGCCAGGCCCAGCAGCCCCAGGTACATCACCAGCAAGCCCAGCGCCAGGCCCAGGGTGCGCCAGCGCTGGCGCACCAGCTCGGCCCACAGGCCTCCGTCCCACCCGATCCAGTAGCCGTAGACGAACACGGTGAAGTACACGGCGTGCAGCCAGGCATCCTGGACCAGGTCATGGGTGGGCGGGAAGTGCGGCCACAGCAGCACCGAGTACAGCGCCAGCGGCAGCACGGGCACCACGACCAGCCGCGCGCCCCGCAGCCGGGTGAAGGCCTGGCCCAGCCGCTGGCCGATGGCGGATTCGGCCAGGGGCAGCAGCAGTGCCAGCACCACGGTGTAGACCCAGAGGTAGGCCAGGTACCAGAGGTGGTTCCAGGTGATGCCCACCTCCCAGCCATCGAACGCCCCGGCGGGCCAGCGGCTGCCGGGGTGGTACCGCAGCAAAAACGCGCCAAACCCCGGCGCGATCAGGCCGTTGGCCACGCCTTGCGCATAGGCCTGGTAGGGCACCACCACGGCCATGCCAAAGGCCAGGGGCAGCAGCAAGCGCAGGCTGCGCTGGCGGATGAGGCCCGCCGCGGTCTGCCCCCGGGCCACCAGCCTGAAGGCCAGGCCGGAGATGAGGAACACCAGATCCATGCGCCACAGGTTGAGTGCGCGCATGGGCGCCTGCAGCCACTCGGCCGCATGGGGGCTTTTGAGGTGCCAGTGCCAGTCGGCCACGTAGAACATGGCGACGTGGTACAGGATGACGAGGGCAAAGGCCAGGGCCCGCAGGGCGTCGATGTCGTGGCGGCGGGGGGACATGGGAGGAACAGGGTCGGGGGCGAAAAGATGCGCCATGGTGGGCCGGGGACTGCGCGGGCAGCCCGGCAGTGGGATGGCCCCACCCCCGCCTGGGACCAGCGGTGGCCCCGTGGGACGAACGGCGGCGCCCCCGGGGGCCTGCTGCCTACACT
>NZ_QAIH01000308.1 GCF_003060895.1 Acidovorax sp. HMWF029 | reverse complement strand
CTTTTGCGCAATAGCGCTTTGCAGGCAAGGCGTGGGCGGGTAGCCCGCGCCCAACGGGCTTGCCGCCACCTCGCGCGCGGTATCCAGAGCGAGCAAAGCCCGCACCACTGCGCACCAAGCAGCGGCGATGTGTCCTTTGGCGATCCTTCCCGTTTCATGGTGGGCCACGGCTGTTCGGCATGAGCGCACCGGGCGCTGGCAGCCACTGGGGCGCTGCCACGGTCTGCACGCAGTGCAACGTTCCCACTTTGCAACACGGGCACTTCAGTGCATCGATGCGCGCCACACGCCGCAGGAACTCGCGCGCTGATTCAATGGCTTGCGGATGGGGCTCGGGCATTTGCAGGTCCCGGCGCGCCGCATCCAGCTTCTTGCCCTTGCAAGCGGGCGCCAGCACGCCGTAGTGGCGTATGCGCTTGATGCCGGTGGGCAGCACATGCAGCAGCACGCGGCGCACGAACTCGGCGCCTTGCAAGCGGATTGTCTTTTTTCCGCCCTGGTCATCGGCGCGGACGGTAAAGATGACCTCATCGCCCGTGACGGCGCGGATGCGTTCGTTGCCAATGGCCGTGCGATGCGTGTAGCGGCTGAGGTACTCCAGGGCCTGCGCCGGGCCGCCCAGCGGGGCCTTGGCGTAGACCACCCAGTTGTGGTGGTACAGCGCCCGCTGGCGTTCGCGCCAGGCGCTCGCGTCGCCTTGGGGGTCTGCGTCGATTTGCCCGCTGCGGCGGGCATCGCCCAAGGCCTGCAGGAACTTGCCCCTGAACGCTTTGGATAGCGCCTGTACCGGGAACAGGAAGTCTGGCTTGCGGCTGGGCGCATGCCAGCGCCCATCGAGCAGCACGCCGCTGGCCATCACCCCATGCACGTGGATGTGTCGGCGCAGATCCTGCGTCCAGGTGTGCAGCACCAGGCTGAAGGCGGGTGTGCCGCCAGCTACGCCCATCCAGCGCGCATTGCCGCTGAAGTCGCTGAGTGTCTGGGCGGTGCTGGCGAACAGGGTGTCGATGACCCAGCGCGGGTGCGCGCCGTACAGCGCGTTCAGGCTGTGCGGCAGCGTGAACACCAGGTGTACGTAGGGCACGTTGAGCAGTTCGGCCAGCCGTCCTTGCAACCAGGCGTCCTTGGCGCGGGCGCCGCATTGCGGGCAGTGGCGGTTGCGGCAGGAGTGGTATTGCCAGTGGCTGTGGCCGCAGGTGTCGCAGCCCAGTTGCTCGCCGCCCAGGGCTTTCGTGCGGCAGGCAATGATGGCCCGCCAGGCCTTGGCCTGTGACCCGCTCAGGGTGTGGCTTGCCAGATACGTCGGGCCATGGCGGTGCAGGGCCTGGGCCAGTGTGGCCATGGCGGCTCAATCAGTGCTGCGGACAGTGTCAGGAAAGTCGCAGCGCCGCCAGCAAATCCAGCGGATCGGTGTCCTTGGGTGCACGCACCTGCGGGCTGACCAGGTGCAGGTAGCGTGCGGTGGTGCTGATGTGGCTGTGGCCCAGCAGTTTGCTGATGGTGAACAGGTCCACGCCACCTTCCAGCAGGTGGGTGGCAAAGCAGTGGCGCAGGGTGTGGATGCCGCCGCTCTTGGTGATGCGGGCATTTTGCCGTGCGCGGTGGTAGGCGCGCTGGGCGCTGTCCACGGAGATGGGCTGGCGGCCAGTGGTGTCGCCAAACAGCCAACGCTGGGGTCGCACGCAGCGCACGTGCTCGCGCAGCATTGACAGCAGTGTGGGGCTGAGGATGCTCTGGCGGTCGTGCCCTCCCTTGCCGCCGCGTACGCGTATGCACATGCGGTCGGCCGCGCTGTCGATGTCACGCAGCTCCAATGCGCAGACCTCCGAGACGCGCAGGCCTGCGGCGTAGACGGTTTGCAGCAGCATGCGTTGGCGCGGGTGGCTGCAGCCGAGCAAGAGCTGCGCGATCTCGCTGCGCCCGAGCAGTTCGGGTTGGCGCTGGGGCACCTTGGCCATGGGGACGAGGAAGTCTTGGCGCGATCTGCCCAGCACGGTCTCGAACAGGAAGCGTGCCGCGCAGGCGGCCTGGTTCATGGTGCTGTAGGACAGGCGTTGTTCGCGCACCATGGTCAGCAGGTACTCCTGCACTTGCTGGGGGGTGTAGCTGGCCGGGTCGCGCCGGTAGTGCTTGGCCATGCGCCAGATGGCTTGGACGTAAGCCTGCTGCGTGCGCTGGGCGAATCCGCGCACTGCCATCGCATCGATCATGCGTTGCCGTAGTTCGGTCATGACTGCTCTCCTTGAAGGCCGGGGAAGAGTCCCCAACCCGAAGGCTGAGCCTTCTACAGCCTTGTGCAAGCTCACAACCGAACAAGGCAAAACGCGGTGGCCCCCAGCGCTTGCCGAGCCACCGCGTCAGCGGTTTAGTTCAAC
>NZ_QAIH01000034.1 GCF_003060895.1 Acidovorax sp. HMWF029 | reverse complement strand
CACCCCGGATTGTCGCTTGACAAGGTGGGGGCGCTTCTCATAGATTACTAACCGGTCAGTCAGTAATCAAAAGCCAATTCCATCAGGGACAAGGAGGCTGGCCTGTATCCCGGTGCAACGCAGGCATGTGTGGGCATATGTGTCTGCGTTTGCGTGCAGCCCCCGGCAGCTTCCTTGTAGCCCTTCTTTACTCACCGGATTTCCCATGCGCACACCCTCCGCTTTGCGGCCCCTCCAACGGCACTCACGGTTCCTGCTGGTGTTGGCCACCGCCTCTTTGCTGGCTGCCTGTTCGCGCCCCGCGCCCCCTGAGGAGCCGGTGCGCTCCGTCAAGTTGCTGACTGTGGGGGTGGGGGCGCTGCAGTCCAGCCTGGAGTATTCGGGCGACGTGCGGGCGCGGGTCGAGTCGCGACTGGGCTTTCGGGTGGCGGGCAAGATCGTCAAGCGCCAAGCCGAGCTGGGCCAGCATGTGAAGGCGGGGCAGGTGCTTGCGCAACTGGACCCGAAGGACTACCAGCTTGCAACTGACGCGGCGCGTGCGCAGCTGGCGTCGGCCACCACGCAGCGTGACCTGGCGGCGGCAGACCTCAAACGTTACCAGGCGCTCAAGGACCAGAACTTCATCAGCGGCGCCGAGCTGGAGCGCCGCGAAGCCACGCTCAAGGCCGCGCAGGCCACGCTGGACCAGGCGCGCGCGCAGCTGTCATCGCAGGGCAACCAGGCGGCCTACACCACGCTGGTGGCGGATGTGTCGGGCGTGGTGACGGGCATTGACGCCGAGCCCGGCCAGGTGGTGGCAGCGGGCGCGCCCGTGGTGCGCATTGCCCAGGACGGCCCGCGCGATGTGGTGTTTGCCGTGCCCGAAGACAAGGTGGCACAGATTGCCTTGGGCTCGGAAGTGGCCGTGCGCGGCTGGTCGGGGGGGGGCACGCTGGCTGGTGCAGTGCGCGAGGTGGCGGCCAGCGCCGATGCGGCCACGCGCACCTACCAGGTCAAGGTGGCCATCGACAGCGCGGAGGCCCCGGCTCTGGGCTCCACCGTGTATGTCACGCCCAAAGCGCTGAGCCACGCAGGCATCCCGGCCATCAAGCTGCCCACCAGCGCCCTGCGCCAGGAGGGCCAGGCCACAGCGGTGTGGGTGTACGACCCGACCAGCAGCACGGTGAAGTCGCAGCCCGTGCAGATCGCCACGGCCGATGGCAATGAAGCCGTGGTGGCGGCGGGCCTCACGCCCGGCATGCAGGTGGTGGCGACAGGCGTGCATGTGCTCTCGCCCGGGCAGAAGGTGATGGTTTATCAACCAAAAACGGCCTCTGCGCCTGCTGGTAAAGCGAAGGCAGCTCCTGAATTGGTAGCAAAACCGGCCTCGGCTGCCAACTGAGGGCGACGCATGACACAACAACAACCCAAAGAGGGGTTCAACCTCTCCAAATGGGCGCTTGACCACCCTGCGCTCACCCGCTACCTGATGGTGGTGCTGATGCTGCTGGGTTTCGCAGCCTACTTTCAGCTGGGGCAGGACGAGGATCCGCCGTTCACCTTCCGCGCCATGGTGGTGCGCACCTACTGGCCTGGCGCCACGGCGCAGCAGGTGGCCGAGCAGGTCACCGACAAGATCGAGCGCACGCTGCAGGAAGTGCCTTATGCAGACAAGATCCGCAGCTATTCCAAACCGGGCGAATCGCAGATCATTTTTCAGATCAAGGATTCGTCCAAGGCGAGCGAGGTCGCAAATGTCTGGTACAGCGTGCGCAAGAAGGTGGGCGACATGCGCTACACCCTGCCGTCGGGCATCCAGGGGCCGTTCTTCAACGACGACTTTGGCGATGTGTATGGCGTGATCTACGCGCTGGAGTCTGAAGGCTTCAGCTACGCCGAACTGAAAGCATTTGCCGACGACGCGCGCCAGCAGTTGCTGCGTGTGCCGGATGTGGCCAAGGTTGAGCTGTTCGGCGTGCAGGACGAAAAGCTCTTCATCGAAATTTCGCAAAAGCGCTTGTCCCAACTGGGCCTGGACATGAACCAGGTGCTGGCCCAGCTGGGCCAGCAGAACGCTGTTGAAAGTGCGGGCGCCATCCAGACCCCCCAGGACCAGGTGCAGGTGCGGGTGGAAGGCCAGTTCAACGCCATCGAGGACCTGCGCGCCATGCCCATTCGGGGCCCCTCCGGCGCTCAACTGCGGCTGGGGGATATCGCCGAAGTCAAGCGCGGCTATGTGGACCCGGCCACCGTGAAGGTGCGCCATCAGGGGCAGGAGGTGATTGCGCTTGGTGTCTCCATGGCCAAGGGTGGCGACATCATTGCGTTGGGCAAGGCGTTGCATGCCGCCACCGACCGCATCGGCGGTGCGCTGCCAGCGGGCGTGAAGCTCGTCAACGTGCAAGACCAGCCCAAGGCGGTGTCCACCTCGGTGAACGAGTTTGTCAAGGTGCTGATCGAGGCCGTGGTCATCGTGCTGGCGGTCAGCTTCATCAGCCTGGGCTTGCACAAGCGGCCCGGCAACAACCCGCTGTGGAAGCGCTGGTACATCGACCCCCGCCCGGGGCTGGTGGTGGGCATCACGATCCCGCTGGTGCTGGCCGTCACGTTCCTGGCCATGTGGTACTGGGGCATCGGCCTGCACAAGATCTCGCTGGGCTCGCTCATCATCGCGCTGGGCCTGCTGGTGGACGACGCCATCATCGCGGTCGAGATGATGGTGCTCAAGCTCGAAGAGGGCTACGACAAGGTGCGCGCCGCCACCTTTGCCTATGAGATAACGGCCATGCCGATGCTGACGGGCACACTGATCACGGCGGCGGGTTTCTTGCCCATTGGCTTGGCCAAATCGGTGACGGGCGAGTACACGTTCGCGATCTTTGCCGTGACGGTGATCGCGCTCGTGCTCAGCTGGATTGTGTCGGTGTACTTTGTGCCGTACCTGGGCACGCTGCTGCTCAAGGTGCCACCCCATGTGCTGGCCGCGCAGGCCAACAAGGGCATCACGGACGACCCGCACGAAGTGTTTGACAGCCCGTTCTATCGCACCTTCCGTCGCCTGGTGGACTGGTGTGTCTTGCACCGCTGGATCACCATCGGCGCCACGGTGCTGACGTTTGCGTTGGGCATCGTGGGCATGGGCAAGGTGCAGCAGCAGTTTTTCCCGGATTCGAGCCGGCCTGAAATCCTGGTGGACATCTGGTTCCCTGAGGGCACATCTTTCGCAGGCAATGAAGAAGTGACCAAGCGTGTCGAGCAGCGTCTGCTCTCCGAGCCGGGCGTGAGCTCCGTCAGCACCTGGGTGGGTTCTGGCGTTCCGCGTTTCTATCTGCCGCTGGACCAGGTGTTTCCGCAGAGCAACGTGTCGCAGTTCATCGTGCTGCCGCAGGATCTGAAGGTGCGGGAGTCCCTGCGCGTGAAGTTGCCCGCGCTGCTGGCCGAGGAATTCCCGGAGGTGCGCGGCCGCGTGAAACTGTTGCCCAATGGGCCGCCGGTGCCTTACCCCGTGCAGTTCCGCGTGGTGGGCCCTGATCCGCTGGTACTGCGCGAGCGCGCTGACGAGGTGAAGGCCGAGTTGCGCAAGAACCCAGACATGCGCGGTGTGAACGACAACTGGAATGAGTCCGTGAAGGTGCTGCGTCTGGAAGTGGACCAAGCCAAGGCGCGCGCGCTGGGTGTCACCAGCCAGTCGATTGCCCAGGCGTCCAAGGCCATCCTGTCGGGCACGCAGGTGGGCCAGTTCCGCGAGGGGGACAAGCTCATTGACATCCTGCTGCGCCAGCCGCTGGACGAGCGCAACGCCATCACCGACATTGCCAATGCCTACCTGCCCACGGCCTCGGGCAAGTCGATCCCGCTCACGCAGATTGCCAAGCCGGTGTTTACCTGGGAGCCTGGTGTGATGTGGCGCGAGAACCGCGACTACGCCATCACGGTGCAGGGTGATGTGACCGAGGGCCTGCAGGGCGCCACGGTGACGGCAGCGCTGATGCCTGCGCTCAAGGAGATCGAGGCGAAATGGCGCGCTTCGGGGCAGGTTGCCTATCGCATCGAAGTGGCGGGGGCGGTGGAGGAAAGCTCCAAGGGCTCGGCGTCGATTGCTGCGGGCATTCCCGTGATGTTGTTCATTACCTTCACGCTGCTCATGCTGCAACTGCACAGCTTCAGCCGAGCGATGCTGGTCTTCCTGACCGGGCCGCTGGGCCTGGCGGGTGTGGCTGCTGCGCTGATCCTGCTCAATCGCCCATTCGGTTTTGTGGCGCTGCTGGGGGTGATTGCGCTCATGGGCATGATCCAGCGCAACTCGGTGATCCTGATCGATCAGATCGAACAGGACCGCGCGAGGGGGGTACCTGCGTGGGATGCAATTGTCGAATCCGCAGTGCGCCGCCTGCGCCCCATCGTGCTCACGGCGGCGGCTGCGGTGCTGGCCATGATCCCGCTTTCGCGCAGCGTGTTCTGGGGGCCGATGGCTGTCGCCATCATGGGCGGACTCATTGTGGCAACCGTGCTCACGCTGCTGGCTTTGCCCGCGATGTATGCCGCCTGGTTCCGGGTCAAACGGCCCGCGCCAGAGGTTCTTGGAGGGGTTTGATTCCCACCCCGCTCGCATCAGGGTAAAATAGAAGGTTGACCGATTTCACACAGGCGGCAGCTGAGGTTGCCGCCTGTTTGTTTGATGTAGAACCGCGCGGGTGGCGAAATTGGTAGACGCACCAGGTTTAGGTCCTGACGCCAGCAATGGTGTGGGGGTTCGAGTCCCCCCCCGCGCACCACCCATGTGAGACTTTGCGGAACACGGCGCTGCTGCGCTGCAGCCAGCACGATCCACATTCATAAGAGGAATAGCCATGGCCGTTACTGTTGAAACCCTTGAGAAGCTCGAGCGCAAGATCACGCTGAGCGTGCCCGTCACCCTGATTCAGTCCGAAGTCGATACGCGCCTCAAGCGTCTGGCTCGCACCGTGAAGATGGACGGTTTCCGTCCCGGCAAGGTCCCCATGAACGTGGTGGCCCAGCGCTACGGCTACTCGGTGCAGTATGAAGTGCTCAACGACAAGGTCGGTGAAGCCTTTGCCGTGGCTGCCAATGAAGCCAATCTGCGCGTGGCTGGCCAGCCACGCATCACCGAAAAAGAAGGCGCTCCCGAAGGTCAGGTGACTTTCGACGCCATCTTCGAAGTGTTCCCCGAAGTCAAGATCGCTGACCTGTCGGATGCCGAAGTCGAGAAGCTGTCGTCCGAAGTGACCGACTCTGCCATCGACAAGACCATCGACATCCTGCGCAAGCAGCGCCGCAGCTTCGCTCAGCGCGCCATTGACGCCGCTGCACAAGACGGCGACCGCGTGACCGTGGACTTCGAAGGCAAGATCGACGGCGAACCCTTTGACGGCGGCAAGGCCGAAGACTTCCAGTTCCTGGTGGGCGAAGGCCAGATGCTCAAGGAATTCGAAGACGCTGTGCGTGGTATGAAGTCCGGCGAAAGCAAGACCTTCCCCTTGGCGTTCCCCGCTGAATACCATGGCAAGGATGTGGCTGGCAAGACCGCCGACTTCCTCGTGACCGTGAAGAAGATTGAAGCCGCACACCTGCCCGAAGTGAATGACGCACTGGCCAAGTCGCTGGGTATCGCGGACGGCTCTGTGGATGGCCTGCGTGCCGACATCAAGAAGAATTTGGAGCGCGAAGTCAAGTTCCGCCTGCTGGCTCGTAACAAGCAAGCCGTGATGGACGCCTTGGTGGCCAAGGCCGAGCTGGACCTGCCCAACGCCAGCATCCAGGCAGAAATCGCCCGCCTGCTGGAAGGCGCCCGTGCTGAGCTGAAGCAACGCGGTATCAAGGACGCCGACAAGGCCGAGATCCCTGAAGACGTTTTCCGTCCCCAGGCTGAGCGCCGCGTGCGCCTGGGCCTGGTGCTGGCCGAACTGGTGCGTGCCAACGAACTGCAGGCCAAGCCCGAGCAGCTCAAGGCCCACATCGACGAGCTGGCTGCCAGCTACGAGAAGCCCGAAGACGTGGTGCGCTGGTATTTCGGCGACCGCCAGCGTCTGGCCGAAGTCGAAGCCGTTGTGATCGAAAACAACGTGACCGAATTCGTGCTGGGCAAGGCCAAGGTGGTCGAGAAGGCCGTGTCGTTTGACGAGCTGATGGCCCAACAGGGCTGATGGGTCTGGCCGGGCGGTTTGTTTTCGAGCTGCCCGGTTGCTGCCATCACACAGGGGCTTGTGCTTTCGTGCACAAGCCCCAATTCATTTCTGGGTACAGTACCTGCTTGACTGGAGAAAACATGAGCGCATTGGAAACACAAGGCCTGGGCATGATCCCCATGGTCATCGAGCAGTCGGGCCGTGGCGAACGGTCCTATGACATCTACTCGCGCCTGCTCAAGGAGCGCGTGATTTTCCTGGTGGGGCCGGTCAACGACCAGACCGCCAACCTGGTGGTGGCGCAGCTGCTGTTCCTGGAGAGTGAAAACCCAGACAAGGACATTTCGTTCTACATCAACTCCCCAGGCGGTTCGGTGAGCGCGGGCATGGCGATTTTTGACACCATGAATTTCATCAAGCCGGATGTCTCGACCCTTTGCACTGGCATGGCGGCCAGCATGGGCGCCTTCCTGCTGGCGGCGGGTGCCAAGGGCAAGCGTTTTGCGCTGCCCAACTCCAAGGTCATGATCCACCAGCCGCTGGGTGGCATGCAAGGCCAGGCCACCGAGATCGAGATTCATGCGCGCGAGATACTGAAGACCCGTGAGCAGCTCAACAACATTCTGGCCGAGCGCACGGGCCAGCCGCTGGAGAAGATCCAGCGCGACACAGAACGTGACTATTTCCTGTCGGCAGACGAGGCCAAGGAATACGGCCTGGTGGACCAGGTGATCAGCAAGCGCTCCTGATCGCCAGAGGCTCACTCAGCGGCGTTTTCCCTCGGGGAAGGCGCCGTTTTTTATTTGGTTATCATCCCGACAACTTTCCGTACGTAACAAGGCATTGCCCCCATGGCCGAGAAAAAAGGCTCTTCCAGCGAAAAAACCCTTTACTGCTCTTTCTGCGGCAAAAGCCAGCATGAAGTGAAGAAGCTGATCGCCGGTCCGTCGGTCTTTATCTGCGACGAGTGCATTGACCTGTGCAACGAGATCATTCGCGATGAACTTCCGGCAGGTGATCTGGCCCGCGAAGGCCGCAGTGACCTGCCCACGCCGGTAGAGATCAAAACCAACCTCGACAACTATGTGATTGGCCAGGAGGTGGCCAAGCGCACGCTGGCGGTGGCGGTTTACAACCACTACAAACGACTTCGCCACAAGGACAAGGCCAGCAAGGATGACGTGGAGCTGTCCAAGAGCAACATCCTTCTGATTGGGCCCACGGGTTCGGGCAAGACGTTGCTGGCGCAGACGCTGGCGCGCATGCTGGACGTGCCTTTTGTGATGGCTGACGCCACCACGCTGACCGAGGCAGGTTATGTGGGCGAGGACGTCGAGAACATCGTTCAGAAGCTGCTTCAAAGCTGCAACTACGAAGTCGAGCGCGCCCAGCGCGGGATCGTCTACATCGACGAAATCGACAAAATTTCGCGCAAATCGGACAACCCCAGCATCACCCGCGACGTGTCGGGCGAGGGCGTGCAGCAGGCGCTGCTCAAACTCATCGAAGGCACCATGGCCAGTGTGCCGCCGCAGGGCGGTCGCAAGCACCCGAACCAGGACTTCCTGCAGATCGACACGACCAACATTCTGTTCATCTGCGGCGGTGCGTTCGCGGGCCTGGAGAAAGTGATCGAGAACCGCACCGAAGCGTCGGGAATCGGTTTTGGCGCATCGGTCAAGAGCAAAAAGCAGCGTTCGCTGACCGAGGTATTCACCGAGATTGAGCCTGAGGATCTGATCAAGTTCGGCCTCATCCCCGAGCTGGTGGGTCGTATGCCTGTGGTGACTGCGCTGGCCGAACTGAGCGAGGACGCCCTGGTGCAGATCCTGACCGAGCCCAAGAACGCGCTGGTCAAACAGTACAGCAAGCTGTTGTCGATGGAGGGTGTGGACCTGGAGATCCGCCCTGCGGCGCTCAAGGCCATTGCCCGCAAGGCACTCGCTCGCAAGACTGGCGCGCGGGGATTGCGTTCGATCCTGGAGCAATCGCTGATCGGCACGATGTTCGACTTGCCCAATACGAGCAATGTCGAAAAGGTGGTGGTGGACGAATCCACCATCGAAGAAAACAAGCCGCCGCTGCTCGTCTACCGCGAAGCGGCCAAGAAGGCCTGAGAAGACCGGAGCGGGCGTCTTGTTGCCGCCCCTTGCACCATCAACCCTTGCGCCAGTACGGCTGCGTGCAAGGGTTGAAAATCCCCTCATGTGGAACCACTTTCACTGAGCACTTTGAGGATTTCCATGTCCGGACATACCCCCCTGCCAGCCACTCCCATCGACCTGCCACTGCTTCCATTGCGCGATGTGGTGGTGTTCCCTCACATGGTGATCCCGCTCTTCGTGGGCCGTCCCAAGAGCATCAAGGCGCTTGAGATGGCCATGGAGGCAGATCGCCGCATTATGTTGGTTGCCCAAAAGGCAGCCGCCAAGGACGAGCCCTTGGTGTCGGACATGTTCGATGTCGGCTGTGTCTCCACCATTTTGCAGATGCTCAAGCTGCCCGACGGCACAGTGAAAGTGCTTGTCGAAGGCCAGCAGCGTGCGCTGGTGACCTCCATCGACGACACCGAGACGCATTTCATGGCGACCGTCGCGCCGGTTGAGGCCACACCAGAGGCCAACAAGCCCAGCGAGATTGAGGCGCTGCGCCGTGCGGTGATGCAGCAGTTTGACCAGTACGTCAAACTCAACAAGAAGATCCCGCCCGAGATCCTGACGTCCATCTCCAGCATCGACGATCCCGGCCGCCTGGCCGACACCATCGCTGCCCACCTGCCACTCAAGCTCGAAAACAAGCAGGTCGTGCTGGACCTTTCGGATGTGAAGGCTCGTCTCGAAAACCTTTTTGAGCAGCTCGACCGCGAGGTGGACATCCTCAACGTTGACAAGAAGATCCGTGGCCGCGTGAAGCGCCAGATGGAAAAGAACCAGCGCGACTTCTACCTGAATGAACAGGTCAAGGCCATCCAGAAGGAACTGGGCGAGGGCGACGAAGGTGCGGACATCGAGGAGATCGAGAAGAAGATCAAGCTCGCCAAGATGCCTGCGGAGGCGCGCAAGAAGGCTGAGGCCGAGCTCAAGAAACTCAAACTGATGTCGCCCATGTCGGCCGAAGCCACTGTTGTGCGCAACTACATCGACGTGCTCACGGCGCTGCCCTGGAGCAAGAAGACCAAGATCAAACACGACCTGGTCAATGCGGAGGGCGTGCTCAACGAAGACCACTATGGCCTTGATAAGGTCAAGGACCGCATTCTCGAATATCTCGCAGTACAGCAGCGCGTGGACAAGGTGAAGGCGCCTATTTTGTGTCTGGTGGGGCCACCGGGCGTGGGCAAGACTTCGCTGGGCCAGTCGATTGCCAAGGCCACCGGGCGCAAGTACGTTCGGATGGCCCTGGGCGGCATGCGCGACGAGGCAGAGATCCGTGGGCACCGCCGCACCTACATCGGCGCATTGCCGGGCAAAGTGCTGCAGAGCCTTTCGAAGGTGGGCACACGCAATCCATTGTTCCTGCTCGACGAAATCGACAAACTGGGCACCGACTTCCGGGGCGATCCATCGAGTGCGCTGCTGGAGGTACTGGATCCCGAGCAGAACCACACCTTCGGGGACCACTACGTCGAGGTCGATTTCGACCTCAGTGACGTGATGTTTGTGGCGACATCCAACTCGATGAACATCCCGCCTGCTTTGCTGGACCGGATGGAGGTGATTCGCCTTTCGGGCTACACCGAAGATGAAAAAACCAGCATCGCCATGAAGTACCTGCTGCCCAAGCAGCTCAAGAACAATGGCGTGAAGGACGAAGAGCTGCTGATTACAGAGCCCGCCGTGCGCGACATGGTGCGCTACTACACGCGGGAGGCGGGCGTGCGTTCGCTGGAGCGCGAACTCTCCAAAATCTGCCGCAAGGTGGTCAAGGGTCTTCAGCTCAAGAAGCTTACGCCCCAGGTGGTGGTGACTGCCGACAACCTGCCTGACTTTCTGGGCGTGCGCAAGTACACCTATGGCCGCGCCGAGTTGCAAAACCAGGTGGGGCAGGTGGTGGGTCTGGCCTGGACGGAAGTGGGCGGCGATCTATTGACCATCGAGGCGGCCATCATGCCCGGCAAGGGCGTGATCACGCGCACAGGCTCCCTGGGCGATGTGATGAAGGAATCCGTGGAGGCCGCACGTACCGTGGTGCGTAGCCGTGCACGCATACTCGGTATAAAGGATGAAGCGTTTGAGAAGCGCGACATCCACATCCACGTGCCGGACGGCGCTACGCCCAAGGATGGCCCCAGTGCGGGCGCCGCGATGACGACCGCGTTTGTGTCGGCACTCACGGGCATCCCTGTGCGCGGTGACGTGGCCATGACCGGCGAAATTACGCTGCGCGGTGAAGTCACGGCCATCGGGGGGCTTAAGGAAAAGCTGCTGGCCGCGCTGCGTGGCGGTATCAAAACCGTGCTCATCCCCGAGGAAAACGTGAAGGACTTGCAGGAGATTCCAGACAACGTGAAGAGCGGGCTGGAAATCGTGCCCGTGCGCTGGATCGACAAGGTGCTGGAAGTGGCTCTCGAGAGCAAACCCGTGCCCCTGACGGACGAAGATGTGGCGGTCGTGGCACCGGCCGAAAAAACGACCGTTTCGTCTGCCGCCTCCGATAGTTTGAAACATTGACGCAATTTTTTTGGAGAGCTCCGAAAAATGCGCTACAATTCATTCCATCGCAGCAAACGTTGTACAATGTAAGGCTTCGGTAAATGCGGGAATAGCTCAGTTGGTAGAGCGCAACCTTGCCAAGGTTGAGGTCGAGAGTTCGAGACTCTTTTCCCGCTCCAATTTCCAGAAAAAGGGAAGCAAATGCTTCCCTTTTTTGTCAGAGGAATGCGAATTCCTGGCGCGGTAGCAAAGCGGTTATGCCCCGGATTGCAAATCCGGTTAGTCCGGTTCGACTCCGGACCGCGCCTCCAGATACGGTCTTCGCCGTCCATGGCTCAGAATCTTTTGGGATTCGGGGTTGTCTGAAGGCGGGTGAGGCTGGTAGGTGATTGGAAAAATTTTGGTCTGCAACCTGATGAGACCAAAAAATAGCGATATAATTTGAGGCTTGCTGATAAGCACTAACGGAAGCGTTAGGGTGGCAGGCAAATGCGGGAATAGCTCAGTTGGTAGAGCGCAACCTTGCCAAGGTTGAGGTCGAGAGTTCGAGACTCTTTTCCCGCTCCATATTCGTAAAGGGAAGCTCAGGCTTCCCTTTTTTCTTGGTGCTCCGGCTTGCGTCGTTTTCAGGTGCAAGTCTGTGGACTGAGATGCGACAGGGCATTGCGCGCATGCGCTGCCCGGGTTACGCTGCAACGCAGGTGTGCGCTCAGCAGCCGGCGCCCCGATGGTGAAATTGGTAGACACTGCGGACTTAAAATCCGCCGCTTTCCTGAAAAGGGGCGTGCCGGTTCGACCCCGGCTCGGGGCACCACGAAGAGCCTGTTCAATGTCTTTTTGGAGATCGCATTGGAGTGCAATCGGGATGGGTGGATGATCCGGCTGCGCAGTATGGGCTCATGTCCATCCAAGCAGCCGTGGCGTCAAAACTCCAAGTTCATCGGCCCGATTTCATTTCAACCCTGCGGGCAAGTGTCTTGCCGGGCGGCCTGCGGCGTTGCGGCGCTTGCCAATAGCCAAGCTATTGGCCGCGCACCGCGCCTGGCAGCCCATCCCGGGAAGGTGCTTGTGGGACTCCAAAAGGACATTGAACAGGCTCTAGGATTCAATCATGTCAAGTTACAACGCTCCCTTTGAAATCCACGTCCACGGACAGGTCCCTTTGCGCGCCGATGTCAGTTTTGACCAGCTCCAGGAGGCCCTCAAACCCTTGTGGAAGTACGCCGGAGCCCGTTCGCTGGCCGATGGCGCGGCCAGCGCCTATGAAGAAGAGCCGGGCATCAAGTTCGATGCGCAGGAGCACCTGCTGCAGATGTGCTGGACCGTGCGGGGCGATGAGGATTTCCGTCAGTCGCTCGACGAGATGTGCATGAGCCTCAACGAACTGGCCGAGCAGGGGGCTGCGATCGAAGTCACGTTCTATGACACCGACTTTGACGAAGAAGAGGAAGAGCAGGGCGCCGAATCGCGTGACGACTTTGTGATGCTCTTCGTGGGGCCCACCCCCGCAGCCATCATGCAGGTGCAGCGTGATTTGCTGGTGCAGGACGTCGTGAACATGATGGAGCGCCACTTTGATGGTGCCGAGCTGGGCGGCGTGGTTGCCGAGATCGACAAGCTGTTCAGCCAGCGGTTTCATGCGCTGGTGGACTCGCTGGAAATCGGCAAGCCTCCGCGCGGCCCGGGTGGCCCCGGTAGCGGACATGGTGGCGGCGGTGGTCGCCGTCCTCGCCACCTGCACTGACATCCTCTCTGCGCAAGCAAGGCGCCCTGTGTAGCGGGGCGGTGGTTCCGGCTTGCTGAGACCCATGCGGTCGGTATGCTTGGCCAGGCTATCGCAGAGCTTTGCCACCCCGCGGCGGCCATGCCGCCATGCCGCTCCCTGTTATGACCTCCGATCTCCCCTATCTGCGCTCCTATCCGGCGGCTTTGCAGGAGCAGGCGCGCGACCTGCTGGTGCAGGGAAAGCTGGGGGCGGTACTTCTGCGCAAGTACCCCGCTGCACACGCCGTGCGCAGTGACAAGGCTCTGTATGACTACGTGCAGGAGCTGAAGGCGCGCTACCTTCGTAACGCGGGCACGGTCAACAAGGTGCTGTTTGACAACAAGATCCATGTGGTGCGCCACGCACTGGGTTTGCACACTGCGGTGTCGCGTGTGCAGGGCAACCGGTTGACGGCCAAACACGAGATACGCATTGCCGCGATGTTCAAGCAAGCGCCGGACGAGTTCCTGCGCATGATCGTGGTCCACGAGCTGGCCCACCTGCGGGAGAAAGACCATGGCAAAGCCTTCTACCAGTTGTGCACCCACATGGAGCCGCAGTACCACCAGTACGAGTTCGACCTGCGGCTGTACCTCACGCATGTGGAACACGCGGGCACCCGGCTGTGGGGTGTGGAGCAGCCCTGATGGCTGTGAAATCAAGCCTAAAATGCTATTAATTTAATAGCTCTTCGGGGTTTTTGGACGCGCGCAGAGGCCGATTTTTGCCTTGAATCAGGGCACCTGCACAGACTGGCAGCAACTCGTGGGCAGGTTCAGCCAGCGCTGCGCAGCGGCCTCCAGCATGGCGACGGGGCCTGTGGTCAGCAGTTGCACCGCAGGCGTGGTCCCTGGCGATGGCGCAGGGGGCTTGTCCGGTCGAGTTTCTGCGGGCACATGCAACAGGCCAGCGGCTTCCAGCAGGCGTCGCGTCTGGCGGGCCACGGGCTCGCCGGTTTCGATGAACTGCACGCCGGGCCCCACCAGAGCGCGCAGTTCATGGGCCACAAAGATGTAGTGCGTGCAGCCCAGCACCAGGGTGTCCATCTGCCCCGGGGCGGTGCCAAAGCTGCCCATGGCCTGGACATAACGCGCGCACAGCGCGCCGGTCTCAGTGGCATCGACGGGGCTGCCCGGGGCGGCCACTGGCAGCGCCACGCTACGCTCGATGGCATGGGCCAGGCCGTCACAGGGTTGCACCACAAAATGCGCCTGCTCATTCAGCGAGGCCATGAGCTTGCTGAACTTCGCACTGGTCAGCGTGCCCCGTGTGCCGATCACGCCCACATGCCCGGTTTTGGTGACTGCCAGGGCAGGTTTGATGGCGGGTTCCAGGCCCACCAGGGGCAATGTGGGGTGGCTGCTGCGCACCTCGTGGATGGCGGCTGCCGTGGCGGTGTTGCAGGCCACCACCAGGGCCTTGATGCCGTGCTGCTCGCACAGGTACTGCGTGATGGCATGGGTGCGAGCCGCCACATAGGCATCACCTCGCTCGCCGTAAGGGGCGTGGGCGCTATCGGCCAGGTACACGAAACGCTCGTGGGGCATGGCGGCCAGCAGGGCGCGCAGCACGCTCAGCCCACCGACGCCACTGTCAAAAACACCGATGGGAGAAGAGGCCTGCGGCATCAAGAAACCAAGCTCTGGCTGTTGGACGAAAGCGTGGATTGTAGGAAACACGCCGCCTCCGTGCTGGAAGCGGCGGGCACGCAAGAAAAAACCGCCCGAAGGCGGTTGGGAAGGCTGCCACAGGCGCTAGGTCATGGCGCCTGGGTCATGGCGTGGGCTGGGCTCAGGCCGCCGCGACTTCGATGCCCTTGAACTCGCCCGAGGCGATGCGCTTTTGCCATTCGGCCGGGCCGGTGATGTGGGCGCTGGTGCCGCCGGCGTCCACGGCCACGGTCACGGGCATGTCCACCACGTCAAATTCGTAGATGGCTTCCATGCCCAGGTCTTCAAAGCCCACGACCTTGGCGGTCTTGATGGCCTTGGAGACCAGGTAGGCGGCACCGCCCACTGCCATCAGGTAGGCGCTCTGGTGCTTCTTGATGGCCTCGATGGCGACTGGGCCGCGCTCGGCCTTGCCCACCATGGCGATCAGGCCGGTCTGGGCCAGCATCATCTCGGTGAAGCCGTCCATGCGCGTGGCGGTGGTGGGGCCTGCTGGGCCCACGGCTTCGCCCTTGACGGGGTCCACGGGGCCCACGTAGTAAATGATGCGGTTGGTGAAGTCCACGGGCAGCTTCTCGCCCTTGGCCAGCATGTCCTGGATGCGCTTGTGCGCGGCATCGCGGCCCGTCAGCATCTTGCCGTTGAGCAGCAGCGTATCGCCGGGCTTCCAGCTGGCGACTTCTTCCTTGGTCAGCGTGTCGAGGTTGACCTTCTTGCTCTTGTTGTAGTCGGGCGCCCAGTCCACGTTGGGCCACAGGTCAAGGCTCGGGGGCGTGAGGTACACGGGGCCCGAGCCGTCCATCACGAAGTGGGCGTGGCGCGTGGCTGCGCAGTTGGGGATCATCGCAATCGGCTTGCTGGCCGCGTGCGTGGGGTACATCTTGATCTTGACGTCCAGCACCGTGGTCAGGCCGCCCAGGCCTTGGGCACCGATGCCCAGGGCATTGACCTTTTCAAACAGCTCCAGGCGCAGCTTTTCGACATTGTCGAGTTCGGCACCGCTGGCTTGTTTGGCCTGCAGCTCGTACATGTCCAGGTCGTCCATCAGGCTTTCCTTGGCCATGAGCACCGCCTTCTCGGCCGTGCCGCCAATGCCAATGCCCAGCATGCCGGGTGGGCACCAGCCTGCGCCCATGGTGGGCACGGTTTTGAGCACCCAGTCCACCACGTTGTCGCCGGGGTTGAGCATGTACATCTTGGACTTGTTCTCGGAGCCGCCGCCCTTGGCTGCCACCGTCACGTCCACGGTGTTGCCGGGCACGATCTCGGTGAAGATCACGGCGGGGGTGTTGTCCTTGGTGTTCTTGCGGGCGAACTGCGGGTCGGCCACGACCGAGGCGCGCAGCGTGTTGTCGGGGTGGTTGTAGCCACGGCGCACGCCTTCGTTGATGGCGTCGTCCAGGCTGCCGGTGAAGCCTTCCCAGCGCACATCCATGCCCACTTTCAGGAACACATTGACGATGCCGGTGTCCTGGCAGATGGGGCGCTGGCCGGTGGCGCTCATCTTGCTGTTGGTCAGGATCTGCGCGATCGCATCCTTGGCCGCCGGGCTCTTTTCGCGCTCGTAGGCGCGGGCCAGGTGGGCAATGTAGTCGGTGGGGTGGTAGTAGCTGATGTACTGCAGCGCGCCGGCAATGGATTCGATCAGGTCTTCTTGGCGAATGGTCGTCGTGGTCATGGCGGTGGGGGTTTTAGGGAAAACGCGAACCCCGAATTATCCCCCGGCGGGCTTGCGTGGTCCTGTCAGGGGCCATGGTGGGGGGGCTGCCGGGTGCTGGCGCGCCGTGGCCTGGGGTGGGTATGCTGCGGTCTGGTGTTTCGTTCCACTCCCATTCGCTCGCTGAGCGGCAAGGCCCACCCG
>NZ_QAIH01000307.1:8345-19121 GCF_003060895.1 Acidovorax sp. HMWF029 | reverse complement strand
GCCCAGCCCGTCCCCGGCGCCCAGCCCGTCCCCTGCCCCAAGCCCCGCGCCCAGCCCAACGCCTGCGCCATCACCAGCTGTCGGCAACTACGCGTACCCCAGAGCCACCACCGACCAGGAGGCCGCTCGCTTCCTGCTGCAGGCACAGTTCTCCGCATCCACAGCCGAAATCGCCGCACTGCGCTCCAGCACCTATGCCACCTGGCTGAACAGCCAGTTCAGCGCGCCCCCCAGCCAGACGGGCTGGGACTGGCTGAACCAGCGTGGCTACGCAGCCATCAGCAACGACACGGCCTACTACGACAACTCCTACCCGGCGGACTACATGATCTGGAACCAGCTCATGACCTCCCCCGACGGCCTGCGCAAGCGGGTGGCCCTGGCACTCTCCGAGATCTGTGTGGTCTCGCTCACCGGCGTGGACATTACCTGGCGCTGCCACGCCATGGCCTGGTACTGGGACCAGCTAGTCAACAACGCTTTTGGCAACTACCGTTCAATCCTCGAAGACGTCACGCTGAACGCAGCCATGGGCTACTACCTCAACACACGGGGTAACCAGAAGGAAAACGCGGCCACCGGGCGCCAGCCTGATGAGAACTACGCCCGCGAAATCATGCAGCTGATGACCATCGGGCTGGTGGAACTCAATCCCGACGGCACCGCCAGGAAAGACGGCGCAGGCAAGCCTATCGACAGCTACTCGATGAACGATGTGACCAACCTGGCGCGCGTCTTCACCGGCTACGACTACGACCAGACCCAGAACGTACCCACCACCGTGCCAGGCACATCGCGGGTAGTGTCCAACACCACCTTTGCGCGCCTGCCCATGGCGCTCAACGCGTCGCGCCACTCCACCCTGGCGGCCACCTTCCTCGGCACCACGGTGTTCGCCAATACGCCTGGCGCGACGGCGCTCAAGATGGCGCTGGACACCCTGTTCAACCACCCCAATGTGGGGCCGTTCATCGGCAAGCAGCTGATCCAGCGCCTGGTGACCAGCAACCCCTCACCCGCCTATGTGGCCCGCGTGACGGCGGCCTTCAACAACAACGGGGCGGGGGTGCGCGGTGACCTGCGCGCAGTGGTCCAGGCCATCTTGCTGGACGACGAAGCCCGCTCACCCACCGGCCTCACCCAGTCCGGTTTCGGCAAGCTGCGCGAGCCCATGCTGCGCTTTGTGCAGTGGGGCCGCACCTTCGGGCTGAACTCGGCACAGGGCAGCTGGAAAATCGGCGACCTGACCGACCCCGGCTCCCGCCTGGGGCAAAGCCCGCTGCGCTCGCCTTCGGTGTTCAACTTCTTCCGCCCGGGGTATGTGCCCCCCTCCACCGCCCTGGCGGCCACCGGGGCTGTAGCGCCCGAGTTCCAGCTGGTCAACGAAAGCAGCGTGGGCGGCTACCTCAACTACATGCAGAGCGTGATCCGCAACGGCATCTTTGTAAACGCACCGGAGCTGCCCAACAACGCCAGCACGTCCAACAATGGTTACGACATCAAGGCCACCTACGCCAACGAGCTGGCCATCGTGGCCGACGCCGATGCCCTGGTCGCGCGCATCAACCTGCTGATGTGTGCGGGCCAGCTCTCGGCGAATACGGTCAAGCTCATCTCCGATGCACTGAAGGCCACGGCCGTCACAGCAGCCAGCACGGAAAACGCCAAGCTCGACCGCGTGGCAGCCGCCGTCTTCCTGGTGATGGCCTCGGCCGAATACCTCATTCAAAAGTAAGCCCCGTCAGCCCCGCCGACAGAACCCAAGAAGCCCAGCCATGCACCTGCTTCAACCCGAACTCCACACGCGCCGCGCCTTCCTGCGCCGCTCCACCCAACTGGGCCTGGCGGGCACCGCTCTGCCCTTTGCGCTGAATCTTGCCGCCATGGGCGAGGCCGCCGCCTTCACCGCCACCGACTACAAGGCCCTGGTCTGCGTCTTCCTGTATGGCGGAAATGACTATGCCAACACCGTGGTTACCTACGACGACGACAGCTACAACCGCTACAACACCATACGAGGTGGCGGCTCCGGCCAGACGGCGGGTGGCATTGCACTGGCCAAGGCCGACCTCACCCCCACGCTACTGAACCCCACCACAGCCCTGCCCGGGGGACGCCAGTACGCGCTGCACCCGGCCATGACGGGGCTCACGGGCCTCTTCAACAGTGGCAAGGCCGCCGTGCAACTCAACGTGGGACCGCTGGTGGTGCCCCTGACCCGTACGCAGTTCAACAGCGCCGACCGCAACACCTACCCGATTCCTCCCAAACTGTTCTCGCACAACGACCAGCAATCGGTGTGGCAGTCTTCTTCGCCCGAGGGCTCCACCGTGGGCTGGGGCGGCAACATCGGCGACCTGGCGCTATCGTCCAACGGCAACTCGCTGTTCACCTGCATCTCGGTCACGGGCAATGCGGTGTTCCTGTCGGGCGACTCCGCACTGCAATACCAAGTCAGCACCAACGGCGCCGTGGCCATCAACGGCGTGAAGAACAACGTGTATGGCTCCTCGGCTGTACGAACCGCACTCACTTCGCTGATCCAGCAAGGCAGCACGCAGACGCTGGAGAACGAGTACACCCGGGTCACCACCCGTGCTGTCACAGCCGAGAGCCAGATCACCAACGGTCTGTCCGCCATCACGCTGGGCACCCCCTTCCCGAGCAACAACTCGCTGGCCAACCAGATGAAGATGGTGGCACGCCTCATCGGGGCGCGCTCGGCGCTGGGCAGCAAGCGCCAAGTGTTCATGGTGTCCCTGGGCGGCTTCGACCTGCACGACAACCTGATCTCGCAGCAACCCGTGCTCATGCAGCGTGTGAGCGAGGCCATGACCGCGTTCTACAACGCCACCGTTGAGCTGGGCGTGGCCGACAAGGTCACGGCCTTCACCGCATCGGACTTCGGCCGCACGCTCAGCTCCAACGGCGACGGCTCGGACCACGGATGGGGTAGCCACCACCTCATGGTGGGCGGCGCGGTCAAGGGCAAGGCGTTCTATGGCAAGGCGCCGCCGGTCAGCATTGCCAACACCGCCGACGCCAACGACCAGTGGCATGTGGGCCAGGGCCGCCTGCTGCCCAGCACCTCGGTGGATCAGTACGCCGCCACGCTGGCCAGCTGGTTTGGCGTAAGCAACAGCGAACTGGCGGGCGTGCTGCCCAACCTGCGTCACTTTGGCGGGGCCGATTACCCCACCAACCTCGGCTTCATGGCCTGACCACAGGGCACGCAGCGGCGTGCCCTGCCTCCCCACCGCCCCGGCACAGCGGGCGCGGCCGCCCCAATAATGGGGGCATGCGCAATTCCCCCGCCCCCTCTGGAAACGCCCCGCAACCACAGCGCGTCGTCATCATCGGCTGCGGCTTTGGCGGCCTGGAAGCGGCCCGTGCTCTGCAGGGTGCCGCGGTGGATGTGACCCTGGTGGACAAGACCAACCACCACCTCTTCCAGCCCCTGCTCTACCAGGTGGCGACGGCCGGGCTGTCGGCCCCGGCGATTGCGGCGCCCATCCGCCACCTGTTCCGCCGCCAGCCCAACGTGACCACGCTGCTGGGCGAGGTCACACACATCGACGTGGCCCGGCGCTGCGTGCACCTCGCCGACGGGGGCCACCTGCCCTACGACCACCTCATCGTGGCCGCAGGTGCCACCCACAGCTATTTCGGCCGCGACGACTGGGCGGCCTATGCGCCCGGCCTCAAGACCCTGGACGACGCCTTCGAGATCCGCCGCCGCGTGCTGCTGGCCTTCGAGGCTGCCGAGAAAGAAACCGACCCGGCGCGCCGCGCCGACTGGCTCAACTTCGTGGTTGTGGGCGCAGGCCCCACGGGCGTGGAGATGGCAGGCACCTTGGCCGAGATCGCGCGCCACACACTGCCCGGCGAGTTCCGCCACATCGATCCTGCGAACGCCAAAATCATCCTGCTCGAAGGCGGCACCCGCGTGCTGCAGGCCATGCCCGAGCGCTTAAGCCAGCGCGCCAGGGAGCAACTCGAGAAACTGGGCGTGGATGTGCGCCTGAACGCCCGCGTCACAGCCATCGATGCGCAAGGTTTGAGGGTCGAATCAGCCTTCTCCGCGCAATCATCAAGCCCTGATAGCTATCAAATAAATAGCAAATGCATTGTCTGGGCGGCGGGCGTGGCGGCCTCCCCGTTGGGCCGCCACCTGGCCGAAGCCACCGGTGCCTCCACCGACCGCGCAGGCCGCGTAGTGGTAGCGCCCGACCTGAGCCTGCCCGGCCACCCCGAGATCAGCGTGATTGGCGACCTGGCTGCCGCCAAGAGCCACGCGCCCGGCCACGAACCCGCCCCCGTGCCCGGCGTGTCGCCCGGCGCCAAGCAGATGGGGCGCGCCACGGCCGCCAACATCCTGCGCCGACTGGCCGGGCAGCCCACAAAGCCATTCCGTTACCGCGACTACGGCAACCTGGCCACCATAGGCCGCAACTCCGCCGTGGTGGACCTCACCTCACCCGCCGGGCCGGTGCGGTTTTCAGGCTACTTTGCGTGGCTGTTCTGGCTGTTTGCGCACGTGTACTTTTTGATTGGCTTTCGCAACCGCCTGGTGGTGCTGCTGGACTGGGCCTGGGCGTACTGGAGTTTTGCGCGCTATGCGCGGGTGGTGACGGGGATCGAGGGCGGGCCATACCAGTCTCCCGCCCCCTCTTCGGCAAAGCCGCCCGGCTGAGCCCCTGACCTACCGCCCCATCTGCTCCACCCACTGCGCCAGCTCCTGCGCCACGCGGCCCGAGGCGTCGGCCAGTGCCGCCACCCCACCCACGGCATCGGCTGAGCGCGCGGGCTGCTGGGCGATGAACACGCGCTGGCCGCGCAGGGATTCGCCTGCCGGGGTCAGCTCGACCACCGTGGCGCGCAGGCGCACCACGCCGCTGCTGTCGGTGGGGCTGGTGAACAGGTGGCTGAACTCCTCCAGCTCCACACGCAGCACCAGCGGCAGCTTGCCGCCTTGGGCCGGGTCGCGGGCCTGGGCGGCGCCGTCGTCGGCTTTGAGGATGGCGCGCCGCTGGCCCAGTTGCTCGCGCAGGCGCTGCTGCACCAGCTGGGCGGGTGGCAGACTCCAGCGCGCCTGACTGTAGGGGCGCAGTTGCTGGCCGTCGGCATAGGCCAGGCGGTAGAGCACGGCGTTGCTGCCATCGGGCAGGCCCGTGGCCTCCACGTCGGCCAGGGCCAGCGGCGCCAGAGGCGCGCGGCGGTCGGTGGGGGCCGAAACCACGGCACCCGGGCCAAAGTCATACAGCGCCGGGCGCGCAGGTGGTGTGGGCAGAGCCGAACAGCCTGCAAGAACGAGGAAAAAAATGCCGGCTCCGCCTGCTACATATGACTTTTTAGCTATGTTTTTCATAGTATTTCACATCTCCTCAAGGCGCAAATCCAGCCTCACCCGGACCAGGCGGGATGCGACCCGAGCCATAGATGAACAGCTGCGGGTTGTCAGTGATACCCCCGGCCGCACGCCCGAGCTGGCGGGCTGCGCGCGAAGTGTCGTCGGCGGCGCGCGTCACGCGCGGCAGGGTGGCGGCGCTGAACTGGTCGGCCGCGCGTGCGAGCGACTGGGTGCCGAGGGTGATCTGGTCGATGGCACCGCCTTCAGCGTTGAGGCGCTGGGTGGTTTTTCCCAGATCCGCCGCCAGCGCCGACACGCCAGCGCCGGCCTGCTGCAGTGACTGCAGGGTCTGGCGCGCATCGCTGGCCAGGGGTGGCAGAGCGGCCAGGGCCGGGTCCAGGCGCTGGGTCACGGTGGCGTCGAGCCGCTGGGTGAGGGTGTTGACGCTGCCAGCGGCCTGGCCGATGTTGGACAGCGCCTCGGAGAGTTTTTGCTGGTTGCCATCACCCAGCAGCTGGTTGATGCGGCGTGTGGCTTCTTCCACCTGGGTGAGGATAGCGGGGGCCTGCTCGGCCAACTTGCCAAAGGGCGAGGGCTTGAGCGGCAGACGCGGCAGGCCGCTCGGGCCGGGGGGCAGTTCGGGGTAAGGCTTTTCGGCATCGTCAAGCAGCACATGGGCCAGCCCCGTGACGCCCTGGTAGCCCAGCACCGCAAAGGTCGTGGGGCTGATAGGCGCCTGTTCGTTGACGGCGATACGGATCAGCACGTTGCCGGTGACCTGCGGGTCAAATCCGATGCGGGTGACCTTGCCCACGGACACGCCCTTGTAGCGCACTGCGGCCTGGGGCTGCAGGCCACTGACGCCATCGCGGGTGGAGAGTTCATACTGCTCGTAGTTGGCGTTGTCGCGGGTGAGCCAGATCGCGAGGCCCGCCAGCATGGCGGCGACCACCAGCACAAAGATGCCAGCGGCGAGAGCATGGGATTTGTTTTCCATCAGCGGGGTTCCTTTGCGGGCGTGGGCGCAGCGGCAGGCTCCACAGATTGCACCGGGGCCATGGCGCGCTGGCCACGTTCACCCAGGAAGAAATGTTCGATGAACGGGTGCTTGAAATGCGCCACCTCGTGGGGCGGCCCGGTGACGATCACCTTCTTGTCGGCCAGCACGGCCACACGGGTGCTGAGCGCAAACAAGGTATCGAGGTCGTGCGTGACCATCACCACCGTGAGCCCCAGCGCCGCGCGCAGCTCGCGCAGCAGGGCGCAGAAATCGTCGGAGCTGCTCGGGTCCAGCCCGGCAGTGGGCTCGTCGAGCAGCAGCAGCGGCGGGTCCATGATGAGCGCGCGCGCCAGCGACACGCGCTTGACCATGCCACCCGACAGGTCGGCCGGCATGCGCGTGGCGTGCTCGGGCTTGAGGCCCACCATCTGCAGCTTGACCAGCGCGGCATCGCGCACCAGGTCGTCGGGCAATGTGCCCTGCTCACGCAGTGCAAAAGCCACGTTGTCGAGCACGTTGAACGCCGAGAACAGCGCCCCGTGCTGGAACAACATGCCCACCCGGCTGGCCGCGCCCTCGCGTCCCATCTCGGACGCCGGGCGGCCCAGCACCGTGACCTGCCCCCGCGTGGGCCGGGCCAGGCCGAGGATCTGGCGCAGCAGCACGGTCTTGCCCGTGCCCGAGCCCCCCACCAGCGACAGCATCTCGCCGCGCTGCACGGCGAAGTTCAGGTCCTGGTGCACGGTGAAGGTTTCGCTGCCCTTGCCAAACTGCGACCACAGGCCGCGCACGTCCACGATGGGCGGCTCGTGCGCGGCGACCGGGATGTGCTCAGGAAGCGCGGTGCGGGCCGTCATCATCAGATACCAATGTTTTTGAAAGCCACGGCAAACAGCGCGTCCACGATGATCACCATGGTGATGGACGACACCACCGAGGCCGTCGTGCCCTCGCCCAGGCTCTGTGTGTTGGGTTTGACGCGCAGGCCCCAGTGGCAGCCGATGAGCGCGATAAACGCACCAAACACCACCGACTTGGCCATGGCCAGCCCGAGGTTGCCCACCTTCACGGCGGCCGGAAGCGCCTGCACAAAGTAGGACGGGGAGATGTCCATGGCAATGTCGGCGGCCAGCATGCCCCCCGCCAGCGCGGCCAACGTGGTCCACACGCTGATGAGCGGCATGGCCAGCGCCAGCGCCAGCGTGCGCGGCATCACCAGCCGAAAGCCATGCGGGATGCCCATCACGCGCATGGCGTCCAGCTCTTCTGTCACGCGCATCACACCGATCTGCGCGGTGATGGCCGAGCCCGAACGTCCCGCCACCAGGATGGCTGCCAGCATGGGCCCCAGCTCGCGGATGAGCGAGATGCCCAGGATGTTGACGATGAACGACTCGGCGCCAAACTGCCGCAGCTGCAGACTCATGAGGTAGGCCAGCACCACACCGATCAAAAAGCCCACCAGCGCCGTGATGGGCAGGGCCGTGGCGCCCATGCGGTACAGGTGGCCGGACACATCGCGCCAAGGCCCCTTGCGCGGGGCGCGTGCAAGGCGCACGAGGTCCAGCACCAGTTGCCCCACCATCTCCAGCAGGTGGCGGGCGTGGTCCACGCCATGCAGCACCAGCACACCCAGGTGGTCGATCTGGTCGCCCAGGCGCCAGGGCTCGGGCGGGGGGGCCACGGTGGTGAACTGCGCCACGCGCGACAGCATCGTGCGCTGGCCCTCAGTGCAGGCCAGCTGCACGGGCCAGGCATGCTGCCAGTGGTTCCACAGCAGCTGCGCACCCACATGGTCCAGCCACTGCAGTTCCCGCAGGTCCCAGCCCAGGGCGGGTTCAGCGGGGCAGCCGCGCAACTGCTCGGACACCGCCTTCCATTGCAACTCGGAACCCAGCTCGGCCGCGCCCCAGCGCCCACGCACCTGCGCACACGGCCCCTGGGGCGTCTCGGTGCGAACAATGCGGGGAGCGTGGTCGGTCATGGGCCGGGCTGCGCAAGCAGCCAGAGGTATGTGGAAGTCAAGAAGCAGAAAGGAAGAGGGTGCATGGTAGCGGACCTCGCCTTGCCAGCCCCGCCGGGCACGCGGGCGCCAAGCACAGGCCAGCCCCGATGGCATGTAATTATTATCAAAACAGGGCCCAGCGCGCTACCAGCAAACCCCAACAGCTACTAAATATGTAGCAAACCGCACACACCCTATCGACAGGGCTTGAGCGATCCGCACAATGGCCCACCGTTACAACCCCCCACATTGCCCGCCCCTTCACCCATGAGCGACACAACGTTTGACACCATCATCATCGGCGGGGGCACGGCCGGTGCCCTGCTCGCCAACCGCCTGAGCGCCGACGGCCGCCACCGCGTGCTACTGATCGAGGCGGGCCGCAAGGACGACTACCACTGGATCCACATCCCCGTGGGCTACCTGTACTGCATCGGCAACCCGCGCACCGACTGGCTCTACAACACCGAGCCCGACGCAGGCCTGAACGGCCGCACCCTGCGCTATCCACGCGGCAAGACGCTGGGCGGCTGCAGCAGCATCAACGGCATGATCTACATGCGCGGCCAGGCGCGCGACTACGACCAGTGGGCCGAGCTGACCGGCGACGCCGGCTGGCGCTGGGACAACGCCCTGCCCTACTTCCGCCGCCACGAGGACCACTGGCGCCTGGACCAGCCCAGCGGCGTGAACGAAAATTTCAAACGCCTGCACGGCAACAAGGCCACTGGCAGCACCGGCGAGTGGCGGGTGGAAAAACAGCGCCTGCGCTGGGACGTGCTGGACGCCTTTGCCCACGCTGCGCAGCAGGCGGGTATCCCGGCCACCGACGACTTCAACAGCGGCAGCAACGAAGGTGTGGGCTACTTCGAGGTCAACCAGAAAAGTGGCTGGCGCTGGAACACCGCCAAGGCATTTTTGCGGCCCACCTGCTATGGCCGCCCCAACTTCGAGATGTGGACCAGCGCGCAAGCGGCCAAGCTCGTGGTCGAAACACAGCCCGATGGCAGCAAACGCTGCACGGGCGTGATGGTGTGGGACGGCCAGGAGATGGTCACCGCCCATGCCACGGGTGAGGTGATCCTGAGTGCGGGGGCAGTCAACTCGCCGCAGCTGCTGCAGCTGTCGGGCATCGGCCCCGCCGCGCTGCTGCGCCAGCACGGCGTGGATGTGAAGGTGGACCTGCCGGGCGTGGGCGCCAACCTGCAGGACCACCTGCAGATCCGCGCGGTGTTCAAGGTGCAAGGGGTGAAAACGCTCAACACCATGGCCAACTCGCTGGTCGGTAAGGCCAAGATCGGGCTCGAATACGCGCTCAAACGCAGCGGCCCCATGAGCATGGCGCCCTCGCAGCTGGGTGCCTTCACACGCAGCAGCGCCGACCAGCCGTATCCGAACATCCAGTACCACGTGCAACCGCTGTCGCTTGATGCGTTTGGCGAACCGCTGCACAGCTTTCCGGCGTTCACCGCCAGCGTGTGCAACCTCAACCCCACGAGCCGGGGCACGGTGCAGATCAAGAACGCCGACTTCAAGACCGCGCCTGCCATCGCCCCCAACTACCTGAGCACGCCCGAGGACCGCCAGGTGGCCGCCGACAGCCTGCGGGTCACGCGCCGCATCGTGGCCCAGCCCGCGCTGGCCAGATACCGGCCCGAGGAGTGGAAGCCCGGCGCGCAGTTTGAAAGCGACGAAGACCTGGCGCGCCTGGCCGGCGACATCGCCACCACCATCTTCCACCCCGTGGGCACGACGAAGATGGGGCGCGATGATGACCCGATGGCCGTGCTCGACGCGCAGCTGCGCGTGCGCGATGGGCGTGGCGGCGTGGTGGCCGGGCTGCGCGTGGTGGATGCGGGTGCCATGCCCACCATCACCAGCGGCAACACCAACTCGCCTACGCTGATGGTTGCCGAAAAGGCGGCCGAATGGATCATCGCGGCGCGGCGGGGATAACACGACGCCCGCGCTAACGCGCAGGCCCGATCAGCGGATACCCCCCACGTAGCGCGGCACTTCGGGCGGTGGAGGAGGTGGTGGCGCCAAGCGCTGCCGCACCGCCTGTGCGGCCACGTCCAGCAAAGGCTTGCGCGCTGCAGAGGAGGCATCCTGGTGCAGTGCATGGTCCAGCCGGTCGGCCCACTCGGCCAGCTCCGGCGCGTCGTCTTCCTGTGCGCGCAAGCGCGCAAAGCGCACGATCTCCAGCGCGTATTCTGCGTTGGTGGCCATCCATTCGGTGTCGGTCACGCGCCCCGTCTTGCGGCGCAGCAGCACGTGCAGATGGGCAGCAATGGCAAGCTTGTCGGAATCGGGCATGGTCGGCTCCTTACGGCATCTCAGTCATCCAGGGAACTGTGGGTCACCCCCCAAGGTGCTCGCGGTGCTGTGCGATGTCGAGCCCGGTCTGCTCGCTCTGTTCGT
>NZ_QAIH01000307.1:4904-8335 GCF_003060895.1 Acidovorax sp. HMWF029 | reverse complement strand
AGCCACAGCAGCGCAGCCGTCACCACCAGGCTGTAGACCATCACCGCGCCCACTCCAATGGCCTGGGTGAGCAGGCTGCCCTGCACGCCGCCCACCGTGCGGCTGGCCAGCACGCCCGTGAGCAACGAGCCCACGATGCCGCCAATGCCATGCACGCCGAACACATCGAGCGAGTCATCCACCCGCAGCAGCCGCTTGAGCCCCGTGGCGCCCCAGTAGCAGGCCAGGCCCGCCACCAAGCCAATCACCACAGCCGAACGCAGCGTGACAAAACCCGCCGCCGGGGTAATGGCCACCAGGCCAGCGACCAGGCCAGAGCACAGCCCCAGCAGCGACGGGCGCCCACGCACCACCCATTCGCCCAGCATCCACGCCAGCGCACCGGCCGCAGCGGCCAGGTGCGTCACCGCCATGGCCAGCCCGGCACGGCCGTCGGCCGCCACAGCCGAGCCCGCATTGAAGCCAAACCATCCGACCCACAACAGGCCTGCGCCCGCCATGGTGAGGCCCAGGCTGTAGGGCTCGAAGGGCTCGCGGCCATAACCCGTGCGGCGGCCCAGGAACCAGGCGCACACCAGCCCGGCCACGCCCGCGTTCACGTGTACCACCGAGCCCCCGGCAAAGTCGAGCGCCCCCATTTGCGCCAGCCAGCCGCCAGGCTCCCACACCCAATGCGCCACCGGGGCGTAGACGACCAGGGTCCACAGGCCGACGAAGACCAACATGGCCGAGAACCGCATGCGCTCCACCAGCGCGCCCACCAACAGCGCGGCGGTGATGATGGCAAACGTGAGCTGGAACATGGCGTACACCGATTCGGGAATGTGGGGCGCCACATGGCTCACAGCGAGCTTGCTGCCCGCCAGGTCCAAGTCCAGCCCAGCAAAGCCCGCGCGCTCCCAACCTCCCAGCCAGGCACTGCCAGGCGTGAATGCAAGGGATAACCCGCCGCAAACCACAGCAGGCTGACCAGCGCCGCAATCGCCACCACACTGGCCATGGTGTTGAGCACATTCTTCTTGCGCACCATGCCCGCATAGAACAGCGCAATACCAGGCAGCGTCATGAGCAGCACCAGGGCGGTGGAGGTCATCATCCACCCGGTGTGTGCCGCATTCACAGTGTCCTGCGCGACCAGGGACGGGCGCGTGAGCGCCACCGCTGTCGCTGCAGGGGCGGCCCCACCGACCACCGCCTCGGGCGGGCTCTGCGCCAGCACACTGGCACACAGACCCACGCACAACCACACAACCGCCACGAACCGGTGCAAGACTCCCCGCATGAAGGCTCCCTTCGCAATTTGTTACAGCGCACTGCACGAGCCATGCCAGGCGGCCGCCCCCCGATTCGGGGCCTGTGCCAGGCAACGCGCCCAACAAAGGGGGGCGGGAAACCCCCAATGCACCAGCAGGGTGCAGCCGTTACAGTTGCGGCACTCGAAAGCGCGCTTCGGTGTGCCAAGCGAGGGGCCCGAGGAGACACTTTCTACCAACAACCCAATTCAAAGCACCCAACGAGGTGCATTCACTTTCCAGGCGCTGGCGATCCCAGCGCCTTTTTCTTGCCTGCTCGGAAAGTAACCCGGGCGCCCAGCGCGTCCGTTCAGTCCTGAATTAATAGCAACCCAGGTGCGAAAATCGCGCCATGGAATGGATTTTGATGACCCTGGCCTCACTGCTCGCAGGCTTTGTGGATGCGATCGTGGGAGGCGGGGGGCTGGTGATGGTGCCCGCGTTGTTTGCTGCGTTTCCGGGTGCGCCACCGGCCACGCTGCTGGGCACCAACAAAGCGGCTTCGGTGTGGGGCACGGCCATGGCCACCTGGCAATACAGCCGCCGAGTGCAGATCCGCTGGCAGGCCATGTTGCCCGCAGCGGCTGCCGGTTTTGCGGGGTCATTTGCGGGCGCCTGGGCCGTCACCGTGATCTCGGCCGACTTCCTGCGCAAGCTGCTGCCCCTGGTGCTGCTGGCCGTGCTGGTTTACACCCTGGCCAAAAAGGAGCTGGGACGACACCACACCCCGCGCTTTGCAGGCCGCACCGAGGTGCTGGTAGCAGGGCTGATCGGTGTGCTCATCGGGTTTTATGACGGCTTCTTCGGCCCTGGCACCGGGAGCTTCTTCGTGTTCCTGTTCGTGCGGCTGCTTGGCTACGACTTCCTCAACGCATCGGCATCGGCCAAGCTGCTCAACTGCGCCACCAACATTGCCGCCATCGTGCTGTTTGCGGCCAAGGGCCACGTGTGGTGGCACTTTGCCGTGACGCTGGCCGTGGCCAACGTGGCAGGCAGCCTGCTGGGCACCCACATGGCGCTCAAACACGGCACCGGCTTCGTGCGCGGCATCTTCATTCTGGTGGTGAGTACCCTCATCCTGAAGACCGGCTACGACGCGTTCCTGCGCTAACACTGCGCTCCCGAGAGTTCGGGAGCTCCGTCTAAACCTGTTGCGAATAGGCACACAAGCGCCTCCCGAGGTTGCCTGCGGTGTCAAGGAAAAAATCGCATCTTTATAATCATGTCTATTTAATGACGGCAGACTTCGCCATTGGCGATGACCTCGCCCTCGTTCCCTTCGCCTCCGGCCTGCTTACCCGCATGCCGGATTTTTTGTACCTGAAATACCCCGTACAGGACCCATCCCATGAAATTGTTCAAGGCTGTCGCCACCGCCCTCGCGCTTTGCGCCGCATTCGCCGCCCAGGCCCGGACACTGGACGAGGTGAAGAAGGACGGCAAGATCCTCATCGCCACTGAAGGGCAGTTCGCTCCATTCAATTTCTTCAACGGCACCACGTTGACCGGCTTCGAAGTGGAAGTGGCTGAACTCGTGGCCAAGAAGATGGGCCTGACCATCCAGTGGAAGACGCTGGGCTTTGACGCACTGCTGACCGGCCTGCGCCAGGACCGCTGGGACCTGGTGATCGCCTCGCACGGCATCACCGAAGAGCGCGCCAAGGCTGTGACCTTCACCGAGCCCCACTACTGCTCGGGCGGCATGATCATCGCCATGGACCCCGCCATCAAGACCGCCAAGGACCTGGCAGGCAAGATTGTGGCGGTGCAGACCGGCACCAGCTACCTCGAAAACGTGCAGAAGGTCTCGTCGATCAAGGAGATGAAGAACTTCCCCACCGACGTGGACGCCCGCAGCGCCCTGAACTCGCGCCGTGTGGACGCCTGGGTGACCGACCGCTTTGTGGCCAAGGCCGTGGCGGAGAAGAACCCCGGCGCTGGTTTCAAGCTGGGTGACATGCTGTTCATCGAGCGCATCGCCGCCGCTGTGGCCAAGGGCAACAGCTCGCTGGCCGGTGGCTGGAACAAGGCCCTGTCCGAAGTGATGGCCGATGGCAGCTACGCCGCACTGTCCAAGAAGTATTTCAACGAAGACGTGCGCTGCCAGTAAGCGGCACGCCCGGGGTTTTTCATGCTCAC
>NZ_QAIH01000307.1:0-4894 GCF_003060895.1 Acidovorax sp. HMWF029 | reverse complement strand
CGCTGTGGCTCACGCTGATCAGCGGCAGCGTCGGCCTGGTGCTGGGGACCGGCGCGGCCCTGGCCCGCACAGCGCGCTGGGCGGCCGTGCGCTGGGCTGCCGGCTTCTACATCTGGGTCATCCGGGGCACGCCGCTTCTGGTGCAGATTCTGTTCGTGTACTTCGCGTTGCCGGTGCTGGTGCCAGGGTTGAACCTGCCCGACTTTGCCGCTGCCGTGCTGGCCCTGGGCCTGAACGTGGGCGCCTACAACGCCGAAGCCATCCGCGCCGGGCTGCTGGCCGTGCCCCGTGGCCAGACCGAGGCCGCCAAGGCGCTGGGCCTGGGCCGGATACATGTCTTTTTTGACGTGGTGTTCCCCCAGGCGTTCAAGATCTCGCTGCCGCCGCTGGTGAGCAACTTTGTGGCGCTGCTCAAGGACTCCTCGCTGGCCTATGCGATTGGCGTGGTGGAGCTGACCAACGTGGGCAACCGCATCCAATCGGCCACCTTCCAGCCGATCGCCACGCTGTCCACCGTGGCCATCACCTACCTGCTGCTGACCACGCTGGTCACCCAGATCTCGAACGCGGTGGAGTACCGTTTTGACGTGGAAGGCCGCAACAAATGACGACAGGCCAAGCCACTCCTTTTATCGTCGTGGACCGGGTCTGCAAATCTTTTGGCACGCACCAGGTGCTCAAGGACGTCTCGACCACCTTCAACACCGGCGAGGTGACCGTGATCATCGGTGCCTCGGGCTCGGGCAAGAGCACCTTGCTGCGCGCCATCAACCGGCTGGAGCCGCACGACAGCGGCACCATCACCATCGGTGGCGAAGCTGTGGGTGACGACCAGCACACCCTGCAAAAGCAGCGCAGCGAGGTCGGCATGGTGTTCCAGCAGTTCAACCTGTTCGGCCACATGAGCGTGCTGGACAACGTGACGCTGGCGCCGCGCCGCATCCGCCACACGCCAAGCGCGCAGGCCTACGAGCAGGCCATGGCCCTGCTGCGCCGCGTGGGCATGCAGGACCACGCCCACAAGTACCCCTGGCAACTGTCGGGCGGCCAGCAGCAGCGCGTGGCCATTGCGCGCGCGCTGGCCATGCAGCCCAAGGTGATGCTGTTCGACGAACCCACCTCGGCCCTGGACCCCGAGATGGTGCAGGAGGTGCTGGACGTGATGCGCGAACTGGCCCGTGGCGGCATGACCATGATCGTGGTGACCCACGAGATGGGCTTTGCCCGCGAGGTGTCCGACCGCGTGATGTTCTTTGACCAGGGCCGCATCGCGCACGACGCCCCGCCCGCCGAATTTTTCAGCAACCCCGCCAACGACCGCATCCGCGCCTTCATCGGCCGCATGGGGGCCTGAAGAAATGAAGCCCCCCCTGAGTCGCCTCGGGCCGCGCCTACCTGATGCGCTCTGTGCCTCACCCCATGCCATGGGCACCTGAGATCCAGGTCCATGTGACATCCACAAAAAAGCCAACAACCCCTACCGGAGTGACCATGAAACTGAACCACACGTTCCTCGCCCTGATGGCCGCCGGCCTGTGCAGCCTGCCACCCGCAGCCTTTGCGCAGACTGCCAAGGATTTCGAAGACATGCGCAATGAGCTCAAAGCCCTGCGCGCTGAGCTGAACCAGCTCAAGGCCCAACAGGCACAAGCACCTGCCGCCCCAGCCGCGTCTGCATCGGCATGGAACGACCGCATCGAAGCGGTGGAGCTCAAGCAGAAGGACGCAGTGGTGCTGGGCGACATCCCTGGCAGCTTCCGCCTGCCGGGCAGCGAAACCTCGATCCGCGTGTACGGTTTTGCAGAAGCCAACATGGTCAAGGACTTCAAGGGCACGGCCCCTGGCGACACCTTCACCAACCTGATGGAACAGCCCCTGGGCAACACGCGCAACGGCAAGACCAGCCTGACCGCACAGACCTCGCGCTTTGGTTTCGAGACCTCCACACCCACCTCCGTGGGCACCTTCAACACCAAGATCGAAGCCGACTTCTATGCCTACTGCGGCGCCGAGTGCAACCGCAACCGCCTGCGCCTGCGCCATGCCTACGGCGAATACGCAGGCTGGCTGATCGGCCAGACCTGGTCCACCTTCATGGACACGGACAACCTGCCTGAGACGGTGGACTTCAATGGCCCACCCGGCGCCACCTTCCGCCGTCCCACGCAGATCCGCTATACCTACAACAACCCCAGCATCGCCAAGTTCCAGTTCGCACTGGAAGAGCCCACAGACGGCGCACGCAGCCCCAACCTCGTGGCCCGCATGGACAAGGCCTACGACTGGGGCAACGTGAATGCCCGCCTGATGTCGCACGAACAGCGCGTGTCCGGCGTGTCCAAGCGCGGCACAGGCTTTGGTCTGGGCGCTGGCTACAAGATCACCGGCACCACCACGCTGATGGCGCAGTACACGCGCCTGGACGGCGATGGCGACGGCGCCTACCTGGTGGGCACCAACTACCCGGTGCTGGACGGCGGCACGGTGCGCCTTGACAAGTCGCACGGCGTGGTGCTTGGCCTGTCCAACGTGTTCAGCGAACAGCTGCGTGGCACGGTCTCATTGGGCCTGGTGCGTTCGCGCAACCACCTGGGTGATGCGTACGTGAATGCCTACGGCGCCGAAGGCAACCACAAGCTCTACCAGTGGCACGCTGGCATGTACTACCTGCCGATCAAGAACGTGGAACTGGGCGGCGAGCTGATCGGTGGCCGCCGCACCACGTTCGACGGCCAGCAGGGCGACATGCTGCGCCTGAACCTGCAGGCCCGTTATCTCTTCAACTAAGCCTTCGCCGCGTTGAAGCAGGCTGGCCGGGCAACCGGCCAGCCTTTTTTCGTTTATTGCATTGCCTCTTTGCCTATCGATGAAACCCGAACGTTTTGGCCTGATGGCCCTGCTGGCCGTCACCGTGGTGTGGGGCACCACCTTCCCGGCCATGAAGCTGTTGTCTACCCAGCTGGATGCGCTGCAAATCATCTGGCTGCGGTTTGTGATTGCGCTGGCGGTGCTGGCACCGCTGTGGTGGGGCATGTGGCGCCAAGAGCGCCTGTGGGGCTGCGCCCTGGGTGTGCTGCTGTTCCTTGCGTTCTGGCTGCAGATCGAGGGGCTGGCGCGCACCAGCAGCAACCGCAATGCGTTTGTGACCGGCCTGAATGTGCTGGTGGTGCCGCTGATTGCGATGGCCGCCCTGGGGCGGCGCTATGGCTGGCGGCTGTGGGCGGCCTGCGCAATGGCCCTGGCCGGCATGACCTTGATGTTTCATGAGAACGAGCCCTGGAACCTGGGCGATACGCTGACACTGGCCAGCACCGTGTTCTATGCCCTCTACATCCTGGCGCTGGAGGAATGCGCGCGCCGCACGGCAGCACGCCCCCTGCGCGCCACGCGCATGGCGGCAGCGCAGGCCACGGTGATGGCGGCGGCCTCCACCCTGCTGCTGCTGGGCCGCGACGGGGGCATGGGCTGGCTGCAGTCCACCGCACACTTGCCGACCGAAGCCTGGGTGGCGCTGCTCTACCTGGGCCTGCTGGCCAGCGTGGTGGTGGTCACGCTGCAGGCCTGGGGCCAGCAGCGCGTGGACGCCATGCGCAGCGCCATCGTGTTTGGGCTGGAGCCGGTGTTCGCCGCCCTCACGGCCTGGGTGCTGCTGGGCGAACGGCTGGGCTGGGCGGGCCTGGCGGGCGCAACGCTGATCGTGGCGGCACTCGTGTTCAGCCAGATCCCACCGTCTGCGCGGGCACAGCACGCCTGATCCAAAAAAATCAAGGAAAAGCAGGCTTCTCCGCGCGACCAGCATGCCTTTAAAGCTATACAAATGATAGCAATACTACCTCTGCAGTACGGATGCACGCCGCCATGCGGCGCGGGGCGCGGCACTACACCTGCGTGACCAACCCCACCATCTTCACCACCTCCAGGTCACGCCCCTTGACCGAGGCCAGCTCGGCGCGCAGGCGGTCGTTGTTCCAGCGTGCATCGGGGGCGCCGCTGAGAAACCAGTCCGAGCCGTTGTCGGCCAGGAACATGCCGTAGGTCTTGAGCGCCACCAGGATGGCCTGGGCCTCGGGGCTGAAGCTGGCGGGGATGGCGTAGGCTGCTTTGAGGCGCACGCGCATGCCCATGGGCGGCAGGTTGGGGTCGGTGTTCGACGACGCATAGTGTGTGGCCGGTGGCACAAACGCGCGGCGTGTGCGCGCCGCCGTGAAGCGCAGCGCATGGCGGATGCCACCCGCGCCCTGAGAGGCCTCGTCGTACCGCACCAGCCCGGGGAAGATGGGCAGCCCGGCGGCGTCGGCGCTGGTCCAGCCGGGCCTGGCGGTGGGCCGCACGGTGTTGTTGTCGAGGTGGAACACGGCGCCCACATCGGCCACCCAGCGGTCGCCGCGTGCAAAGGCGCGCCCCAGTTCATACAGCCGCTGGTTGTCGCGGTCGATCACCAGCACATGCCGGTCGCCGTTCTGCCCCGGCGCGCCTTCCACCGGTGCGTCCAGCGGGATGGGAAACGGGCCGGGGTCGCTCTCGCCACCGTAGGCCTGGTACTCGACGGCCACCCGCGCCTGCTGGCCCGAGACCACCTGGTAGGGGATGCCAATGGGCGCGCCCTCCCACAGGCCGGAGCCGAAGTCGCGGTACAGGCCCTTGTCGGCGCCGATGCTGGCGATCAAGCTGTCAGAGGCCGGGTCCACCTCGGCGCCGCTGATGTCGGTGTTCCAGGGGTTGTCGGCCGGGAAAGGGATGGCTCCGTTGAGCGCCGCGCCGGCCCCCAGGCTCGCGCGCGAGAGGTTGCCATAGGCCACGCTGCCAGGCGGCGGTGGCGGCAGGGGCGACGGCGACGGCGACGGCGATGGGGCTGGCGCGGGGCTGGCCGGGGCATCGTCGCCACCACCGCCAC
>NZ_QAIH01000306.1 GCF_003060895.1 Acidovorax sp. HMWF029 | reverse complement strand
CCTCGGGCAGTCCGCTGCGTTGCTTTTCTTGCCAATAGCCCGGCTATTGGCTGCAAAAAGACGCCTTGCGGCCTGTCCCGATCCGCACTACCACCGACTCGCGAGGGTTATGCAGGACATCCTTAAACCTCTGCGATCTCTCACAGCTTCAGCTCAACGCCATTGCGAGACAATGGAACTCCTGTGTTACCCCCGCCCCATCCACCCCTCCACCTCTTCCATCAAGTGCCCGCGAAACACCTCGGCAATCGGTGACAGCTGTTTGCCCTTGGGCCAGACCAGGTGCCATTGCGAGCGGATAGGAAAACCCACCACGTTGAGCAAAGCCAAGCCCTCGTGGTGCGGGCCCAGAGCATGAAGGGACACGATGGACACGCCCAGCTGGCCCTCCACCGACTCCTTGATGGCTTCGTTGCTGCCCAGCTCCAGCACGTTGCCAGGGACAAAGCCGGCTTGGCGCAAATGCGCGTCTGTGGCCATGCGGGTGCCCGAGCCTTTTTCGCGCAGGATGAAGCGCTCGGCCTGTAGCTGATCCAGCTTGATGCGCTTCTTGGCCGCCAGCGGGTGGCCTGCGGGGGCAATGAAGACCAGGGGATTGGGCATGAGGATCTGGTCCTCCAGCGGCAGGTCGGCGGGCGGCATGGACATGACGTAGAGGTCGTCCTGATTGGCGCGCAGGCGGTGGATGACGTGGTCGCGGTTGAGCACTTCGAGCGAGATGTCGATGTGCGGGTGCAGCTTGCAGAAGCTGCCCAAGAGGCGCGGCACAAAGTATTTGGCGGTGCTGACCACGGCGACCTTGAGGCGCCCGCTGGTCAAGCCTTTGGCACCGGCGATGCGCTGCTCGAACGCATCCCACTCGCCCGCGATGGCCCGCGCTGTGCGCGCCAGGGTGTGCCCCGCTTCGGTGAGGTGTACGCGGCGCGAGATGACTTCATACAGCGGCAAGCCCACGGCCTGCGCCACCTCGCGCAGCTGCATGGATGCCGTGGGCTGCGTGACGTGCATGACCTTGGCGGCGGCGCTGACGCTGCCGGTTTCGGCCAGCGCCAGAAAGAGCCGCAGCTGCCGGAAGGTGATATTCATAGATATTTATCTATATATAAGAAGATTCAAATCGATTTTACTTTGCACCCTCCACTGCATAGCATTGGCGACCAAGG
>NZ_QAIH01000305.1:2404-13083 GCF_003060895.1 Acidovorax sp. HMWF029 | reverse complement strand
GCGCGGCCCTGGGGGCCGCGTTGGCGGGCTGGGCTTGGTTTGTCTGGGATCTGTTGCGTGGAGCGCGCGTGTTGCGCTGGCTGCGCACGGGGGATCTGTCGGATGTGCCTGCCATGCGCGGCATTTGGGGCGAGGCGGCGGACCGGGCCCGGCGCCTGCTGCGCAGGCAGGAGGCGCTGGTCCGTGACAGCCAGGACCGGCTGCAAGAAATCCTGGCGGCACTGCAAGCCTCGCCCAATGGCGTGGTGCTGCTTGATGCGCAGGGCCGCATCGAATGGTGCAACCAGATGGCGGCGAGTCAGTTTGGTTTTGATGCCCAGCGCGATGTGATGCAGTCCATCGGCAACTTGCTGCGTAACCCAGAGTTCACTGCCTACTTTGCGGTCAAGGATTTCTCCAGCGACGTGGTGCTGGAGGGACGCATGAGCACTCCCTCGCGTCCGATGCGGATCTCGGTGCACCTGCACCCGTATGGTGATGGGCGAACCTTGCTGCTCTCGCGCGACGTCACTGCTCTGGAGCAGGCCGATGCCATGCGGCGCGATTTTGTGGCCAATGTGTCGCACGAGATTCGCACACCGCTCACCGTGTTGACGGGTTTCGTCGAGACCTTGCAGACCCTGCCCCTCAGTGCCGATGAGCGCTCTCGCTACCTGGGGATGATGGCGCAGCAGGCTCTGCGCATGCAAAGTGTTGTTCAGGATCTGCTCACGCTGTCGCGCCTGGAGGGCAGCCCGCTGCCCGGCATGGCCGAGTGGACGCCCGTGCAGTCGCTGATTCAGCGCTGCGAGGACGAGGGCCGGGCCTTGTCGGTGCTGCTCACGCAGAACCAGCAGCGTACGCATGAGATCCGTTTCCCGGCCGTCGAGGTGCTGCGCAGTGAGGGTGAGATTGCGGGGGTGCCCGCCGAGTTGCAGAGCGCCTTGTCCAATCTGGTCAACAACGCCGTGCGCTACACACCCGCAGGCGGCTCCATCGCCGTTGTGTGGGAGCGCAAGGAAGATGGCTGTGCCGTGTTTTCAGTGCAGGACACCGGCCCCGGCATAGCACCTGAACACATCCCGCGCTTGACCGAGCGCTTTTATCGCGTGGATCGAAGCAGGTCGCGCGAAACGGGGGGCACGGGTCTGGGGCTGGCCATCGTCAAGCATGTGCTGCAGCGCCATGGCGCCACGCTTGATATCTCAAGTACCCTGGGCAAGGGCTCGGTGTTTTCGGTTACCTTCCCGGCAAACCGACTGCGTGGTTTCGTCCTGTAGGGTTGATGGCCCGCCAGAGCATGGCGATAAACAGTGTGGCGGTGACCGTCAGGGCTGCAGCGCTGGCGGCCCAGAACGGGGTAGGCGAAGGAGCCTGGGCCCAGGGGCCGTTGCCAGCGTAGGCCATCCAGTAGCCTCCACCCAAGCCTGCGCCCCACAGCAGGGTGCAGTACACGGCCAGCGGGGCCAGTGTGATGCGGTAGCAGCGCAGCACAAACACGCACAGGGTCTGTAGCGCATCGGCCGCGTGGTAGGCGGCGACCCATACGAGCACGCTCCCGCTCATCGCCACCACGCTGGCGTTGGTCGAGTACACGCGCCCAATATGGTCTTTTGCTATTAATAATATAGCTGCAAAGACAATGCCAGCAGGCGCAGAAAGCCTAAAACCTACAAAAACCACCTTGCGCGCCTGCTCCGGGTTGCCTGCCCCCAGCCAGTAGCTGACCCGCGCGCTGGTGGCGATGGCGAGCGACAGCGGCACCATGTAGAGCACGGCAGCCAGGTTGGCGGCAATCTGGTGGGCCGCCGATGCCGTTGTGCCCTGGCGCGCTATGAACAGTGCCATCAGCGTGAAAGAGGTGACCTCGACCATCACTGCCAGGCCCGCAGGAATGCCCAGGCGCGCAAAGCCTGCAATGGTAGGCCAGTGGGGCGGCTCCATGCGGCGCCATAGCCCCAGGGGTTCGTAGATGTCCTGGGTGCGCAGCAGCCAGATGGCCAAAGCCAGCATGCTGCAGTTCACAATCAGCGTGGCCCAGGCGCAGCCCACAACGCCCTGCGCGGGCAGGCCCGCACCACCAAACGTGAACCACACCGACAGCGGCAGCTTGATGAACAGCGAGCCCACCTGCAGCCAGGTCACCAGCTGAGGCCTGCCTAGGGCCTGGTTCAGCGTGCTGTAGATGCGGAACAGCAGGGCCGGGGGCAACGCGAGCGCCAGCACGGCCAGGTAGTTTTCCACTTCAGGCTGCAGGGCGATTGGTACATCGGTCCAGCGCAGGACGGGCTCGGGTGAGAGCAGGATGGCCATGCCCGCCACCGTGGCGGCACCACACAGGTACAAGGCCTGGCGCAGCGAGCGGCCAACCTCCTCGGTCTCGCTCGCACCGCGCTGCTCGGCCCACACAGGCAGCAGCGCCTGCAGCACTCCAATCAGCGCCACGTAGACGCTGATGAAAATCGCCGAGCCCACGGACAGCGCTGCCAGCGAGGCTTCGCTGTAGCGGCCAGCAACGATGGTGTCTGTCACGCCAAACGCCATGACAGCCAGTTGCCCGGCAAGAACCGTGAGGGCATGCCGGGTGATAGTGGAGAGCTCGGACATCAGCGCGCCGGGCCTTTGCGACGCAGCAGAAGCAGGTGGTCGTTCTTGTCCGTCGGGCGAGGCAGGGTGGCCCTGGGCTCCCACAGGGCCGCGTTGACCATGCGCTCGGACGCGGGCCAGGACGCGATGTCTGCCAGCAGCCACTGGCATTCGTCCTGCAGGCCCGCCCGTTGCAACGAGAGCTGGCCGTGATACTGCAGCGCTGCCACCTGGGCGCGGCTTAGCCCCACCGTCTGAATGCATCCGGGCTCCGGCCCCAAAACCGCCAGCACGCTGCGTACCTGTGGGGTGTAGCTGCGTGCATAGTCCAGCAGCGGCAGCCACAGCGTCATCAGCAGCACCCAGCCCAGGGCAGCGCCGCCAGCGGGTAGCACCAGGCTTTTCCAGATCGGGGCCCGATCGCGCGACGCACGCCACCAGACAAGCCCACACCAGCCCACGGTGGCGGCCAGGGCCACCACCAGGGCCAGGGTTGAAAACTGGGGTTCGAAGCCTGGAGCCAGCTTGGCCACATTGGCGGCGGGCTTGGCGGGCACGCCGGTCTGCATGGCGATCCAGATCACCCAGATCGCCAGCGCAGACACGGTGAAGAAAAGCAGTGTGAACCAGTCGATCAGGGCCCCCACGCTGCGGCGCAGGGTGGGCAGTGCAAACGCGGCCAGCGCCGCCATGGCGGGCAGGCCCAGCAACAGGGCGCGGTCTGCAGGCTGGGTGCTGAGGGTGGCGGCAACGGAAACCACCGAGAACCACAGCGGCAGCAGCAGATGCCGGTGGCCCTGGCGGCTCACGATCTGCTTGCGCCAGCGCCATAGGGTCCACAGCGCCAGCGGCCAGGCGGGCCAGCCAAACCATATCAGCAGCCGCACCAGGCTCTGCCACTCCTTGGCGCCTGTACCGCCGCCCACAATGCGCCAGCGCCACAGGTCCAGCGCCCAGGCCGCCCAGGCTGCCAGCAGCGTGACGGCCAGCAAGCCCAGCGCCCAGGGCCACCGGCGGTCGGTGCTGCTGCCAGGGGCCAGCGCCACCAGCGCCATGCTACCAACGCCCAGCATCGCGGCCAGGGCAGGGGCTCCGGCCAGCGTCAGCCCGAGGAGGCCCACCACCAGCGCAATGGCTGGTGCCACGGTGCGGTGGGGCATGGCGGCCACCGCAAAAAAGAGCAGTGCGGTGCAGCTGAGTTGCACCAGATAGCTGGTGGTTTCGTGCGACAGCTGGGCCAGCCCCAGGCAGGCGATCAAGGCCAGCAATGCGCCATCGGCAATCGCACGGGCATAGTCGAGCGGAGGGGCCTCGCCGCCAAACGCAAACGCCACGGGCTGTGCGCCGGGGCTGCGGGCCAGGTAGTACACGCCGTACCAGGTCGCGATGAGTGTGAGGGCCAGCAGCCCGGCAAACGGAATGCGCACGGCCATTTCGGCCGATAGCCAGGAGGGTGCGATCTGCATGGCCCAGGTACCGAGCCAGTAGGGCAGCAGCCCCTCGGTTTCGGGTGGCATGCCGCCCAGCAGGGGACTGAGCCACTGCGTGCGCCCCTGGGACAACTCCAGCATGTAGCCGAATGCCGTGACATCGGCATTCTTCCAGGGGTCACGCCCGACAAAGCCCGGCACCACATAGGCAATGCACAGCAGCAGCAATGCCCAGCGTGGAAGCGGGCTTACGGCATTTTGGGTAACGATGGCGGGGGTTGGTGGGGTCACGCGTCAGTGGGCAGCAATGCGAAGAGCCACCGAGAATAAGGGCAAAAACAAAGAAAAAAGGCAGCACGGTTGCCCGGGCTGCCTTTTTGGCGGGAACGCAGGAGGCGAATTACTTCGCTGCGGTCTTGCCGAAACGGTTGCGGAAGCGCTCCACGCGGCCACCCATGTTGTCCACGGACTTTTGCGTGCCGGTGTAGAAAGGATGCGATTCAGAAGAGGTGTCCAGCTTGAACAGCGGGTATTCCTTGCCTTCGAAGGTTTCGGTTTCTTTGGTGTTCACGCACGAGCGGGTCACGAACTTGAAACCGTTGGACAGGTCCACGAACAGAACTTCGCGGTAGTTGGGGTGAATGCCTTCTTTCATGATCTTCCTTTGAGTCAACTGCGGGAGCCGCACCGGCCAGTCCGATGTACTTTCCGCAAGAAAAAGCCCTCGATTATTGCACAGGCTGAGAATCAGCCTCCACGCCGCATCATGTCGAAGAAGTCCACGTTGGTTTTTGTGGCTTTCATGTTCTTGATCATGAGCTCCATGGACTCGATCTCGTCCATGTTGTACATGAACTGGCGCAGGATGCGGGTCTTTTGCAGGATCTCGGGCGCCAGCAGCAGCTCTTCGCGGCGCGTGCCGCTCTTGTTGAGTTCAATGGCGGGAAACACGCGCTTTTCGTACAGGCGACGGTTCAGGTGGATTTCGCAGTTGCCGGTGCCCTTGAATTCTTCAAAGATCACTTCGTCCATGCGGCTGCCGGTATCCACCAGCGCGGTGGCGATGATGGTGAGCGAGCCGCCTTCCTCAACCTTGCGCGCGGCGCCGAAAAAGCGCTTGGGGCGCTGCAGCGCGGCGGCGTCAACACCACCCGACAGCACCTTACCGCTGGAGGGCACGACGTTGTTGTAAGCGCGGGCCAAGCGGGTGATGGAGTCCAGCAGGATCACCACATCTTTTTTTAGCTCGACCAGGCGCTTGGCACGCTCGATCACCATCTCGGCCACGTGCACGTGGCGGGCTGCTGGCTCGTCGAAGGTGGAGGCGATGATGTCGCCCTTGACCGTGCGCTGCATTTCGGTCACTTCTTCAGGGCGCTCGTCCACCAGCAGCACCATCAGGTGCACATCGGGGTTGTTGGCCGTGATGGCGTGGGCGATGTGCTGCATCATCACCGTTTTGCCGCTCTTGGGTGGGGCGACGATCAGCGCACGCTGGCCACGGCCGATGGGCGCGATGATATCGATGATGCGGCCGGTGATGTTCTCTTCGCCCTTGATTTCACGTTCCAGGCGCATCTGCTCCTTGGGGAACAGTGGCGTCAGGTTTTCGAACATCACCTTGTGCTTGTTCTGCTCCGGTGGGCCACCGTTGACGGCGTCGAGCTTGGTCAACGCGAAGTAGCGCTCGCCGTCCTTGGGTGTGCGCACCTCGCCTTCGATCATGTCGCCGGTGTGCAGGTTGAAGCGGCGCACCTGGCTGGGACTGATGTAGATGTCGTCCGTGCTCGCCGTGAAGCTCGTATCGGGGCTGCGCAGGAAGCCAAATCCGTCCGGCAGGATTTCCAGCACGCCATCCGCAAACACCTGCTCGCCCGCCTTGGCGCGCTTCTTGATGATGGCAAACATCAGCTCCTGTTTGCGCATGCGGCCTGTATTTTCGATTTCGAGTTCTTCGGCCTGCTTCAGGACTTCAGACACGTGCAGTGCCTTGAGTTCATTTAAGTGCATGGATTGACTCCTTGGCGGAGCTGGTATGAATCTTGGGGGAGTGGGGCTGATGCCGGATGTGCTGCTGTTTGCAGTTCAGGCTCGCCAGGGATCTTGGTCCGACTGCCAATGCATGCAGTTCGGTGATCTGGTTGGAATTATGACAGGAAAAAATGCGAGGGTATCTGGGGGCCGGGTGACTGCTTGTATGGCGGCCACTTGGTTGCGCCCCTGAGGGGCTGGTACCCAACAAAAAAGCCCCATCGGCATCCATGCCGAGGGGCTGAGGGAGAGGATCAGACCAGTTGCTGATCGATGAAAGCGGTCAATTGGGCCTTGCTCATCGCGCCCACCTTGGTGGCGGCCAACTGGCCATCTTTGAACAGCATCAGGGTGGGGATACCACGGATGCCGAACTTGGCAGGGATCTCGCGGTTTTCGTCCACGTTCATCTTGGCGATCTGCAGCTTGCCCTGGTAGGCGCCTGCCACTTCATCCAGGATGGGGGCAATCATTTTGCAGGGGCCACACCACTCAGCCCAGTAGTCCACCAGCACGGCGGAGCCGGGTTGGAGCACGTCGGCTTCAAAGCTGGCGTCAGAGACATGTTTGATGAGTTCGCTGGCCATGGCGGAATTCCTTGATCTTGGGCGGGTTGGGACCGTTGTACGTTTAAAGTCTGGGCATTGTGACAGAAACCAATACCACGTTCATCGGTGTGGCCGGGGCTTGTGACGCTATGACTGTCATAGCGAAAAGCGATCAGGGCGCAGGCTGTAGCAAGGGCATGTGGCAGCGCGCATTGGCCCAGGTGGCCGCTCATGCTGCTGCTCGGGGTGCCCACCTGGCACGCACCGTGGTGCTGGTGCCTTACGCCCAGCTCATGCCCTGGGCCCAGCGTCACTGGGCGCTGCAGTTTCCGCAAGGCTTTGCGCCGCGCTTTGAAACCACCCGGAACTGGGCGCGCCAGCTGCAAGTGTTTGAGCCATCGGCCGACGATTTTGCTGGCGAGGTGGCGCGTGACACACTCACGGCCCGCGCCTTGCTGGAGCGCGTTGGGCAGGGCGCCCAGCGCGAGATGCTGGCCACCCCACTGCAGGAAGCGGCTGCCCAACTGGCGCCCGCTGTGGCCGCAGTGCACCCCGCGCAGCGTTCGGCCTGGGGCGACGAGGCCCGCAAACTGCTGACCACCGCCGACGAAGGCAGTAGCCTGCACTATGAGGCCCTGGTGGCGCGTCTGGCGCTGGAATGGGTGCTGGCTTCGCGCCACGCCACCGACGTGTTGTTCGAGCCCGGTGTGCGCGGGGCCGTGGATGCACTGGTGGTGCTCGAAGGCTTTCAGTCCGACGCGCTTCCCCAGGCCCTGCTCGCCCATTGGGGAGAGCAGGGCGCTTGCGTTGCGCTACCTGCCCTGGTCGATGAAGCCCCCGAGCCATCCCAAATCGCTCTGCATGCTGCCACTGATGCCGAAGACGAAGCCCATCGTGCCGCGGCCTGTGTGCTGGCCCATGTCCTTGATGGCCGCGTGCCGGTGGCGCTGGCCGCCACTGACCGCGCACTGATCCGCCGCGTGCTGGCCCACCTGGACAGCAGTGGGGTGCTGGTGCGTGACGAAAGTGGCTGGATTCTTTCCACCACACGCGCCGCTTCTCGTGTCATGGCCGCATTGCAGGCCGCAGCGTGGAACGCATCCTCCAACGAGGTACTGGACTGGATCAAGCACACCCCTGCTCTGATGCCTGGCGAGGTGAATCGCCTTGAGCAATGGCTGCGCAAAGGCGTCGTGCAGCACTGGAGCGCCGCCGCCGCCGCGCGTGATTTAAGCGCACAACCCCACCTGGCGCGCACCGTGGCCACTGTGCAGGCCTGGCGCGACACTCTGCGCACTGCGCGAGCGCTTGCGCAGTGGCTGCAAGCCCTGCGTGCTGTGCTGGAGCAAGCCGGTCAGTGGCAAGGCCTGCAGGCCGACCCGGCCGGCATGCGCGTGCTGGCCGCGCTGCGCCTGCAAGACGGCCAGCAGAGCGAGCTGGAGACTTGGGGCGAGAGCGTGGGCCGCCGCATGACGTTGGCCGAATTCACGCGCTGGGTGAAGGACGTGCTCGAAGCCGGGCGCTACGTGGCAGCGCAAGCTGCGGATGCGCCCGTGGTGGTGCTGCCCCTGCCGCAACTGCTGGCCCGCCCGTTTGCCGCTGCCGTGCTGCCGGGCTGCGATGAAAAGCGCTTGCAAGCCGCTCCAGAACCCTCTGGCGACTGGTCCCAGAACCAGCGCGAGGCTTGGGGTCTGCCCACGCGCCAGTCGCTCGAAGCCGCCCAGCGGGCCGCCTGGGCGCACGCCCTGCGCACGCCGGTGGTCGATGTGTTGTGGCGCACGGGAGATGAGGGCGGTGAGCCGCTATTGGCCAGCCCCTTGGTGCTGGCCCTGCAACTGGATGGCACTGCCACGCTTGGCACGGATGGCCGCGCCGCACGCGAGGTGCTCGCTGCGCGCACCGTGCGCCCCCAGCCCTTGGGCATTGCGCTGCCCGTGGCGCAGTTGTCGTCTACCGCATATTCTGACTTGCGCCACTGTCCATACCGGTTTTTTGCCCAGCGCCAACTGGGCCTGCGCGAGGCGGACGAGCTGGATGCCGAATTGGACAAGCGTGACTTTGGCAACTGGCTGCACGCCGTGCTGCAGCACTTTCATGAAGCCCTGCTGGCTGAGCCCGCCGACGGTGTGGACGAGCGCCGCGCCCGCATGGACGCCGCCGCCGAGGTTGTCACCCGCGAGCAGCGCCTGCAAGAAGGCGACTTTCTGCCCTTTGCCGCAGGCTGGACGCAACTGCGCGACGGCTACCTGCACTGGCTGGCCGGGCACGAAAAGCAGGGCGCGATGTTCCACCAGGCCGAGGTCAAGGCGCGCCAGCCGCTGGGCGATCTGGAGCTGATCGGCACCATCGACCGCATCGACGGCGTCTCCAGCACGGGCGAGCCCACGGTGCTGGTGATTGACTACAAGACCGAAAGCGACAGTGTGACCCGCCAGCGCATCAAGAGCGGGGCTGAAGACACGCAACTGCCGTTCTACGCGGCCCTGCTGCACCACGACACGCTCCGTGCCGCCTACGTCAACGTGGGAGAGCGCGGCGAGACCCAGATGCACGAACAGGATGAAGTGGTGCACCTGCGCGACTTGCTGATTGAAGGCATCCAGCACGACATGGCTCGCATCGCCGCTGGTGCGCCTTTGCCCGCGTTGGGCGAGGGCTCTGTGTGTGAGTTCTGCGCCGTGCGTGGGCTGTGCCGAAAGGACTTCTGGAATGACTGAGCGAGCCCGGGCCGCCTACGAACACAACGGCCATCCTGTCTCGCGCGAGGCGTTTTATGCCATTGCCTGTGACCCCACCCGCAGCGTCGCGGTGGAGGCCTGCGCGGGCGCGGGCAAGACCTGGATGCTGGTCTCGCGCATGCTGCGCGCGCTGCTGGACGGCTGCGCGCCGCACGAAATCCTGGCCATCACCTTCACCAAAAAGGCCGCAGGCGAAATGCGCCAGCGCCTGCAGGAATGGCTGGAGCAGTTCAGTCACAAGCCGCTCGATGAACTCACCGTAGAGCTGATTGCAAGAGGAATCAGCCCCCAGGGCTCATTGGAAAAGCGCGAGGCGCTACAAAATTTATACCGCCACCTGCTCGAAGCTGGCCGCCCGGTGCAGATCCGCACCTTCCACAGCTGGTTTGCTGCGCTGCTGGGCACGGCCCCGCTGGCGCTGCTGCAGCAGCAAGGCTTGCCCGCGCACTTTGAGCTGCTGGAAGACGATGCCGAAGCGGTGCGCGAAGTCTGGCCGCCGTTTCTGCAGACCGTGGCCGAGAGCGCCAGCCTGCGCGCCGACTACGAGGCCGTTGTAGCCCGCCACGGCCGATCGCAAACCCATAAGGCGCTGGCAGCGGCACTGGCCAAGCGGGTGGAATTTGACTTGGCCGACGCGGCAGGCGTTGTCGATGCCTCGGTGCCACCGTTCCAGCTGGCCTACCCAGACTTGGCCGCCTTTGCCGAGCCCGCCGAGGCCCTGCAGACCGAGGCCTGCCTGCAGCGCTGGCGCAGCCGTGCCAGCGCGTTGGGCTCCGAGGCCAACAAAACCCCGCAAAAGGCGGCGGACGCCATCATCGACGCGCTGGCCTGTGCGGATGTGAACCAGCGGCTCGACATGCTGCGCAAAGCGATGTTCGTGGCCAAGGAAGACCGCCTGTCCAAGAACCTGGAGAAGTTCCCCGCCGCGCAAGAGGCCGAGCCCGAGCTGCAGCGCCTGCTGGTGGCCCGCCGCCAGCACGAGGCCTGGCAGCACCAGCAGCGCATGGCCCGGCTGGCGCGCGGCCTGATCGCGCAGTTTGTGGTCGTCAAGCAGCAGCACGGCTGGGTAGACATGAACGATGTGGAGCGCACGGCCCTGGTCATGCTGGCCGACCCGGTGCTCTCCGGCTGGGTGCAGGAGCGGCTCGATGCCCGCATCCGCCACCTGCTGGTCGATGAGTTCCAGGACACCAACCCGCTACAGTGGCAGGCGCTGCATGCTTGGCTCTCGGGCTACGCCGGATCAGGCGGCGGGTCTGCCGCGCCCAGCGTTTTCATCGTGGGCGACCCCAAGCAGAGCATCTACCGCTTTCGCCGTGCCGAGCCGCAGGTGTTCATCGCCGCGCAGGCCTTTGTGCGCGACGGGC
>NZ_QAIH01000305.1:0-2394 GCF_003060895.1 Acidovorax sp. HMWF029 | reverse complement strand
CGCGCAGGGCGTGATTGCCGCCGTCAACGCCGTCATGGGCCAAGCCCAGGCGCAGCAAGAGACCAGCGGTTTCCGCGACCACACCACCGAATCCAAACACCAGGGCCAACTGCTGTGCCTGCCCGCCATCACCGATGATGACGATGCGGGCAATGGAGGCAGCGCCGCCCGCGACCCCTTGGCCTGGCGCGACAGCCTGACCGAACCCCGCCACGAGGCCGAAGAAACCCAGCGCATGCGCGAATGCACCCAGGCCGCCGCCTGGGTGGCCGCGCAGATTGCCAGCGGCACGCAGCCCAAAGAGGTGCTGGTGCTGGCCCGCAAGCGCGACCGCCTGGCCAGCATGCAAGACGCCCTGCGCGCCTTGCACCTGCCCTGCGTCCAGCCCGAAAAGGCTGACCTTTTCGACGCGCCGGAGGTGCAGGACATGGTGGCGCTGCTGGATGTGCTGGTCTCGCCTACGCACGATCTGTCTTTGGCCCGTGTACTCAAGTCGCCGCTGTTCGGTCTGGGCGACGATGCCCTTGTGGCCCTGGCCGCGTTGCGCCGCCAGCCCGAGCATGCTGGCAACAGTTGGTTTGATTTGCTATCAAAAAAAGAGCTGTTAAGGCATGACTATCAGGCGGTAGAGGCTGTTTTGGATCAGTACCAAGCCTGGGTGGGCAGCCTGCCGCCGCACGACGCGCTGCACGCCATCTACGAGCACGGCGATGTGCTGGCGCGCTTTGCTGCGGCTGCCCCTGCCACCCAGCGCCAAGCGGTGCAGGCCAACCTGCGTGCGCTGCTGGCGGCATCGCTGCAGCACGATGGCGGCCGCTACCTCACGCCTTATGGTTTTGTGCGGGCCATGAAAAAAGGCGGCGTGCGCGCCCCGGGCCGGGCCGATGCACAGGCCATCCGCCTGCTGACCGTGCACGGAGCCAAAGGGCTGGAGGCCGATTGTGTGCTGCTGCTGGACACCGACACCCGCCCACAAAAAGCGGAGACCATGGGCGTGCTGGTGGACTGGCCGGGCGAGCAAGCCGTGCCCTCGGCTTTTGTTTTTGTAGCCAGCGAATCGAACCCGCCGCCCAGCGCAGAAGCCGCGCTGGCCGCCGAGCAGCAGGCCCGCAGCCGCGAGGAGCTGAACATGCTCTACGTAGCGATGACGCGCGCCAAGCACTGCCTTGCCCTGTCGTCCGTGCAGCCTGGCAACTCCGCGCCGGGCAGTTGGTGGAATCGGCTGGCGCCCGTGGTGACAGAGGCAGACGTGGGCATTGCCCCGGCACCTGCCGCCGAGGCTGCGGCGGCGCCCGACACTTTCACCATCGCCGCATTGCCCCCCCTGCCCGAGGCCCTGCAAAGCGCCCGCACACAAAAGGGCGCGGCTGCCACCGCCAACCCCAGTGGCAGTGCGCCCGTGGCCATGCCCGGCGATGGTGAATCCACACCCCTGTCACGCCAGGGCGACGCCATGCATCAGCTTCTGGAGCAGGCCGGCGTGGCAGGTGCCCCGCTGGCCCACCTGCGCACCAACGGCTGGCCTGCAGCGCGCATTGCCCGACTCGCCAGCGACCACGATATTGCCCCCGCAGCTGCCGAACTTGCTGCCCGCATGGCGCAGGGCATTTTGGCCGGTGAGGGTGCCTGGGCCTGGGATCCGGACCGGGTGCAGACCGCCATCAACGAAGCCCCCTTGCACTACCAAGGGCAGAGCCTGCGCATCGACCGGCTGTTGTTGCGCCGTGCAGCGCACGCCGATGATGCCGCTGCGGGCTGGTGGGTGCTGGACTACAAAAGTGCCGCCCAGCCCCAGCGCCAACAGGCGCTGGTGGCGCAACTGCGGCGCTACCGCGAGGCGGTGTCGGCGCTGCTGCCGGGTGAGGCGGTGTATGCGGCCTTTCTTACGGGTGACGGCCGTTTGGTGCCTGTGTACGAAGCGCCCGGCGCGGGCGGGCGGCTGGTCACGCAAGCGCCTGCAGTGGGGCATACTCTCGCCCCCGCTGCGCCGGTCATACCGGCAACGACCGAGCGCGCTCGCGCCGAGCCGGGGGCTGCGGATTCTCCGCAAGGCTCCTTGTTCTGACCCGTTTTTCCGGCCCCAGGCAGCACAACGTCTTTTTTCTTAGCAAGGCCACCCGTGTCCCACACCCTTCTTTCATCCGATGCACCCCCCCTGTCTGCGCATACGCTGCAGTGCGATGTGGCCATCATCGGCGGTGGCCCGGCTGGCCTGATGGCTGCCGAGGTGCTCGCCCAGGCGGGCGTTGGCGTGCATCTGTTCGATGCCATGCCCTCGGTGGGGCGCAAGTTCCTGCTAGCGGGCAAGGGCGGGCTCAACCTGACGCATTCCGAGCCTCACGATCCCTTTGTGGGCCGCTATGCCGGACGCCAACAGCAGATCGAGCCGCTGGT
>NZ_QAIH01000033.1 GCF_003060895.1 Acidovorax sp. HMWF029 | reverse complement strand
GAGCGGGGAGGTAGAGTGTGCGCCCAATGCACCGGATCGGGCGGGGCCTGGGCTTAGACGCGCGGGGCCGCCGCTGTGTGACACCAGAGTATCAAGCGCTTCGCTTTTGATAGCTATCAAGGCATGATGGACGCGCCGAAGGGCCCATTTTTCTTCAAATCCAGAGAGGACCACCCATGCCACCCGCCTCCACCCCACTGCGGCGCCACGCCCGCCACCTGGCGCTGGGCGCCGCGTTGCTGGCCTGCGCCGTGGCCGCCAGCGCCCAAAACACTGCTGTGCCATCGACCAGCCGCGCTGCCCCGCTGGAAAACCGCTGCGGCTGGTTCCACAACCCCACCCCCGGCAACGCAACCCTGACCGACCGCGATGGCGAGTGGGTGATCGCCACCCAGGGCGGCGCCAGCGCCGAGGGCGACTGGCCCGTGTTCACCGACGCGCAATGGACAAAGACCAACGGCCACTACGGCCACGGCTGCGCCTGCATGAAGGTGGTGGTGGACCGCCGCGAGCAGCGGGTGCTGCGCATCGCCTCGGCCACGGCCAAGCCGCTGAAGGCGTGCCGGGAGGATCGGGCGTTGCCCAGGCCGTGAAAAGCAACAGGCGCAACGGATCGACGGATAGGCATGACCGTCCAGCCGATTTCGGTCGGGCCTGCGTGCGGCGGTGGCTATAGTGAGGCGGCGACCCACTACACCCTCCCCCAAGCGCTATGAGCATTCATCTGAGAATCGCACGCCCTGTGCGCGACCTGCATCACGCTGTCGCGCAGTACCAGCAGGGCCTTGGCCTGGAAGAGCTTGCAAGCTTTGCGGACCACGATGGCTTTGATGGTGCCATGCTTGGGTTTCGCGGGGCGGATTTCCACTTCGAGTTCACCGTCTGCCGCAGGCACCCAGTGACGCCGCAGCCAACGCCCGAAGATCTGTTTGTCTTCTATGCTCCAGATCATCAGGCGTGGACGGAACGTTGCCAGGCGATGCGTGGCGCTGGCTTCAAGGAGGTCGAATCGTTCAATCCGTACTGGAGCCAGCAGGGCTGCACGTTTGAGGATGGGGACGGTTACCGGGTGGTGATTCAGCGCGCTGCGTGGAACCCTCCGCTTGTCCGTCACCAGTAGCTTCACCATGCGCCTATTCCTCGTATCTCTGAGCCTTGCACTATTGGCGCTCTCCCTGGCCGCCTATTGTTTTGTGCAGATCCCGCTCATCAAAGACCCCATTGCAGCGGTGATTTCAAATCTGGAAGATCAACTTCTGGCGGACCGTTCCCAGCTGAGCCAGCCGGAAGCCGAGCGTCTTGACGCGCATTTGCGGGTTCTTCGCTTCGACACTCAAGCTTTGAATGCTGCACACACAAACCTTTGGCGTGCGGGAGTGCTTGGTTTTCTGGGCTTGGGGATTGCGAATCTGGTGGTGGCCGGTGTCGCATACAAAAAGCACAAACTACAAAATGCCAACGGCGCCGGGTGACGCGCCACCATTGCGCTGGTCAGCGTACAAGTTCACAGTGCTGGTTTTCGGTTTCCCAACCCCAAGGAGAGCCCTATGCCCCATGCCTTGAACTGGTTCGAGATCCCCGTGACCGACTTCACCCGCGCCAAGACTTTCTACGAAACGGTGTTGGGCATCACCATCGCGCCCATGGCCATGGGCCCGACCATGATGGGCATGTTATCCACCGACCCCGAGGCCGTGGGCGGCGCCATTGTGCAGGGTGAGGGTGGTGTGCCTTCGCAAAACGGGACGATGGTGTACCTCAACGGCGGAGACGACCTGGCCCCCCTGCTGGCGCGTGTGGCGCAGGCCGGTGGCCAGGTGGTGGTGCCCAAGACAGAGATTGGTAGTGACTTCGGGTTCTTTGCCCACTTTGTGGACACCGAGGGCAACAAGGTAGGTCTGCACTCGATGAAGTAGCAGTCACCCGGTCAGGCGGTAAGAGGAGGAAGATCGGCTACGCCACCGGTTCGTCCACACTGCCCGGCTGCGTCAGTCGCTCCAGCCGCATCAGATACACCAGCGCTTGCTCGTTGGTGGTGCCGCACATTTCAGTGGATGGCATCAACCCGCCGCACACCGCCGGGCGCTCGGGCTGCCCAAAAATGCGGCAGCGCGCATCGTCCCCCAGCTGGATGCAGCGCTCCCCCGCCGGTTTGCCCTGGGGCATGCCCGGGATGGGCGAGCTGATGGAGGGGGCGGTGCAGCAGGCGCCGCAGCCGGGGCGGCAATCCATGGGTGTGTTGCTCTTGTTTGTATAGCTGTCTGGGCTTATGGGGCAGGCGCAAGGGCCTTTTTTGCCCCTGCTTCAATGCTCACTGTCCCGTGGCGGCCTCACCATTGAGCCGGGCCGATGCCCACAGCACCTGGTCCACCACGGCGCGCACGCGGTCGCGGTGAGGTTGCTGGATGAGGGCGCCGCTGTCGTCAAACGCGCTGCCCGCTGAGCCCAGTGCAAACGCCTTGGGCGCCAGCCAGCATTCCAGGTTGGTCAGCAGCGGGCCCAGGTGGCTTTGGGAACGCAGGCCGCCCAGGGCGCCGGGCGAGGCGCTGAGCATGCCCACCACCTTGCCGCGAAAGCTCTTGGTGCCGTCCTGCCAGTCGGGGTGGCCTTTGACGGGGCTGGAGGCCCAGTCGATGGTGTTCTTGAGCAGGGCGGTGTAGCTGCCGTTGTACTCGGGCGAGCAGACGATCCAGGCCGGGTGCTGCCACAGGATTTCCTTCAGGCGGATCACATCGGCGGGCGTGCCCTGGGCTTCGAGGTCGGCGTTGTAGAGCGGGATGTCGAAGTCCGACAGCTCCATCAGCGTGACGCTGGCCCCCGCATCGCGCGTGATGGCCGCCGTGGCGTGGGCGAGCTTGCGGTTGAACGATTGCTGGCGCGTGCTGCCGGCAAAGACGAGGAGGGAGGAGTGGGTGGTGGTGTTGGGCATGGTGCCTGCGATTGAATCACAGGCGCGCGGCAGGAATCCTGCAAGCCGGGGCAGGTGACGGGATTCAGGGTGTGCAGTATTCAGGGGGCGGTGCGCCTAGCGCCAAGGCGCACCACCAGCGTGCCCAGCGCCACCACAAAGCAGCCCAGGCTGAGCCACGCGCGCCACAGGTTGGCGGCATTCCACTGGTCGCGCACCTGGGCCCAGTCGGCGGGCAGGGCCTGGGGGTTCCAGGCTTCGGTGGTGTAGTTCAGGGGCAGGTTGACTTGGTGGGTGAAGGCAATGATGCCCAGCAGGTAGGCCACACCGACCAGGGCCAGCAGGCGCCACCACAGTGTGCGGTGGTCCCGCCATGCCGTGGCCAGGGTCAGAGCGCACCACGCGGGTGGGCCAAAGAACATCGCAAAGAACAGCGCATGCCGCACGTTGCGATTAAAGGCCGATTGCACGGTGGCGTAGGTGGTGCCATCCATTTGCAGCATGGCCAGGTTGACGTTGGCGCTGTAGGTGCCGAAGAACCCGGCCATGAGGCCGAGCCACACAACGGCGAGGGCGTGGGGCAGGAGGGAAAGCAGTACTGGCGAGTGGTGCAGGGGAGCAGTGGTGGTCATGTCCAGGACCTTGGTAACGAGGTGCCCACACTGTGCCGGTGGCACCCGCCCCGCGCCTTATCCTTTGATAAGCCCCATCTCGCTGCGCAGGCGGGAGAGCGACACATCGGTCACGCCCAGATAGGACGCCAGATGCTTGAGTGCGATGCGTTCGGCCCACTGCGGGTGCTGCTCCAGCAAACGGGTGTAGCGCTGGCGGGCGCTGAGTTGCAGGAACTCCCGCTCGCGCTGCATCTTGCCGTCGAGCAGGGCGCAGAGCACCCGGTGCTCCAGGGCGGCCCACGGTGCCCAGCCCGCGCTGGGCAGCGGCGCGTTCGCGTCGGCAGGCAAGGGCAGCGCCCACACCACGCTGTCTTCCATCGGTTCCACGTGAAACATCGCCCGCTGCTGGCGCAGTGTCGGGGTGATGGGCCAGCACAGGGCACCGTCCAGAAAGAAGTTCTTGTTGGACTCTGCGCCGTCGCGGTCCAGGTAGTACAGCCGCAGGGCGCCTCGCTCCACCCACCACAGGTGCCGCCAGTGCTCGCCCGCGCGGATCAGGGGCTGGCCGCGTTGCCGCTGCAGGCACTGGGCGCTGGTCCACCAGGTCTGTACGGCTGTCGGTGGCGGGCCGAGCAACTGGGTCAGGAAGAGGGTGAGGGGCGTAGAAACAGACACGGTCTGCGCAAAGTGGGAAAATCGCGGGTTGCCTGCTGGGGCGCCGGGTGCGCCCGCCACCAGCAGGGCCGGTGAACGGCGCCTTGGGTGAAGGTGCCCGTATTCACCGGATGTTTTGATTATCGGGCCCGCCAGGCCCCGGAGTGTTCCCCATGTTGTACCCCCAGGAATTTGATGTGATCGTTGTCGGCGGTGGCCATGCAGGCACCGAAGCCGCGCTGGCCGCTGCGCGCATGGGCAGTAAAACGCTGCTGCTGACCCACAACATCGAGACACTGGGGCAGATGAGCTGCAACCCCAGCATTGGCGGCATCGGCAAGGGCCACCTGGTGAAAGAGGTGGATGCGCTGGGCGGGGCGATGGCGCTGGCCACGGACGAGGGCGGCATCCAGTTCCGCATCCTCAACAGCAGCAAGGGCCCGGCCGTGCGCGCCACGCGGGCGCAGGCCGACCGCATTCTGTACAAGGCGGCCATCCGCCGGATGCTGGAGAACCAGCCCAATCTGTGGCTGTTCCAGCAGGCGGTGGACGACCTGATGGTGGAGGGCGATCGCGTGGTCGGCGCCGTCACGCAGGTGGGCATCCGTTTCCGCAGCCGCACCGTGGTGCTGACGGCGGGCACCTTTCTGGACGGCAAGATCCACGTGGGCCTGAACAACTACGCCGCTGGCCGGGCAGGGGACCCGCCCGCCGTGTCGCTGAGTGCGCGCCTCAAGGAGCTGAAACTGCCCCAGGGCCGCCTCAAGACTGGCACCCCACCGCGCATCGACGGGCGCAGCATCGACTTCAGCCAATGCACCGAGCAGCCCGGCGACGGCATGCCCGGTGGCGTGAACGAGGGCACGGTGCCCGTGTTCAGCTTCATGGGCAATGCGGCCATGCACCCCGAGCAGGTACCTTGCTGGATCACCCACACCAACGAGCGCACGCACGAGATCATCCGCAGCGGCTTTGACCGCAGCCCCATGTTCACCGGTAAGATCGAGGGCGTGGGCCCGCGCTACTGCCCGAGTGTGGAAGACAAGATCAACCGCTTTGCGGACAAGGACAGCCACCAGATCTTTCTGGAGCCCGAAGGCCTGACCACGCACGAGTATTACCCCAACGGCATCAGCACCAGCCTGCCGTTCGACATCCAGTACGACCTGGTGCGCAGCATGCCGGGGCTGGAGAACGCGCACATCTTGCGCCCCGGCTACGCCATTGAGTACGACTACTTTGACCCGCGCTCGCTCAAGAGCAGCTTTGAGACGCGGCAGATCCAGGGGCTGTTCTTTGCGGGCCAGATCAATGGCACCACCGGCTACGAAGAGGCGGCAGCGCAGGGCCTGTTTGCGGGTATCAACGCCGCGCTGCAATGCCGTGGCGATGCGCCCTGGCTGCCCGGTCGTGACGAGGCGTACCTGGGCGTGCTGGTGGACGACCTCATCACCAAGGGCGTGACCGAGCCCTACCGCATGTTCACCAGCCGGGCTGAGTTCCGCCTGCAACTGCGCGAAGACAACGCGGACATGCGCCTGACGGAAGTGGGGCGCCAGATGGGCCTGGTGGACGATGCGCGCTGGGATGCTTTCAGCCGCAAGCGTGATGCGGTTTCACGTGAAACAGAACGCCTCAAAGCCACCTGGGTGAACCCCCGCAGCCTGCCCGCCGCCGAATCCGAGCGCGTGCTGGGCAAGAGCATTGAGCACGAATACAACCTGTTCGAACTGCTGCGCCGCCCCGATGTGAGCTACGCCAACCTGGTGTCGATGGATGGCGGCAAATACGCATCCACCGATGTTTCACGTGAAACCCTGGGTGACCTGAGCGATCCGGTGGTGGAGCAGGTGGAGATTGCCGCCAAGTACGCGGGCTACATCAACCGCCAGAAGGACGAAGTGGAGCGTGCCGCACACTTTGAAAAGCTGCGTCTGCCGCCGGACCTGGACTACATGCAAGTCACGGCCCTGAGCATTGAGGCGCGCCAGGTGCTCAGCCGCCACCGGCCCGAGACCCTGGGCCATGCCTCGCGCATCACCGGCATCACGCCCGCGTCGATCTCGCTGCTGATGGTGCATTTGAAAAAGGGCGGGTTCAAGGAGTTCGCTGTGGCACCAGCAACGCCCACCAAGGCAGAAGGCGAAGTGGCGGCATGACGATGGCGGTGAACAGCAACAACGACAGCCTGCGCCAGCAACTGCAAGCCGGGGCCGATGCCCTGGCGCTGGGCCTGAGCGATGCGCAGGTCGGGCTATTGATGGACTTTCTGGCGCTGCTGCAAAAGTGGAACAAGGTCTACAACCTGACGGCTGTGCGCGACCCGCAGGAGATGATGACGCACCACCTTCTCGACAGCCTGGCCGCCGTGGCGCCGCTGCGCCGGCATGTGGCGGGCCTGCAGCAGGGTGGGGCGGCGGCGGTGAAGCTGCTCGATGTGGGTTCTGGCGGGGGCCTGCCCGGTGTGGTGTTTGCCATCTGCTGCCCGGATGTGGATGTGAGCTGCGTGGACACCGTGGGCAAGAAGGCGGCGTTCATCCAGCAGGCGGCGGTGGCGCTCAAGCTGCGCAATCTGCATGGTGTGCATGCGCGTGTCGAAACGCTGACCACGCCGTTTGACCTCATCAGCTGCCGCGCGTTTGCCTCGTTGCCAGACTTTGTGACCTGGTCGCGCAGCGCACTGGCCGCGCCCCATGGCGGGTGGCTGGCCATGAAGGGCAAATACCCCGAGGATGAAATCGCCGCGCTGCCTGCGGATGTGGCGGTGTTTCACGTGGAACAGCTTGCTGTGCCGGGGCTGGATGCTGAGCGTTGCATCATCTGGATGAAGCCCGCCTGACCTTCGGGCACCGACTTTTCAACGAGCGGGCGGGGGGCTCGCGTAAACTCGACTCCTCACTTCGGGTGCATCGATTCTGTGCACCCATCCAGCACACCGGGAGAAACCATGTTCGGCATCGCAGACTACGGCGCCTTTGTCGCCGCCATCGTGTTGTTCCTGCTCATCCCAGGCCCTGGCAATCTGGCGCTCATCACCTCGACCAGCAAGGGCGGCATCCGGGGCGGTATGGCCGCCACCCTGGGCGTGATTGCGGGTGACCAGGTGCTGATGTGGGCTGCGGTGGCCGGTGTGGCCACGCTGCTGGCCACCTACCCGGCAGCCTTCAATGCCGTGCAGTGGCTGGGCGCGGCCTACCTGGCGTGGCTGGGTTTCAAGATGCTCACCGCCAAGCCGGGTGCCCAGCCCATCCTGAACATCGAGCCGCGCCACTACTTCAAGCAGGCCGCGCTCATCACCTTGCTCAACCCCAAGGCCATCGTGTTCTACATGGCGTTCTTTCCTCTGTTTGTGGACCCGGCCCGGCACCAGGGCATGCTGACCTTTGGCGTGATGGCGGCCACGGTGGCTGTGCTCTCGTTTCTGTATGGCCTGATCGCCGTGCTGCTCACCCACCACCTGGCCGAGCGCATGCGCGCCAACCCGCGCATCGGCCGCATGCTGGAAAAAGTGGCGGGTGTCTTCCTGATCGGTTTTGGCATCAAGCTCGCCATCTCCAAATAAAACAACGACAACAACAACACGGACTGCAGCACCCACATGGCCAAAATCTTTTGCGTTGCCAACCAGAAGGGTGGCGTTGGCAAGACCACCACCACCGTCAACCTCGCCGCCGGCTTGGCCAAGATCGGCCAGCGCGTGCTGATGGTGGACCTGGACCCGCAGGGCAACGCCACCATGGGCTCGGGCGTGGACAAGCGCAGCCTTCAGCTGTCGGTGTACGACGTGCTGCTCGAATCCGCCTCGGTGAAAGAGGCGGCCGTGTTGTCGGACAAATGTGGCTACTGGGTGCTGGGCGCCAACCGAGAACTGGCGGGCGCCGAGGTGGAACTGGTGGCGCTGGAACACCGCGAAAAGCGCCTGAAGGCCGCCCTGGCCGAGGCCGATGGCGACTTCGACTTCGTGCTCATCGACTGCCCACCGTCGCTCTCCATGCTCACCCTCAACGGCTTGTGCAGCGCACACGGCGTGATCGTGCCCATGCAGTGCGAATACTTCGCGCTGGAAGGCCTGACCGATCTGGTCAACACCATCAAGCAGGTGCACGCCAACCTCAATACGGACCTGCAGATCATCGGCCTGCTGCGCGTGATGTTCGACCCGCGCATCACGCTGCAGCAGCAGGTGAGCGACCAGCTCAAGGGCCACTTTGGCGACAAGGTGTTCAACAGCGTGATCCCGCGCAACGTGCGCCTGGCCGAGGCGCCCAGCTACGGGTTGCCGGGCGTGGTGTTCGATCCGGCCGCCAAGGGCAGCCTGGCTTTCATCGAGTTTGCGCAAGAGATGGTCGCGCGCGTGAAAACCATGCCCGCTGCGGGCTCTTCCATGGCAAAAATGCCTGCTTCCGCCTGATGGGTAAGCGTTAGTAGCTATTAAATTGATAGTGATGAAGGCTTCCAACGTCTTGTTGCTGCCCGGCTGGCAGAACTCCGGCCCCGACCACTGGCAAAGCCTGTGGGAGGCCGCGCATGGCTACCACCGCGTGGAGCAGCACGACTGGATGCGCCCGCTGCGTGGCGACTGGTCGGCCCGCCTCGAAGAAACCGTGCTTGACGCCGATGGCCCGGTGGTGCTGGTGGCGCACAGCCTGGGCTGCATTCTCACCGCTTGGTGGGCGGCGCACACCCGCCATGCGGCCAAGGTGCGCGGCGCGCTGCTGGTGGCGCCTGGCGATGTGGAGCGGCCCGACCTGGCTGCGCAGATACACGGCTGGGCGCCCATTGCACGCCAGCCGCTGCCGTTCCCGGCCACGTTGGTGGGCAGCCGCAATGACCCGTATTGCAGCTTCGAGCGTGCCGAAGGGCTGGCGCAGGCCTGGGGTGCGCGGTTTGTGGACTATGGCGAGCGCGGGCACATCAATGCCGAATCTGGCCTGGGCGACTGGGACGAGGGGCGGGGCTGGCTGATGCAGCTCGTCACCCCGGCATGAGCCGCTGGGCCTTTTGGCGCAAGCGCCCGCCAGTGACGGCGAACGGCGCTGTCCCTCCATCTCGGCGGGTCACGGCTGACTTCTCCTGGCTTGGCGACGCCTTGCAGCTGGTGCTGGCCTGGTTGCTGCCCAGCGGGGCGGTGGTGGTGGGCGCGCTGGGGCAGTTCATGCTGGCCCTGGTTCTGCTGATGGTGGCGTTCGGTGTGTGGTTGCGCCTGTGGCGCAGCCGCAAAAGGCGCCGCGCCATGGGCCGTGCGCCGCGTTGACAACCCCTGTTCCGTTTCGCATCCATGTCCAAAATCTCCCTCGCTGCCATTGCCGACCAACTGCCCCGCGCCTGGAACTCCACGGTGGTGGGCCAGGCCGCAGGCGCCAACCTCAAGGTGCTGCGCATGGACGACGCGGCCTACCCTGACGAATCGCACGACTTTGACGAGGCCCTGCTGGTGCTCGACGGCTGCATGCGCCTCGACCTGCAAGGCCAGGTCACCGAGGTGAATGCGGGCGAGGTGTTCATCGTCCCGGCGGGTGTCCCCCATGCCGTGGCGCCCGGCAGCCACGGCACGCTGGTCATCATCGACCGCTGATTCTTCCCCTCCTTTTTCCTTTCGCGAGACGCATTTCATGGTCACCAAAAAACCCAAGGGCCTCGGCCGAGGCCTGGAAGCCCTGCTGGGCCCCAAGGTCGAAGACAAAGTGGAGCAGGCCCAGGCCGCTGAGGCGGGCCTGCCCAGCAGCCTGCCGCTGAGTGAACTGGTGCCCGGCGTGTACCAGCCGCGCACGCGCATGGACGAGGGCGCGCTGTACGAGCTGGCCGAGTCCATCAAGGCCCAGGGCATCATGCAGCCTATCCTAGTGCGGCGCCTGACGGACGGCGAGCATGCGGGCAAGTACGAAATCATCGCGGGCGAGCGGCGCTTTCGGGCCTCGCGCCTGGCGGGCCTGGCCGAAGTGCCGGTGCTGGTGCGCGACGTGCCCAACGAGTCCGCCGCTGCCATGGCGCTCATCGAGAACATCCAACGCGAAGACCTCAATCCGCTGGAAGAAGCCCAGGGTCTGCAGCGCCTGGTGCGCGAATTCGGACTCACGCATGAGCTGGCCGCTCAAGCCGTAGGCCGCTCGCGCAGCGCCGCCAGCAACCTGCTGCGCCTGTTGAACCTGGCCGAGCCGGTGCAGACCATGCTGATGGCGGGCGACATCGACATGGGCCACGCGCGTGCGCTGTTGGCGCTGGACCGCGCCGCGCAGATCACGGCGGGCAACCAGATTGCGGCCAAGAAAATGTCGGTGCGTGAGGCCGAGGCACTGGTGAAAAAGCTCAGTGCCGAGTTCAGCCTGGTGCCCCAAAAGCCCAAGAAGGAAAAGTCGCGCGACTTGAAGCGCGTGGAAGAAGAACTGTCGGACCTGCTGATGGCCGAGGTCGAGGTGCGCGTGAAAAAACGCGTCAAGCGCCATGGCCGGGTGGAAGACATGGGCGAGCTGGCCATCCAGTTTGGCTCGCTGGAGGCATTGAACGGCCTGATCGACCGCCTGCGGGGCTAGGAGCCTGCGCGGCAGAAGGAGCATCGGCTGCACCACGCTATCTGGCTCATAAATAGGCGTCTTTTCGCCTCCGGCAGCGTTGCGAATCCTCGCGATACACCCTGTATCGCTCCGGTTTGCGCCTTGCCAGTGCCAAAAATCCATCCTTTTCATTTGTGCCTTCAAGCATGAAACACTGCGCTGGGCCCTGGACTGCTTGCCCCGGGGATGCGTGAAATAGCGCACACAAGCGGTTTCCACAGGTAACTTGTACAGGCAAAATGCGTTTGTGCGGGGCCTACACTGCACTGTGTTCAACACACCCGGGTTGACCGCAAGGCCTTGGCAAGCAGCGATGCAATGCTGCGCTGTGGCCCAGAAGGTTTGCCGGGTGACTCTTCCTGTATCTCCCCGAGCAGACCACCATGACTCCTTTGCGCTTTGCCCCGTTGCCTGCCTGTCGGGCCGTTGGCCTGTGCGTGGCTTCGCTGGGCGGGTATGCCCAAGCCAAGAAACGCCCCAAGATCCAGCGGTGGATGGACCTGCCCACCCTGCCCACATGCGCCGTCGTTGGCATCTCCGGCGAGGTGTTAAACCCTAACCATTTGCTGCTGCGCGGCCTGGTCGGGCGCTGAGCGGAGGCAACAGAGACCCATGCTGGCCCTGCGTATGCCCTGGCCCTTGCCCGCGCTGGTGGCGTGGGCGGGCGCGTGGCTGATTTTTGTGGCGCTGCAGCGTGCTGCCGTGCCGCCTGTGGGGGCTTTGCTGGCCGCCTGCGTGCTGGGCACGGCTGCCAGTGTGCTGGGCGGCAGCTGGTGGCGGCGCGGGCTGATTGCGGCGGGGTTCCCGTTGTCGCTGGCGCTGCTGGGCGCGGCCAGCCTGCCGACCTGGGCTTGGCTCGTGCCGCTGGCGCTGCTTTTGCTGGTCTACCCGCTCAACGCCTGGCGCGATGCGCCGCTGTTTCCCACGCCGCGTTACGCGCTGCAGTCCCTCGCCGTGCAGGCGCCGCTGCCGCTGGGTGCGCGGGTGCTGGATGCCGGTTGTGGTCTGGGCGATGGCCTCAAGGCCCTGCGCCACGCCTATCCAGCTGCCCAACTTGAAGGGTTGGAGTGGAGCTGGCCGCTGCGCCTGTTGTGCGCCGCGTTGTGCCCCTGGGCCCAGGTGCGGCGCGCAGACATGTGGAAGGCTGACTGGAGCCCCTATCGCATGGTGTATTTGTTCCAGCGCCCCGAAAGCATGGCCCGCGCTGCCGCCAAGGCCCAGGCCGAACTGGCCCCCGGCGCCTGGCTGGTGAGCCTGGAGTTCGCCGTGCCCGGCGTGTTGCCCAGCGCCCAACTGCGCGCGCCGGGTGGGCGGGTGGTGTGGCTGTACCGCATGCCACTGAACTGCGTGGAGGGCTGACATGCGCCGCGCCCGGCTTTGTGTGTCAGCCTGTGTCAGAGGCCCTGAATGGTTACAGAAAAGATACAAGCTTTTGCTACATTGCCCCCCTGGCTACAACCTCATACATAAGAACCAAGAAACTCACAGCCAGAGGGGGGCGCACAGAGTGCCGCTGCGCATCGGGAGGGATGCAGGCGGGCTGTCGGCAACTTCCTTGTCCGGTTTTCCTGCGCCACACCCTGCAGCGCTGCTGACACGGTGTGCTGCCTTGCGGCTGGCCACCAGGCCCGGCAGCTGCAAGGCGCGTGGGCTACGCCGGGGTTTTTCTGGTGCCTAACCGATCGTCGTGCAAGGAGCATCCATGACCCCCCCCCTGTCC
>NZ_QAIH01000304.1:3270-7383 GCF_003060895.1 Acidovorax sp. HMWF029 | reverse complement strand
GGCCGATGGGGCGGGGCGGCGCGAATTTCGCTTGGCCTGCCAGCTGGTGTTCCAGGATCCCTATTCCTCGCTCGACCCGCGCCAGCGCGTGCGCGACATCGTGGCCGAGCCACTGCGCCACGGCCCGCCGCTCACGCGCGATGCGGTGCAGGCGACGGTGGACGCCATGCTTGACGAGGTGGGCTTGGCCGGCTTTGGCGAGCGGTATCCGCATGCCCTGTCGGGCGGGCAGCGCCAGCGCGTGGCGATTGCGCGGGCGCTGGTGCGCAAGCCGGCCTTCGTGGTGGCCGACGAGCCCGTGTCGGCCCTGGACATGACCATCCAGAAGCAGGTGCTGGAACTGCTCAAGCGCTTGCAGGCCGAGCGCGGCTTCGGCTGCCTGTTCATCTCGCACAACCTCGCGGTGGTTTCTGAGATCGCCGACCGCATCATCGTGATGGAAAATGGCCGCATCGTGGAAGAGGGCAGCGTGGCCGACATCTTCGACCGACCGCAGCAGGCTTACACGAGGGCGCTTCTGGATGCCGCCACCACCAGCGACCTGGTGGCCGAGCTTGATGCGGGGGCTGATGTGCCCGAGTAGAACAACAAAAGGCGCCGACCGTGAGTAGGGCCTTGCCCTTTGGGCTACGGACTTCAGCCCTTGACGAACTCCGGCCGGTCGTTTTGTTGCGGCTTCAGCGGCGCGGCCACCTTGCCTTCTGCGCGCTCCTTGCGCCACTGCTCCTTGCGCGCCGTCCACTCGGCCAGGCGGGCGTGGGCCACGGTGCTGTCCTTGGCCATCTGCTCCTCGTTGGCCAGCTGGGCCGACAGCTCCAGGCGGATGCCGTTCGGGTCAAAGAAATAGATGCTGTGGAAGATGTGGTGGTCCGTCACGCCCAGCACCTCAATGCCGTGGGCTTCCAGGCGCTTCTTGGTGTTCTCCAGCTCCTGCACCGTGTCCACGCGAAAGGCGATGTGATTGACCCACAGCGGCGTGTTGGGCGAAGGCTCGGCCTTCACGTCGTCGCCCAGGTCGAAGAAGGCGATGAAAGAGCCGTCCTTGAGGCGAAAGAAGAAGTGCGTGTAGGGGCAGTACTCGCCTGTGCTGGGCACGTAGTCGCTCTGGATGATGTGGTACAGCGGCAGGCCCAGGATGTCCTCATAGAACTGGCGCGTTTCCTCGGCGTCACGCGCCTTGTATGCGTAGTGGTGCAGCTGCTGGATGGGCGCGGGCGGCGGCAGGGTGGCCAGATCAGGTTTCAGGATGGCGTTCATGCAGAGTCTCCTCAAATCGGTTTTGTAATTCTACTATTCGTAATTGATTTACGTTAAGTTAATTTTTGAGGGCCGGGATTGCGGTACATTCCGCAGTCGTCCTTCTTTGCCCTGAGGTATTCGTCCGATGCGCCTGTAAGCCCCTCAAGCCTTTCCTTCCTGCTTGCCCTTTGCCGGGCCAGGCGGTTGTATGTCTTGTCTGGAGTGCTTTTGCATGGTGACACCTTCAACGCCGGGCGATTCCGCCCATCGCAGCCGCAGCGCTGCCGCAGCCTCGACGGCTGCCTTCCCTCCTCGGCCCTCTATTGCCGCGCCCCGCAGTGCGGCTTCGCCTGCGGGTCTCGTTGTCCTTCAGTTCCACGACGTCACATTCAGCTTGCCTGACGGGCAGGCACTGTGGGCACGCCCGCTGAATGTGGCCCTGGGCCAAGGCGTGATCGGCTTGGTGGGCGCCAACGGCGTTGGAAAAAGCGTTTTCTTGCAGCTTGTGCAGCGCACGCTGCAGCCTGCAAGCGGTGTGGTGGCGGGCAGCCCTTCCGTGCACGCGGTGGCGCAGGAGGTCGGTGCAGCACCTTCGGCCACCGTCGCCGATGTTGCGGGCCTGGGCCCGGTTCTGGGTGCACTCGACCGACTCGAAGCGGGCCGGGGCACGCCCGACGATCTGCTTTTGGCTGACGGGCGGTGGGACCTGCCCTCGCACTGGCAGCAGGCGCTGCACGCGCTGGGGTTGGGCCACCTGCGGCCGGGACACGCGGCGCAGCACCTTAGCGGCGGCGAGCGCATGCGCGTGGCACTGGCGGGGGCATTTCTGTCGGGCGCCGATCTGCTGGTGCTGGATGAGCCCACCAACCACCTGGACCGTCCGGGTCGGCGCTGGTTGATGGAGTCGCTGGCGCAGTGGCGCGGTGGCGTGCTGGTGGCCAGCCACGACCGCGAATTGCTGGGCATGGCGAACAACATGGTTGCGTTGTCTGCGGCGGGGCTGCAGCGCTACGGCGGAAACTGGTCCGTGTACGAGGCACAGCGCCGGGTCGAGGCTGCTGCTGCCCAGGCCGCGCTGGACCACGCGCGCACCGAGCGCGAGCGGGGCATGCGGGCGCTGCAGCGTGAGCACGATGTCCAGCAGAGCCGCGCCGCGCGGGGGCGCGAGGCCGGCCGCACTGCCAACCAGGCATCCGTCCTGCTGGACCGCAAGAAGAACAACGCCCAGGCCCACGCGGGTCGCGAGCACGAGCGGCAGCAGCAGGAGCGCCTGCGGCTGAACGATGCGGTGCGCGAGGCCGCTCAGCGTGTTCCTGCGGGGGGCGATACGGCGCTGGTGCTGCCCCAAAGCGCCGTACCTGCGGGCAAGCAGGTGCTGGCGTTCGAGCAGGTGCATGTGCCGCATGCGCCGCCCGGCTTTCCTCCGCTCCATGGCGTCTGGAACGGGCCCATCCGCATCGCCATCACCGGGCCCAATGGCTGTGGCAAAAGCAGCCTGCTGCGCACCATTGCCAACCCTGCGTTGGCCACTGCCGGGCGGGTGTGCCGTTGTGTGCGGGCCGCCTGGCTGGACCAGCACAACGCCGACCTGCTTCCACCCCAGCACGGTGTGCTGGCGCGCCTGCAGGCGCTCGGCACGCCCCTGCCCGAAGCGGTGCTGCGGACACACCTGGCCCAGCTGGGGTTGGGTGCGGACAAAGTGCAGCGGCCTGCGGGCGTGCTCAGCGGCGGAGAGCGCATCAAGGCCGCGCTGGCCTGCGCCCTGTGGTCGGGCGAGCCCGCGCAAATGCTGCTGCTCGATGAGCCCACCAACCATCTGGATGTGGATGCCATCGAAGCGCTGCAGTCTGCCTTGCAAGCATTCACGGGCGCGTTGGCCGTGGTGTCGCACGACGTCACCTTCCTCCGTGCGCTTGGGCCTGATGTGGTGTGGTCCTGGCAGCCGCAAGGCTGGAACCTGGATGCCACGCTGGACGCTGCCTGACACTCCCGGCGAAGTGCGCGTGCATGAAAAAGCCACCCGCTGCGTGAACGCAGGGGTGGCCCGTGGGTTTGGCGCGCAGCAGCCGCCCTTCAGGGGCGAGCAGCCTGCGTGCCCGCCGATGGTGGATTACTGCTTCACGGCTTCGATCTGCACCACCAGGCGCACGTTCTTGGGGAAGCCCCATTCCACGCCGTAGTTCATACCCCACTGGGTGCGGTCGATGGTGGTCTCGAAGTCGCCGCCGCACACTTCGCGCTTGAGCATGGGGCTGTCGTAGCAGTTGAACTGCGTGGCCTTCAGCGTGACGGGCGCCGTCTTGCCCAGCAGCGTGAGCTGGCCGGTCACTTCGCTGACCTTGTCGCCGTTGAAGCTGATCTTGTCGGACACGAACTTGATGGTGGGGTGCTTGGCGGTGTCGAACAGGTCGGCGCTTTGCAGGTGCTTGTCAAAGGCGGGCGTGCCGGTGTTCACCGAGGTGGTGTCGATGGTGATGTCGACCTTGCCGGTCTTGGCGGCGCGGTCAAACTCAACGGCACCTTGCTTCTTGTCGAAGCGGCCACGGTTGGTGGATGCGCCAAAGTGGCCGATCTCGAACGTCACAAAGGTGTGCGTGGGGTCGATGGCGTAGTTGGCGGCCTGGGCGGCGCCAGCGGTCATGGCGGTGGCAGCGGCCACGGCGAGCAAAGAGAACAGGGACTTGCGCATGGAAAAGACTCCTAAAAAAGAGGAACTACGAAACGAACCAGGGGAAAGTGGGGGCGAAAGAGGTGGGGCTGCCGTCGGCAACCGGTCAAAGTTTGCCGACGCCGGTTAGCGCGAGCTTGAACTTCACGGTCACGTCGTCGGCCACCATCGAGGTGTCGGCCCACTCGTTTTCGCCAATCTTGAAA
>NZ_QAIH01000304.1:0-3255 GCF_003060895.1 Acidovorax sp. HMWF029 | reverse complement strand
ATCAAGGGCACGGCGCAGAACGTGACGGTGCCGGTGGCGCCGTTCTGGGCCAGCGCCACCGGCACCGTCACGTTCTGCGCCGTGCCCTTGATGGTGAGCTTGCCCGCCACTTCAAACTTGCCGCCGCCCAGCGCCTTGATGGCGGTGGATTCGAACTGCGCCTGTGGGAACTTGGGCACGTTGAACCAGGTGGGTTTGGGCAGTTCGGCATCGGTCTCGCGCGAGCCCAGCGTGGCGCTGCCGGTGTCTACCGTGAAGGCGATCTTGCTGGTGGCCAGCTTGGCTGGGTCAAACGCCACCTGGGCGCTGAACTTCTTGAAATGGCCGTCGAGCGGCACACCCATCTGGCGCGCGGTGAACTGCACCTCGCTCTGGGCGGGCACCAGTTGCTGCTGGGCCAAGGCGGACTGGGCACCGAATGCCAGGGCAAGGCCCAAGGCGGCGCAGGACAAGGAGGAGGTCAAATTCATTCGGGAAGCTCCGTTCAAAAGACAAAAACAGGATGGCCGTATCTGAGATCGATTGCGCCGTGCGCCACCCGTGGCGCGTGAGGCTGGCGCAGACCCAGCGAGGGACGCCGCCGCAGGCGACTCAGGGGGTGTTTCATTTCCCAGGCAGCATGCGAGCGATCAGGCCATCGCGGTCCACGATCTGGTGCTTGAGCGCGCCCGCAATGTGCAGCACCACCAGGCCCGCCATCGCAAATGCGGTGTACTGGTGCCAGGGCTTGATGGCCTCGGCCAGTTCCTTGCTCACCGGCACGAAATCGGGCAACTGCCACAGACCCAGGAACACGATGGGGAACCCGGCGGCCGAGCTGTAGGCCCATCCAATCAGCGGCACGGCAAAAAACAGCACGTAGAGCAGACCGTGCGTGGCGTGGTGCGCCAGCTTCTGCCAGCCCGGCATGGCCCGCTCGATGGCCTCGGGCAGCGCCGGGGGGCGGTGCGTGGCACGCCACAACAAGCGCAGCAGCGACAGCACAAGGATGGTGACACCCGCCCACTTGTGCCAGTTGTAGAGCTTGAGCCGCTGCGGGGAGAACGGCAGGCCGGTCATGTAGATGCCCACACCAAACAGGCCGATCAGTGCAAAGCCCAGCACCCAGTGCAGCAGCATCGCAGTGCGTGTGTAGCGGCGCGGCCCGGTGGCCGTGGAGGTGGCAGAAGTGGTCATCAAAAGCGTGGGCAGTGAAGGGCGGGGCCTGGTTGCTGGCAGCCCCAGTGCATGCGGGCGTGTCTGCGTGAAGGCAGTGTAGGAAGCGCCTGCCGGGTTCGGCTTCAGGCAGATTGACGCTTCATTTCAAAAAAAATGAATTGAGGAGCCCTTAGCAATCAAAGTTCCCCAACGTTTTGCGCTTTTTTGGATGGACATCGGTCGGTGGATGCGATGTCGGGCGTGCCGGAGCCGATCCGTGTGGCGGGGCGTCAGGCCTTGGTGGCGCTGCGACTGATGGGGTGTAGGTGCTGCGCCGACGACGCGCAGCAGAGCTTACCCACGGGTGGCAGGCAGTCGGCAAGCGCTGGAAAGGCCTTGCGGCCGAGGGGCACGGCGGTCGGGCTTAGCGGCTCAGGGCGGCCTGTTTCCAGGCACTGGCGGCGGCGCTATCGTCGCCACGCTGCTCGGCCAGTTCTGCCAGGCGGCGCCAGGCGCTCGTACGCAGGTGGGGGTCGGCCAGTTGCTGCGCTGCCTGGGTCAGCAGTTGTTGGGCCTTGCCCCACAGCTGGCGTTTGAGGCAGGCCATACCGGCCAGATACTGAAGGCGGGCGTCGCGCGGGTTTGTCTGGTGGGCCGATTCGATGCGGGCCAGCCAGGGGGCGTCGAGTTCGTCCAGCCCTGCTTCGAGCGCGCGCACCAGCTTCAAGGCATGGTGGTCGGCCAGCGCATCGGGCAGGTCCACCATGCGCTCCCATACTGGCAGCAGCCAGGCGCGCACCTGGTTGGCACCGCCTCCCAGGGCAGCCAGGCGCTGCGCGGCGTGGATGGCCAGCTCGGGCATGTTGCGCTCGGCTGTTTCAAGGGACTGCCAGATCTGCTGAAGCTGGGCGGTGTCGTGGGCGCTGTTGATGAGTTCGGTGGCCAGGCCGCGCACGATGCTTTGCGCTGCTGCGGGCGAGAAGGCGCGGTGTTTTCCCAGCAGGCGGGCGGTGTCCAGCGCCTCCTGGGTCTGCCGGGCCAGGCGTGTCGCCTTGAGCTTGATGCGCAGGGCCAGCGTGCGGCGTGCCGCGCCCTGGGGCAGGGCGGCCAGGCGCTCGAGGGTGGCGCTGGCATCGCGATCGTCCAGCGACCAGCGTGCGGCGCGCATCTGTGCGCCTTCGTGCATTTCCTGCTCGTTCACTGTGCCGCGCATCGGGGCTTCCTGCAGGGCGTCCTGCAGGTGGCTCTCGCGGGTGGCGCGGTCTTGCAGCGCGTGCGATGCCTCGGCCGCAATCATGTGGGCCAGGGCACGCAGCTGTCTGCCATGGGGCACAGCCTCGCCGCTTGCCTCCAGGGCGTGTTCCTGAGAGAGCGCCGCCACGGCGGCCTTGCGCGAGCGGATGAAGCGACCCCCGAGCATGTGGGTGAGCGCATCCAGCAAGGCCGCATGCATGGCACGCTCCTTTTGCTGCACGCGCCAGCGCCGGGCCTGGTGGGGCAGCTCCAGCAACGCAGCCAGGGCGCGCAGGGCTGCATAGAGGGTGACAAAACCGCCCACCAGCAGCAGCAACACCATGTTGAGCGACAGGTCGATGCGGTACGGCGGCCAGTACAGGGTGATGGTGCCCTGGTTGTTGCCCGCAAACAAAGCCGTGGCCACGGCCACGCCAAACAACGCCAGGAGCCAGAGTGCTGCGCGCATGCGTACAGCCCTTCAGCGGCCTGCGGCGGCCGTGGCCAGCGCAGACAGGGTTTCGTCCAGGCGGGGCTGCTCGGCCGCCTTCAGGCTGGCCTGGGCCGTCTGCAGCGTGCTGGCCGCAATCTGAGTGCGCCGCGAGGCCGGGTCAAAGTATTTGTTGAGCGCGGCCGTTGCGGCGCCCAGGTCGGCGCGGGCCGATTCGAACTGGCGCGCCAGCACGCCCAGGCGCGCGTTGAGCAGTTTGAGCTTGAGGTTCTCGCGCAGGAAAAAGGTTTGCTCCGGCGCCAGCAGGATGGCCTCGGGCTGGTCAATGCGGCTCACGCGTACCAGGCTCCGGGCCTCGTCGCGCACCACCTCCCAGCTGCGCTGCAGGGCCGCCTGCCACCAGGCCAGGCCTTCGGTGGGTGCGGGGGCGCTGC
>NZ_QAIH01000303.1:5060-22779 GCF_003060895.1 Acidovorax sp. HMWF029 | reverse complement strand
CTGCTACGGACCCTCATCCCTATGCCCGCCTCACCCCCGACCATGTGCTGGACGCGCTGGCCAGCGTGGGCCTGTATGGCGATGGTCGCCTCATGGCCCTGTCGTCGTACGAAAACCGGGTGTACCAGGTCACACTGGAAGACGGCGAACGCGTGGTGGCCAAGTTCTACCGCCCTGACCGCTGGACCCAAGCGCAGATCCTTGAAGAACACGCCTTTGCCGCCGAGCTGATGGCCGCCGAAGTGCCCGCCGTGGGCCCGCTGGTGCTGGGCGGCAGCACCCTGCACCAGCACGAAGGTTTTGCCTTCTCGGTCAGCCCCTGGCGCGGGGGGCGTCAGCCCGAGCTAGACGATTTCGAGGTACTCGAATGGATCGGTCGCTTTCTGGCCCGCATCCACACCGTGGGCGCAGCACAGCCGTTTGCGCACCGGCCGATACTGGACCTGCAGACCTTCGGCCTGGACTCGCGCGACTGGCTTATGGACAACGACATCATCCCGCTCGACGTGGCCGCCGCGTGGAAGACGCAGTGCGACAAAGCTCTCGAATTGATAGCAACAAACACCCACCAGGAGCGCGGAGAGGACCATTTTTCCTTGAAAAATGCCACCCCCATCCGCCTGCATGGCGACTGCCACCCCGGCAACATCCTGTGGACGCCCCTGGACGAGTGGGGCCGGGGCGGCCCGCACTTTGTGGACCTGGACGATGCCCGCATGGGCCCGGCCGTGCAGGACCTGTGGATGCTGCTGTCGGGCGACCGGCGCCAGCGCACCCAGCAGCTCAGCGCGTTGATCGACGGCTACGAGCAGTTCCGCAGTTTTGACCGCCGCGAGCTGGCACTCATCGAGCCGCTGCGCACGCTGCGCCTCATCCACTACAGCGCGTGGCTCGCACGCCGCTGGCAGGACCCCATCTTCCCCGCCAACTTCCCCTGGTTTGGAACCAGCGACTACTGGCGCGGACAGGTGGACATGCTGGTCGAGCAGATCGAGGCGATGCAGGAAGACCCGCTGGTGGCCTGACTGGCTGTGACCGCGCAGGGACGGCCTGGCCAGCACAGGCCCGGCCATTGCAAACGATTGTCAACCCCTGCGCACAGCGGCCCGATGTGGGGCACCATCAAGGCACTCCCTCCCCAAGGGGGTGTTTTGTTGATTTTCACGGCCCCCGGCCCGAGCCCACAACCATGCGCATCGCAGTCCTTGACGACGATCTTCTGCTCCTGGAGCAGATCAAGGGCACCTTGGAATGCCACCACCATGTGTGCCACACCTTTGCCGACGGCGGCAGCCTGCTCAAGGCGCTGCGGCACGACACCTTTGACCTGCTGATCGTGGACTGGCACCTGCCGGACATGGAAGGCACAGAGGTCGTGCAAACCGTACGCGACATGAGTGGCATGCAATTGCCCATCCTGTTCATCACCCGCCGCAACGACGAACGCGACGTGATCGAAGCGCTCTCGCGCGGCGCCGACGACTTCATGAGCAAGCCCCTGCGCATGGGCGAACTGGTGGCCCGCACCACCGCCCTGCTGCGCCGCGCCTACCCCGAAAGCATGGGCGCCCGCATGGCCTTCGGCGCCTACAGTTTTGACGCCGACAAACGCTCCCTGAGCGTGCACGGCCAGCCCATCGAACTCAAGAACCGCGAGTACGAACTCGCCCTGTTCATGTTCCGCAACGCCGGCCGCCTGCTGTCCCGCACCCACCTGCGCGAGGCCGTCTGGGGCGACGGCGCCGAAACCCCCTCGCGCTCGCTCGACACCCACATGTCGCGCCTGCGCACCAAGCTGGAGCTGACCGAGGACAACGGCTACACGATCTCGGCGATCTATGGGATGGGGTACCGGCTGGATCCCGTGGGCGCATCGACCCTCCAGCGCCCCCCCGTGCAACAGCGTTCAGCGGCCACCGAAACACTTTCAGGGTAGTGGCCTGCTGCTGTTTCCGCGTGCTTGACTCAAGGCGAAGACGCAGCAGGCGGCAGTGACTCGCGCCAGCTGCGAATCAGCACATCGTTCACGAATTTGCGGTCCATCCACAGCCACAGCAGGATAGGTACCAGCGTAGGCAACACCAAAGAGCCCAACTGGTAGCCATACACAATGGCCTCCATTTGCCACTGTGACACCCTGAGCAGGCGGATATCGGCCTGGGCGGCCAACACCATTTGCATCAGGGCGTTCATCGTCAGGCTGAACGCCTGGAACGGGAGCAGCAGGGCATAGCCCGCCGCCACACGGCCCAGGCGCCCCCGACCACGGGCCGCCAGCACCAGCGCAATGAAGATAGGCAGCCCATAGGCATAGCGCGCTGTGCTGACATCAATGGTGATCTCCCCACGTCGCCCACCAGCGCCAGGAACGGGCACGGAGATCGCTGTATCCACCTCCATGGTGCCCGGCGACAAATGCACCTGCCGAACCCACATGGGCGCACCCTGCTCCAGCGCCATGTGCGAAAGCACCCCCACGGGGTAGGAAGTCCAGGCGGATACCTGCGACCACAGTGCCGTAAGGGCCACGATCCACCCGAAGGCAGACAGCATGAAGATCGTCAAGGGAGATAGTCGGCGCATGGGCAGTCCAATCCTTTGCTTTCGGCTCATCGCACCGGCGGCGACAGGTCCAGAGACGCGCTCACCAGCGGGCCTGAAGGCTTCGGCGAGGCTACGGAGTACGCCGGGGGCGCAGGCGGGTCTTCAGGTGGCGATGGAGGCCCGGACGATTCCTGGGACTTGCTGCCGGCGCGCACCCACAGCAGCCAGACAATCAGCACATCCAGCATGATGAGTGCCTGCCACAGGTACTCGTGCGCAAAATTGAACACTTGCGTATTCCACTGCCCGAGGTAGAAGAGGCTGATCACCCGCACCACGTTGAGCCCTTGCACCGCCAGAAAACCGACCAGCAGACCCACCAGCTTGTGGCGCCAGGTCGAGGGAAAAGCCAACACGGCAGCAAACAGCACGATGCAGGCTTCAATACCGTTGCATCCGGGCTCAATCGAAACACCAAACCCGGTCGCCGTGTTCCACAACACTTTGCCCGCCGCCGCCGCCGTTTCATCAAACAGCATGACCAACGTGACGCAGGCACGCGCCAGCAGCCCTGTCCACGGGAGAACCACATGCTGCTGTACCACACCCAGCATGTTGATGCCAAAAAAGGAGAGCTGAAGCAGCACAAAGGTCAGAATAAAACGCAGCATGGAAATTTGGATGACAAAGCTGCCGGCAGAAAGTGCAGGCGAGGCGCGCATTATCGACAAACAGAAAACAGCACGGCGTGGTGCGTGCCGGCCTGTCCCATGCAGCACGCTCCGCAGGTGCGCGGAGCGGCCGAGGTAGCTCCCCAAAATGTTCAGCGACGCCGCCTCAGCGTCGCCTGCCCCCAAGCCATCAGGCCCAGCAGGGTAGACAGGATGATCAGCCCCCACTGCGACAACGTTGGAATGCTGCTAGCCCCGTTGGGCGGCACCGACACCGTGGTGGTGGCTGTGCTGGAGTTGTTGCCGGGATTGGTGTCACCTGGAGCATCGAGGGTGGCCGTGTTGACCAGCGGACGGGCACCGGTATAGGGCGACGCCAGCGCCGTCACCAGCGTGAAAGTCCGCGAGGCCCCCACCGCCAGGGGCCCGATCGCGCATCGCACTGTGCCTGCCGCATTCACGCAGCCAACAGCCGAGACAAAGCTCACCCCCGCTGGCAGCACATCCACCACCTGCGCACCATCGCTGGCCAAAGGTCCGTTGTTGGTGACCGCCAGGGTGTAGTTGAGCGATGCGCCGGGCGCCACTGGGCCCGCAGGTGCCGACTTGACCAGTGCCAGATCGGTGGCCACGGTAAAGCGGCGTGCGGTGGAGTCATGCGTGACCACGTTGTTGGCCAGGGTGGTTTCCGTTTCGTTCACGGTCACGCTGGCCTGGTTGAAGGCCGTGCCGCTGGTGGCTCCCGCCACCGTGAGCGTTTCTGCACGCATGGCATAAGTCACCGTTGCCGTCTGGCCACTGTTCAAGCCAGGGAAGACGCAGCGCAGCGTGCCACTCGTAGCGCCCACGGTCGGCTCGGTACACACGCCACCCGCATTCACGGTCAATGCCCCCTGGTAGCTGAAGGTCGCGGTCGGCGCCGAGCCCGGGGCCGGGAAGATGTCCGTCATCACCACATTGGTCCCATAGGAAGGGCCGCTGTTGTTGATGGTGATGGTGTAGGTGGTTGGTTGCCCCAGGTCCACCGGGTCGGCGCTGTCCACCTTGTTCACCAGGATGTCAAGCTGCGCGGCCGTAACGGGTGTCGTGGTCGTTGCGCTGTTGTTGCTCGTGCTGGACTCGGCAGTGACAGTGGTTGCGGCAATGCTGTTGACGACGTTGCTGCCGGCGGCGTTGCCCAGGGGCCGCATGCGGTACGTTACCGTCTGCTGCGAGCCCGCAGTGATGCTGGTCCAGGTGCAGGTGAGCGTTCCTCCAACGGTGCCCGCCGTGATCGGCGAACAGGTCCCGCCGCCGCTGACGGTGACCAGCTCGATAAAGGCGGCATTGGAGGGCAAGGTGTCCACCATCTGCACCGTTTGCGCGGTGGACGGCCCCGTGTTGCCGATGGTCGCCACGAAGGTGATCGGTGCGCCGGCGGCCACCGAAGCGGGCGTCGCGGTCTTGGCGGCTGTGACGTCCACCAGGGCCGTGACCTGGCTGGTCACGCTGCCGCTGTTGTTGGATTGATCAGGGTCTCCCACATCGGTGGACCGCACGGTTGCCGTGTTCGTGCGATTGCCGGTAGCAGCGATATTGGGACGTACCACCAAGGTCACCGTCGCTTGTGCGCCCGCGGCCAGGGTGCCCAGTGAACAGCTCAGACTCTGCGAAGTCCCATTGGTCACTCCACTGGGCGTGCAAGAGCCCTGCGAGGCCACAGCCGACTGGAATCCCCCGGTATTGACCAGGCTGGCGAGGGTGTCCGACACCAACACGTTGGTTGCCGTTGCTGGGCCGAGGTTCTCCACGGTGATGACGTAGGTCAGGTTTGCGCCTGCCACCACGGTGGTGGGCGACGCCGTTTTGGACACCACGCGCAGATCTGCCTGTGTGGTCGTTGATGTGACGCTGACCCCCGCACAGTTGTTGGCGGCATTGCTGTCCACCCGCATGCCCGCCCCCAGGGCCACGCAGGCGTTGTTGGTGGCCGTACCGGTGCCGGTCAGCGTGGCAGAGACGGTGACCACAGGCGCATCGGTGTTAGACGACAACGCCGTGGAGCGAGAGCAGCTCCATGCACCAGGGCCTGCAAACGGCAAAGCATCGCAGGTCCATCCGGTTGCGCTGACGAGGGTGTTGAGGGTCACCCCCGCCGGAACCTGGTCTGTGATGGTAATGGTCTGACCCGCCGGGACGGCCAAGGGGCCGGTGTTGCGCGCAGTCAGGGTGTAGTTGAACGGCTGGTTGGGCACCACCGGGTTGATGCTGGCCGTTTTGGTCAACCGCATGTCTGCGTCGTTGCTGGATGTGACGTTTGCCGAGGCGCTGTTGTTGCCAGGCACGGGATCCGGCAGCAAAGTGCTGACACCCGCCGTGTTGGTCAACACCCCGGTGTTGTCTGCCCTGGCTGTCACGGTGATCACCGGCATGTTGCTGAAGTTGGCGCCGGTGTACTCAGACCTGGTGCAGGTGATGGTGGCATCACATGTCCATCCAGAACCCGAGACAGAGACAAGGGTCAACCCCGCCCCCAAGGTGTCGGTCACGGTGACTACCTGGCCCACGAGCGATGCGCCGCCATTCAGGCGTGGCGTCAGCGTGTACACCACATTGGCGCCCTGCGCCACGTTGGAGCTGGCGGCTGTTTTGGTGATGGATACATCCGCCCCGAGGTTGGAGGTCACGTCCACGGTGACCGTATTGTTGGTCAGATCCCCATCCGGCATGGCAGCGCTGTCCGGCTTGCGGCCCGCCACAGAGAATGCGGCCGTCACGGTGCCGTTCACATTGGACACAGCAGGCACTGTCAACACCGATGTGACGGCGCCGTTCGCCAAGCTGCCCGAGCGGGTACATGTCACATTGCCGCTGCTCAGCGGGTAGCCGCCAGAAGGCGTACACGACCAACCACTACCCGAGGGCGCAGCGGTGATCGAAGCCCCTGCAGGCACTGTAAAGCTAATGCTCTGACTGCCATCTGCCGCATCCGGTCCTTGGTTACGTGCCTGCAATGCATAGCTGTACGCCTGGCCCGCATTCACGCTGGCAACAGACGGGACTGCCGACAAGGAGAGATCAGCCGCTTGCGTAGCCGTTGTGGCCTGGATGCTGTTGACGTTGTTGCTGGTGTTGGGATCGGTGGTGGTGCTGCCCGCCGTGGCGGTGTTGGTCCACACCCCGGCCGAGGGCAAGCGCACGCGCACCGTCACCGTTTGATTGGCATTGAACGGAATGTCACCCAATGTGCAATTGACGATGCCGCCTGTCTGGTTGCAAGTTCCTGCGGTGGTGTTGACATCAATGAAGACGGAACCTGCGGGCAAGGTGTCTGTCAACGTGACACCCACCGCACCATTGGGTCCATTGTTATCGATGCGCAGGGTGTACGTGAAGATGCCCCCGGCTGGCCCGGGGTCCGGAGAATCTGCATGATTCACGACCAAGTCCGCAGACTGCGCCAAGGCGGCCCCAGCGACCAGTCCATTCGCCAGCAACAGCCAGCAAAAACGCCGCGAGGCGCGGAGTGCTTGGCGGCATATCTCTACCCAGCGCCGATCGTGCATGCCCCGCCCGAGCGGCTTGGTATCGTCAAACTCCTGTGTATGTCTATGGGGCGGATGCGCGCCCACAAACAGGCGCGACAACGGATTGAACATAGTGGTCCTAAAGTGATAAATAGCTCAGGTTTTTTGGCAACGCCGCAACTTCACCAGCTCCTTCCGGAGCGGAAAAAACGGTGTGAGGGGAGACCGTGAAAACACCCAGCCTTGATGGCTGAAAGCAGCGCCCAAATCTATCTACGAAAGAGGCGTCATGCCGCAGGGCAACAATCGTTCACCATTGCCAGATGCAATACGTGTGGTTCGCACCACGCGCGTGAAGCGCAGCGAGTTTAATTCGAGCAGAGACGTCGTCTTTGCTTTTCCGCGCAACGCAGCCCATGAGACCCCCCCAAAAAAAAGGGAATGGCTCGCAGACGTTCAGCGCTGCCCAGGCAATGACATCGGCTGCGGTGCACCGCCCCTACAAGGTAAATAGGGCTTGAGCACAATGCTGCCCCCTCCCCCGCAGCCTCCCATGGAGGGCCCCGATGAGGCCATCAAGACCTGGATGGGTGCAACCCCGCAAGAGCGCAACCAGGTGCATGCGCAGCTGCTGGAGCAAGTACAGCCGCAGCAATGCGACATACCCCGCACCGACCTGCCGCTTCGCAGCGCCCAAAACAAAAAGCCCGGGCACCGTCCGGCACCCGGGAGTTCACTTTTTGATAGCAGTCAAGCGCCTATTCACGCGCGGCCACGGCAAATTTCACACCATTGGCGCACCGACCAGCCACCGGCAGAAACATCAGGCGAGCAGCGCATTCACACGCTTGACGTACGCAGCCGGGTCTTCGGGCAAGCCCCCCTCGGCCAGCAGGGCCTGGTCGAACAGGATGTGGGCCAAGTCGTGGAAATGCACGCTGCCGTCCAGCTTCTTGACCAGCGCGTGTTCTGCATTGACTTCCAGCACGGGCTTGGTTTCGGGCGCCTGCTGGCCAGCCTGCTTGAGCATGCGGGCTAGTTGGGTGCTCATGCCGTCGTCCTGCACCACCAAGCAGGCGGGTGAGTCGACCAGGCGCGTGGTCACACGCACGTCTTCGGCCTTGTCCTTCAGCGCTTCTTTCAGCTTGGCCAGCACGGGCTTGAAGGCTTCGGCAGCCTCTTCGGCGGCCTTCTTCTCAGCTTCATCTTGCAGCTTGCCCAGGTCCACAGCGCCCTTGGCCACGCTTTGCAGCGGCGTGCCGTCGAACTCGTGCAGGTAGTTCAGCGCCCACTCGTCCACGCGATCGGTCATGAGCAGCACTTCGATGCCCTTCTTCTTGAAGACTTCAAGCTGTGGGCTGTTCTTGGCAGCGGCCAGGGTGTCTGCGGTGATGTAGTAAATCGCCTCCTGGCCTTCCTTCATGCGGGCCTTGTAGTCGGCAAAGCCCACCGTCACGGAGTCGCTGGTGGTGGATGCAAAACGCAGCAGCTTGGCCAGGCGCTCGCGGTTGCCAAAGTCTTCACCAAGGCCTTCCTTCAGCACCGCACCAAACTCGCTGTAGAACGCGGTGTACTTGCCTTCCTTGGCCTTGTCGTCGGCGTCCACCACATCGGTCACGCCGTCAGCGCCCGCTGCTGTGTCGTGCTTGTCGTGTTTGGCCAGGTCTTCCAGCATGCTCAGCACGCGCTTGGTGCTGCCTTCGCGGATAGAGCGCACGTCGCGGCTTTCCTGCAGCAGCTCACGGCTCACGTTCAGCGGCAGGTCGGCTGAGTCGATAACGCCCTTCACAAAGCGCAGGTAGGTGGGCATCAGCGCTTCGGCGTCGTCCATGATGAACACGCGCTTGACGTACAGCTTCACGCCCGCCTTCTTGTCGCGGTTCCACAAATCGAACGGCGCCTTGGCGGGGATGTACAAGAGCTGCGTGTACTCGGTGTTGCCTTCCACGCGGTTGTGCGCCCAGGTCAGGGGCGCCTCGTGGTCGTGGCTGATGGCCTTGTAGAAGTCGGCGTATTGCTCTTCGGTGATGTCTTTCTTGGGACGGGTCCACAGGGCGCTGGCCTTGTTGATGGTTTCCCACTCGCCGGTCTTGACCATGCCACCGGGCTGGCGGCCGCCGTTTTCGTCCGATGGATTGATCAGCTCGCCGTCTTTCCACTCTTCCTTTTCCATCAGGATGGGCAGGCTGATATGGTCGGAGTATTTGGCGATGACCTGCTTGAGCTTCCAGGCGTTGAGGTATTCCTCGGCATCGTCACGCAGGTGCAGGATGATGCTGGTGCCGCGTTGGGCGCGGGTGATGGTTTCCACCTCAAAGTCGCCCGTGCCGCCGCTGATCCAGCGCACGCCCTCTTGGGCCTTCAGGCCCGCGCGGCGCGATTCCACCGTGATCTTGTCGGCCACGATGAAGCCCGAATAAAAGCCCACGCCAAACTGGCCGATGAGCTGGGCATCCTGCTTCTGGTCGCCGCTGAGCTTGCCCATGAAGTCTTTGGTGCCACTCTTGGCAATGGTGCCCAGGTGGTCGATGGCCTCTTGCTGGCTCATGCCGATGCCGTTGTCGGTGATGGTCAGCGTCTTGGCGGCCTTGTCGAAGCTCACGCGCACTTCGAGGTTGGGGGCGTCTTCAAACAGGGCGGAGTTGTTCAAGCCCTCAAAACGCAGCTTGTCGCAGGCGTCCGACGCGTTGGAGATCAGCTCGCGCAGGAAGATTTCCTGGTTGGAATACAGCGAATGGGTGACAAGGTGCAGCAGCTGGGCCACTTCGGCCTGGAAAGACAGGGTTTGTTTGGTGCTCATGGTGTCTTGGAATGGCTACTTCATACGATCTTGAGAAACGTCTTTGGCGCACTTGCGGTGCAAAAGATGCTTGCGCGTGTTCACCTCGGGGCAGGTCGGCCAATTTCAAGACCAACAGCACACCAGCGACCGCGAAAGCGGGCTGGCTGTACGCTCTGTTGCCTTGTGGCACCGGTGCATCACCCCTCACCAAGATGGAGAATTGTTGACAATTTGCACGCATTTAAAGCTTGTTTGCCCGATTTTGACCCCATAACATGCTGCAGCGGCTGCCCCTCTTGGAAGCCTGCTCCTTCAATCTTCTAGACAAGCCCATGCCCACTTCTTTGCAAAAATGGTCTGCCGAGTTCCTCGGCACGTTCTGGCTCACCTTTGGCGGCTGCGGAAGCGCCGTGCTAGCGGCAGCATTTCCGCAGTTAGGCATCGGATTTCTGGGCGTGTCACTGGCTTTTGGCCTGACCGTGCTGACGGGGGCCTACGCGCTCGGGCCCATTTCCGGCGGGCATTTCAACCCGGCGGTGTCCGTGGGACTCGCACTGGGTGGCCGGTTCAAGGCGTCCGAGTTGCCCGGCTACGTTATTGCCCAGGTGCTGGGCGCGATTGTTGCTGCCGGGGTGCTTTACCTGATCGCCACGGGTAAGCCAGGGGCAGACATTGGCGGGTTTGCCACCAACGGCTACGGCGAGCATTCACCCGGTGGCTACGGACTGCTGGCGGCCGTGTTGGTCGAGGTCGTGCTCACGGCGGTGTTCCTGATCGTGATCCTGGGCGTAACCTCTCGGCGCGCTGCAGAGGGCGTGGGAGGCTTGGCTATCGGCCTGTGCCTCACACTCATCCACCTGATTTCCATTCCTGTAACCAATACCTCTGTCAACCCTGCGCGCAGCACCGGCCCCGCATTGTTTGGTCCGAGCTATGCGCTGTCGGAGTTGTGGGTGTTCTGGGCCGCGCCGATTGCCGGCGCCTTGCTGGGCGCCGCCATTTACCGGGGGCTGTTCGGCGAAGACTGAGCTACCCCACTCAGCCTTCCAGCGTGATGCGCTGCACCAGGGCCTGCAGGATGGCATCGGCCTTGTCGTTGGACACCTGGCAGGTGCCCGCAGCGGCATGGCCACCGCCACCAAACTCCAGCATGAGGTTGCCGATGTGCACCTGACTGCCACGGTCCAGGATGGACTTGCCCGTGGCGAACACCGTGTTCTGCTTCTGCAGGCCCCACATGACGTGGATGGAGATGTTGCAGTCAGGGAACAGCGCATAGATCATGAAGCGGTTGGTGGCCCAGATGGTCTCTTCCTCGCGCAGGTCCAGTACCACCAACTTGCCGATGCGGATGGCGCAGCGCAGCAGTTGCTCCTCGGCCTTGGATGCATGCTCACGATATAGCTGCACCCGCTCCTGCACGTCGGGCAGGGCCAGGATGTCGTCGATGGTGTGGTCGCGGCAATACTGGATGAGGTCCATCATCAGCGCATAGTTGCTGATGCGGAACTCCCGGAAACGGCCCAACCCCGTGCGGGAGTCCATCATGTAGTTCAGCAGCACCCAGCCCTGGGGATCAAGAATGTCTTCACGCGAATACTGGGCTGAATCGGCTTGGTCCACCGCGGCCATCATGTCGTCGGTGATGCGCGGGAAGGCGGCCTTGCCGCCGTAGTGGTTGTAGACCACGCGCGCGGCCGAGGGGGCATGCGCTTCAATGATGTGGTTCTCGGCACGGCGCCCCGAGTTGCGCACCGTTTCGGACTCGTGGTGGTCGAACACCAAGTGCGCCCCGGGCACATAGGGCAGGTTGGTGGTGATGTCGCGGCTGGTGATGGCGATCTTGCCATCCTGCATGTCTTTCGGATGGACGAAGGTGATTTCGTCAATCAGGTTCAGCTCGTTGAGCAGCACGGCGCAGACCAGGCCGTCAAAGTCGCTGCGGGTCACCAGGCGGTATTTCACATCACTCACAAGTTTCTCCTTGTTGTCTATTGCTTCATGAACACATCGTAGCCGCACCCCGTTGCCCGGCAAACACCGACAGCCGAGAAAACGGACTGCACAGGCGCCGAACAAACGTCATGTGGGCGCCCTCATCCACTGCTCCAGCTGGCGGGCCACTCCGGCATCGCCCAGCAGCGCCAGATGTCCGAGGCGGTAGAACACCACCTGCCGATCTTTGGCGAATCCAAGCCCACGCTCCGCATCATCGTGGATGCCCAGTGCGCTGTGCAAGGGCACCAACCCATCCCCAACCAGCCGCTCAGCCACCGGATTGCGCCGGGCGGCCAACGTGGCAGCCACCGCGTAGCAGGCCACACCGTCAGGCAGGGGCACCGGGGTGCGCTGATCGGGGCGGGTGCGAAAGCGGTCACGCCCCCGCCAGTCGGCGTCGAGCACATGGCCGTACCGCAAATCGGTGATGCCCGCACTGCGCAGCTGCGCCAGCCGGGCAAACGGTCGCGAAAAAGGGGTGCTGCCCAGCAGCACGTCCACCCAGCTCCCCGCACGCTCCAGCGGCGCACCATGGTGGGGCGTGCCCAGAAAGACTACCTGGCGCAGCCGGGGCAGCCAGCCGCGGGCGCCCACAGTCTGGGCGGCCGCGTGGTGGCAGGCGCTGCGCACCACCAGCCCGCCCATGCTGTGGGCCAGCACGGCCAGCTCCGTCACGGGCACGGGCCAGCTGGCCACCAGCGAATCGAGCAGCGCCGACAACTCGGCGCCGTTGGTCGAAACGTGCAGGCCGGTGTTGTAGCGCAGGTACACCGGCGTATAGCCCAGCGCCCGGGCCAGGTGGGTGCCATGGTCATGGCCGCCGTGCTGCCATTGCAGATCGTTCATGCACAGCCCGTGCACCAGCACCAGCAATTTGCCAGTGGCCGTGCCCGCAGCGCTTAGGGCGCGCACATCGAGCGGCAGGCCCTGCTGGTACCAGCCCATGTGGGTGCACAGAGGGTTGTTGTCCTGCTGCAGGCGGTCACCCATCACACCGTTCAGGGCGGCGATGACCGCCTCGCGCTCCCACAGCACCTCGGTGCCGGGCGTACTGGCCGAGAAAAAGGGCTCCAGCCGCGCGAGCCCCGCCTGCAGGCCCGCATCCACCAACTGCGTCACCCCTCGGATGCTCTGGTAAACCAGACCGGTCAGCCCCCCGGTGCGGCCAGGCTGGGACCCGCCGGGCAATCCCAGGGTGCCGCGCACGGACTGGTGCACGCCCTCGGCCACGCGGCTGATGCCGGTGGTGGCCTGCGTGGCCAGGCGGGCCACGCCGCGCAGGTCGGAGACCCGCAGCTGCCGCAGCGGGTTGGTTCCAGAAGCCGGGGCGCTGTCGCGCATGCGCGGTGGCCGCGAGGAAGGCATGAGGAAGGCTCCGATCCAGAAAAAGGGAGGTTTACGGAGCCCGGCGACTCTCAGAACCGCTCATTGGGCGACAGGTAGCGCCACTGCCCCACGGGCAGATTGCCCAGGGTGACACGGCCGATACGGATGCGCTTGAGGCCCACCACCTTGAGCCCCACCAGCTCGCACATGCGGCGGATCTGGCGCTTTTTGCCTTCGGTGAGCACAAAACGCAGTTGCTCGGGGTTTTGCCAATCGACCTTGGCGGGCTTGAGTGGCTCGCCGTCCAGGCTCAGGCCGTGGCGCAGGCGCTCCAGCAGTTCTTTGGGAAACACCGCCTGCACATTGGTACTGACGGGGTCACGCTCGTCAATGGTCAGCAGCGGCGCGGATCGCTCGCCAGGGTGGCGCGCCACTGCCTGGCCCGCAGCCTGATAAACCACGCGCACCAGGTACTCCTTTTCCATCTCGGAGTCCTCGCCAATGATCTGCCGGGCCACGCGGCCGTCCTGGGTCAACACCAGCAGGCCCACTGAGTCGATATCAAGCCGCCCGCAGGGTGCCAGGCCCCGCAGTTGGGGCGGCGAAAAGCGGTTGCGGCTGGGGTCATCGCGCCAGTGGGTGCGGGGATTGATCAGCGCCACGGCGGGGGTGTGGCCATCCTCGGCCTGGCCGCTCACATAGCCTATGGGCTTGTTCAGCAGAATGGTGACACGCTGCTCCTGGAAGCCCTGGGCGATCTTGTCCACCTCGATGCGGTCGGCCGCCGTGACCTGCTGGCCCATGGTCGCCACCACACCGTTGACCTTGACCCAGCCCTGCTCCACCCAGTCGTCCGCCTCGCGCCGCGAACACAGGCCCAACTCGGCCATGCGCTTGTTCAGGCGTGACGTGGGCAAGCCCCCCACGGAAGTGGCGGCGGGTGCTGGCACCTGGCGCACAGGCGCTACAAACGCGCCCGACGCGACGCGGTAGGTGGAGGGTGCAGGCGACCGGGCAGGCCGGGGCGGCGGCGCAGGCCGTGCGGGCGCGGGTTTGGCAGCCAGGGTTGGGCGGCGCAGTACGGGGCGCGACGCGGCAGGCAAAGAAGGGCCACCGGCATCGGCGGTCGGGGCGGCAGGGCCCGCAGGCGGGCGAGAAGCAGAAGAAGACATTGCGTGTATTTTCGCCTGCGTGCCGCCCGGGGGCCAAATGAAATTCGACGGGCACCGCAAAGGCAGCTTTGCAGCGGCCTCCCGGTTCTACCTACCCCGACCCTTGCCGAGCCTGCCAAGCCAGGAAATCCGCAACCGGCAGGGGCCGGGTGATGTAGTAGCCCTGTGCCTCATCGCAGGACAGGACGCGCAACTGCTCCAGGATTGCGGCCGTCTCCACCCCCTCGGCCACCACCGTGAGCCCCAGGTTGTGCGCAAGATCGATGGTGGAGCGCACGATCATCGCGTCGTCCTCGCCTGTCTCCATGCCCATCACGAAGGATTTGTCGATCTTGAGTTCATCCACCGGCAGGCGCTTGAGGTATGCCAGCGATGAGTACCCCGTACCAAAGTCGTCAATCGACAGCTTGAAGCCCTGCTCCGACAGGCGGTTGAGCATGGCCTCGGCGCGCTGCGGGTCGTCCATGATCGCGCTTTCGGTGATCTCCAGACAGAAAGCACTGGCAGCCACCCCATGGCGTGCAAGGATGTCGGCCAGCCGATTGCTCAGGTCCGGGTCGAGCAAATCCCGGGTGGACAGGTTGACCGACACCCTGAGCGGCAGGCCGCGCGTGCGTGGGTCTGCCAGCAGTTGCGCCACCTCTTCAAAAATCCACAGCGTCAGCTGGCGCACAAACCCTGTCTGCTCGGCAAACGGGATGAAATGCATGGGCGGCACCAGCCCGCGCTGCGGGTGCTGCCAGCGCACCAACGCCTCGGCAGCCAAGCCCGCTTGATCATGCAGTGGCACCTTAGGCTGTAGATACAGGCGCAGCTCGTCGTGCTCCACAGCATGGCGCAGCTCCGTCAGCAGCGACAGGGTCTGCGCGCTGGCCGAGTCGAAGGCCGCGTCGTACTGCAGCGCCCCGCTGAGCTTGCGTTTGGCCGCATACATGGCGATTTCTGAGCGGCTGAGCAGGGTGTCAGCATCGTCCGCATCGCCCGGCCAGCAGGCAAAACCAATGCCCGCACTCAGGTCCACCGTCTGGTCCTCGAACGCCAGCGGCTCCTCGAACGACTGGTTGATGCGCTGGGCCATGTCGTGGGCGGCAGCGGCGTCTGCGTTCAATAGCAGGATGGCAAACTCGTTGCCCCCCAGGCGCGCCACCATGTCCTCGGGGGAACGCACCAGCTGGCTCAGGCGTTCGGCGACGGCCTGCAGCAAACGATCGCCAAAGGCATAACCCAGCACGTCGTTCACATGCTTGAAACGGTCCAGGTCGAGGGTGAGCACCGCCACCGGCTGGGGGGTGACCGTGCGGCCCGCGCGGCCCGGGTGGTCGGGGTGGCCCGCCAGGGCCTGCACCACGGCATCGCGAAAACGCTCCCGGTTGGGCAGGCCGGTAAGGCGGTCCCAGTAAGCCAGGCGGCGGATTTCGGTCTGCTGCGCCGCGATGTCCACCCGCATGTGGTCAAACGAGCGCGCCAAATTGCCGATCTCGTCCATGCGTCCGGTGTGCTCCAGCGGCGTGTCGTATTCGCCGCGCGAAAGCCGCTGCGTGGCGGTCAGCAGCGAGCGCAGGGGCGTGGTGAGCCGCTGAGCCACCAGCCCGGTGCCTACCGCAAACAGCAGCACACCAGCCACCGTGATGATCGCCAGCAGCACCTGCAGCTGGCGATAGGGGGCCACCACCTCGTCGACCGAGCGCAGCAGCAGCGAGCGCACTTCGCCGCCCACGCTATCCAGCGCACTGGCGCGCACCAGCAGCGTGCCCTCGGCGGTCTGCAGCTCAGCCACCGCACCGCCCTCGTGCAGCAGCTGGGCGCGCGCATCGGGGGGCAGCGTGGCCACAGGCACCTTGACCACACCGTCTGCTCCCTTCACCACCAACGCCACATGCACCGCCAGAAGTTTCCGCATTTCGTCGGCGCGCGACTGGTCGATTGGGAACCCCATCAGCACCCAGCCAATCACCAGCGGCGCGCGCATGGGCACCATCACAAACTGGTAGGGCACGCCGTCCATCACCACGGTCTGGCTGCCCTGGGGCTGGCTGGCCAGGCGAGGCACCACCTGCCTGAGTGTGGCGGGGAAGTGTTCCATGCCATCCGTCAGGCTGACGGCGCGCAGCTCCAAGTCGGTGCCCAACAGGGCCGTCACAGCCGCACCGATGCGGCTGCCGTGGTTCTCCAGCACCGACTGGATGGTGTCCTCGTCCCCCGAGTTCACCGCAGAGCGAAAGCCGTAGTCGGCCGCCAGCAGCGCCGAGCCCTGGCGCAAGCGTTCGGCGTTCTGATCCAGCAGGCGGCGCCAGATGTTCTCGTCCAGGTCCAGCGCCCGCGCGATCTGGGCGCGCGCATTGCGGTCGATGGAGGCCCGCACCACAGCAAACCCCGCCGCCTGCACGATGAGCAGCAACAGCAGCGACAACCCCACCAGCCGCAGGATCAGGCTGCGCCGGGCCAGGTGCAGCCGTGTCAAGGCTGCAACCCCGCCAAGCGCACCGAGGCCGTGGCAGCGCCGGTGGCGGGCACCGTCAGCACCTGCTCTTGCGCGGGGGCGCCCACGGGCAGCCGGGTGTGCCAGGTGCGCAGCGTGTAGGTGCCGGGCGGCACGTTGTCGAGCAACACCCGGCCAGTGGCGGCCGCACTGCGTGCGTAGTAGGGGGTATCGAGCACCAATATCCAACCCACCATCTGGTCGTGGATGTTGCAGCCCAGCGTGACCACTCCGGTCTTGTCGAACACCACGGGGTTGGAGGGGGTGCCTATGTAGAGTTTGAGTTCGAACTTCTTGGCGGGGGAGAAAGAATACACATGGTGCCGCACCGTGTCGCGGTTCGGGAACAGCACCTCGGTGCCAACGGTCACCACCAGCACTCCGGGCACAAACTGCCGCTTTTCCTGCGCCATCTCAACGCCCGCCAACGGCCGGGCCAGCTTGCGCGCATCGGTCGAGTCCAAAAACACCACGGCGTCGGCCACCGGCTTGCCCGCCGCGTCGGCCACATCCACCTGCACCGGACCCGCCCATGCGGTCAGGCTCCAGACCACCAGCCCCCAGGCGCACAGCAGCGCGCGGCCGACGTGGCACATGGGGCGGATGCCGCCAGAGGTCATGGCTCGATCGCCATGCCCACCAACGGAGCGCCCTCTCCGACCGGCCCCAGGAGCCGCGTGGCGCCGGTAGCCAGATCCACCTGGTGCAGGCGGGTCTGACCGTCGGCAGCCGTGCGCACCGCAATCAGGGCGGTGTTGCCCACGTCGGCAATGTCAAACGCCACGTCGGTCAGCGGGCCCAGGCCCAGCGACCCCACGGTGCGCAGTTGCCCGCTGTTGGGCGAGACCACGGGCGTCGTGCCCTCGCGCGAGCCCTGCATGACCAGCACACCCAGCGCGCGGTCGATGGCGTAGTTGGTGGTGATCTTGCTGTCGTTGGGGTTGTAGGTGTAAGCCGCACCGGCAATGTCGGGCCTGCGGCGGGCATTCACGTCGGCCCAGGCGTAGCGCAGGGCGGGGTCGGGCTGCACGCCATCCACGGCCGGGTCACCGTCCACGGCGGCACCGGTGTCGGGGTGCAGGCGCAGGTTCTGGCCGGTGTTGGACACCACACGGATGCGGTCGGCCGCCGGGTTGAAGTCAAAGCCGAACACGCTGCCGACGAGGGGCAGCACCGCAGGCGCGGCCCCCACCGGGCGCAGCGCGCCCGTGGGAATGTCAAGCGTGTACAGGCGGCCAGCC
>NZ_QAIH01000303.1:0-5050 GCF_003060895.1 Acidovorax sp. HMWF029 | reverse complement strand
GACCGGGCGCCGCTCCAGGATGCGGCCAGGCTGGCTCGCCTGGAAGGTGATCAGTTCGTGAGAGCTGGTCACCGCCACCACTGCCTCGCGCAGGCCAGTGTCGGGCGCGGACGTGGCCGCACACCCCGCGAGCAGAGCCCCAACCACGGCTACCGGTGCGGCGCGCAGCGCCGAAGAATAAAAAATGGGACGCACAAAAGACCTCGTGACTGTTACAGGTTTATACCTGATTGCCCTCCGGACGTCGCCCCCCGGCCAAAACCGATGGGCCTCGGGGAAAATTCAAAAATGATAGCAACAAAATCAATACCATCAGGCGTTGATGGCATTTTTTACACAAAACTCCCGGGCATCTCCTGTTGCTGATAGATGCTGCCGCGCTGCCTAAACAAGGCCGCTCGTTTGTAACAAACCAGGCCATGCAATTCGGGCATGTCCCCATCAGCAACGCTCATGACACATTTTGAGATTTCTGCCTACACTGCGTCGAAAGTGCACCCGCCCAGCCTGTCCCTGTGGGCACCGATATTGCTTTGATCTATGCGCACCGGTTGGTTCGTGCCGACCTGATGCCTCCGACGCCCAACGAGACACAAGGACTTCCATGCCTGCCACCGCCGCCCTCAAATCCTTGTCCATCTCCAGCCGACTCAGCCTGGGCTTCGGATGCATGCTGGTGCTCATCATCGCTGTGGCGGCCCTGGGCCAGTTGTCGGTAAGTCAGGTCAACGGGCAGATGCACCAGATCACCGGCACCGGAGCCAGCAAAGCCAAGCTGGTCAACGGCATGCTGGAGAGCGTGAGCGCCATCGGCATCCAGAGCCGATCGGCGGCCATGCTCAACGACATCGACCCCAAACAAGCGCGCGCTCAGATCGAAGCAGTGGACAAGACGCTCAAGGACTACACCACCCAGGAAACCGCGCTGGCCGCGCTTCTGACACCCGACAGCGCGACCGCAGCCGAGATCAAGCTGCTGACCGAAGTGCAGGAGCTGGGCCGCAAGACGCGCCCCGAACTCGCCAATGCCATCAAGGCTGCCGACGACGGCGACACCGTGAGCGCCACACTCGCGCTGATGACCCGCGTGGCGCCCTCTGAAACCGCCTGGCGCAACAAGCTGGGCGAACTCATCGAGCTGCAGAACACGCTGAACGCCGAAGCCACGGCCTCCAGCGAGCAGACCCAGGGCCAGGCCCGCCTGGTGGGCGGCCTGCTGGTGCTGCTGGCCATTGGCCTGGGCGCACTGATTGCGTGGCGCATCACCGCCAGCATCACCGCCCCCATCGGACGCGCCGTGGTGGTCGCCGAGCGCATTGCGCGCGGCGACCTTACCTCGCAGGTGGAGGTGCGCATCCACGATGAAACCGGTCGCCTGCTGGAAGCCATTGCAGCCATGCAGGAGCGTCTGCGTGCGCTGGTGGGCGATATCGGCCAGACGGCGGAATCCATTCTGGTAGCCAGCTCCGAAGTGGCCTCCGGCAACCTCGACCTGAGCCAGCGCACCGAACAGACCTCGCACAACCTGCAAAGCGCTGCATCGTCGCTGGTGGACCTGACAGGCACCGTCACCCAGAGCGCAGACTCCGCGCGCCAGGCCAACCAGCTGGCATCCACCGCATCGGATGCCGCCACGCGCGGCGGTGAGGTGGTTACACAGGTGGTGCGCACCATGGACACCATCAGCGCCAGCTCGCGCAAGATCGCCGACATCATCAGCGTGATCGACGGCATCGCTTTCCAGACCAATATCCTTGCGCTGAACGCCGCCGTGGAGGCCGCCCGCGCGGGCGAACAGGGCCGGGGCTTTGCCGTGGTGGCCGGCGAAGTGCGCAACCTGGCAGGCCGTTCGGCCAACGCCGCGCGGGAGATCAAGGCGCTGATTGGCACCAGCGTGGAGCAGGTGCAGGAAGGCAGCACCCTGGTCAACCATGCGGGCAAGACCATTGAAGACTTGGTGATGTCGGTGCGCCGCGTGTCGGACATCATGGGCGAAATCACCGCGGCCACCCAGGAACAGAGCCAGCGCATCGGCCACGTGACCCAGTCGGTAGGGGCGCTGGACGAGATGACGCAGCAAAACGCCGCGCTGGTGGAAGAAGGTGCCGCAGCGGCCGACAGCCTGAAAGAGCAAGCCGGTCGCCTCACGCAGATGGTGGGCGCGTTCCGCCTCTCGCGCACCGATGGCGGTGGAGATGACAGCTGGGGCACCAGCACCCCGCAGGCAGCCCCAACCCCCATTTCGGCCCCCGCACGGCGCAGCGCCAGCCCACACACACCGGCGCTGAAGCCGCGCAGCAAGCTGCCGTCGCTGCCGCACTGAATGCCGCCGGGCGCGCGGCTCAGCCTCCCTTGAACTGGAAGATGCTTGACCGCAGCGCCGCCAGGTCCAGCACCCGCAGGCCGCCGTATTCGATGCGGATCGCGCCCTGCGCCTCCAGCGCAGCCAGCGCCTCATTCACCCGCTGGCGCGACAACCCCACCAGGTAGGCCAGCTCCTGCTGCGTGATGCGCAGCACCTCGCCCACACCCGGGTACAGCACGGGGTTGAATAGCGACGCCAGGCTGCGCGCTACGCGCACATCGGGGTTGTTCAGCCGGTCGATCTCGCGCGCGGCGATGAACTGGCCCAGGCGCTCGTTCAGCTGGTTCATCACAAAGCGGTTGAAGCCAATGGAGTGGTCCAGAAGCCAGTGGAAGGTGTCGATAGGCAGGCCCGCCACCACACTTTTGCGCAGCGCCTGGATGTTGTAGCGGTAGGGCTCGCGCTTGATGGTGGTGCCTTCGCCAAACCAGCCGCCCGGCGGCAGACCTGCATAGGTCATGGTCTGGCCCTGCGCGTCGTCGCTGCTCATCTTGAGCAGGCCCTCGACCACCCCAAACCAGTAGGTCACCGGACGCCCTACACGGCACACATAGTCACCCGGTTGGGCATCGCCCACCAGCAGAGAGGCCACAGCACGTTCGCGCTCAGCAGGCTGCAACTGGTCCAGCCACGGGATGCCATCCAGTTCGTCGGCGGTGGGGGGGCGGCGCCGCTGGTGCAGCGACAGGTCCTGGTTGATGCGGGAGTCCATGGGCACGATCAGGTCGGAGGGGGGCGGATGGATACGGGAAATCCTGATCCAAATTGTCGCCAGAAAGACAAAAAAATGCCAATCTCAGCCGGATGATGGCGCCTCCCCTGGCCTTGACACCTGATCAAGGTCCTTTCGAGGTCGGGGCTACCGAGGAGACAACGCCATGAACAATCACCCATCCACCGGGCCGGGCTCCGCCGTGCCCGCGCACGCCGCGCGCCCCGCCGCCCACGCAGTCCAAGGCCATGGCCTGAGGCGGCGCCAGGCCCTGGCCGCCGTGGCCGCGCTGCCCTGGGTGGGACTGGCGGGCCTGCCAGGCCACGTCCGTGCGCAGGACGGCGCGATCAAGATTGCGCAGTCCACCGCACTTACCGGCCCGCTGGGCGATCTGGGGTCGGCCATGCACCAGGGCGCCAAAGCGGCGTTTGCCGCCATCAATGCGCGCGGCGGCATCCACGGCAAGGCGATTGAACTGACCACGCAGGACGATACCTACGACGTGCCCAGGGCGCTGGCCAACGTGGAGCAGTTCCTGGCCGACCCGTCCACGTTTGCACTTTTCAACTGCATGGGCACGCCCATGATCGACGCCATGCTGCCCAAGGTGATCGACAGCGGTATCCCGTTTTTTGCCCCCTTCACTGGCGCTCAGCTCAGCCGGACCAAGGCGCGCAGCGTATTCAACATCCGCGCGAGCTACTCCGACGAGGCAGAAAAACTGGTGCAACACCTGTCCACCATCGGCATCCAGCGCATCGGGATCGTCTACCAGAACAACGCGTTCGGCAAAGAGGTGTTCAGCGCAGCCAAGCAGTCCATGGACCGGCTCAAGTTGCCCGAGGCGCTGACCGTGACGGTAGAGAGCAATGCCTCGGACGCGGGCAGCGCCGCAGCCAAGCTGGCGGGCGGCAACCTGGAAGCCATCGTGATCGGCCTGGCGGGCAAGCCCACGCTGGAGTTCGTGAAGGCCTTCCGGGCCCTCAAGCGGGGCGTGACTCTGTATGCGCTGTCGGTGATGGGCACCCCGGCCACCGTGAAGGCCCTCGGCGCCGACGCCACGGGTATGGCGATCTCGCAGGTGGTGCCCCTGCCCTCCAACGTGGTGATGCCCGTGGTGCGGGACTTCCAGGCGGCCTGGAAGGCCTCGGGCGCGACGGCAGAGCCATCACACCTCGCGCTGGAGGGCTACATCAACGCCCGCGTCTTTGCCGAAGCGCTGCAGCGCGCAGGCCGCAACCCCACGCGCGCCGCCTTCATCGACGCCACCTGGAATCTCAAGAAGTGGGACCTGGGGGGTTTCGAGATCAACGCCAGCACGCCGGAGCGCAACGCTTCGCGTTTTGTGGAACTGACACTGGTGGGGCGCGACGGGCGTTTTATCCGCTGACATGGCGGGCGCTGGCGCGGCGCCCTCATGGCGCAAGGCATATTTGCTATTAAATAGATAGCACAAAAGACATGTCTATCGCGCGCAAAGGCTGTTTTTTTCTCAAATTTCCGCCCCCAACGGTACGCAAGGGGACTACTGCGAGGCCAACCCGTAGCGGTAGCCCTTGAACGACCAGATGGTGCGCCCGGGTTCGATCTTCTCCAGCAACAGCCCCGGGCCGGCCGGGTCGCCCTCGTGCAGCACCTGGCCGTTGACGATGGCCATGCGGTACGCCGGGTTGGCCGAGTAGGTGACGCCCGAAATCTTGAGCGACGGCAACTGCGCGCGCACGGCCTCGGGCAGATCGCCCTGGGCGAACACTGTGCCGGTGGCCATGGTGGGCGCAGGCGTGGCGGCTACGGCGGCGGTCTCGGGCGCCCGGGCCGGAAGCACCCCACGCGCGGTGTCGCGGGCCACGTCGCGGGCAGGATCACGGGTCGGCTCGGCACGGGAGCGGGCGGGCGGCGCAGACGGCTCGGCCCCCCGGGGGGCAGGTGCGGGCGGCGCGGCTTTCTCGCGTGGCGGGGGGGCTGCGCTGCGT
>NZ_QAIH01000032.1 GCF_003060895.1 Acidovorax sp. HMWF029 | reverse complement strand
ACACCCGCCCGAGGGCCTGTTGGATGAGCTGGGCCCTGCCCTGCAGCGCCTGGCAGCGCGCGGCGGCACAGCCGTGGTGCCAGTGTTTGCCGTGGGCCGTGCCCAGGTGGTGCTGCACGCCATTGGCCTGCTCAAGGCGCAGGGCGTGGTGCCCGCGTCGCTCAAGGTGTTTCTGGACAGCCCCATGGCCGTGAGCACCACGGGCCTGTTCCAGCACCACATGCAGGAGCACCGCCTGAGCGGCCGCGAGGTGCAGGCGCTGGAGCATGGCGCCACCATGGTCCAGACGCCGGAGCAGTCCAAGGGCCTGGCCCGACTGCACGGCCCCATGGTCATCCTGTCGGCCAGTGGCATGGCCACCGGGGGGCGCGTACTGCACCACCTCGCACTGCATGCGGGCGACCACCGCAACATGATCATCCTGACCGGCCACCAGGCCCCGGGCACCCGCGGCGCACGGCTGGCCGAGGGCGAAAAGACCATCCGCATCCACGGCCAGGACGTGGCCGTGCGCGCCGAAGTGGTGCGGCTGTCGTCCGCCTCGGCCCATGCCGATGGCAACCAGCTCATCGCCTGGCTGCGCAGCATGGGCCACGCCCCTGACCAGGTGTATGTAGTGCATGGCGAAATGGGCGCTGCCGACCACCTGCGGCAGCGCATAGCACACGAACTGCGCTGGAATGCGGCGGTGCCAGAGCACGGCAGCACCTGTCTGGCCTGACCCCCGCCCCCTGCACAGCGTGCCAACCGCAGACGGGCAAGCAAGCCATCGCGCATAACGATGACAAATACAAAATAATGGGGAGAAAATAGCCATCCTTCTCATTTCGAGAAGACACACCCCATGAAAAGCTCCGAGCGCAGTTTTGCGCGCCGTATCGACCTCACCTCGCTGCAACTGTTTGTGGCGGTGTGCGAACTCGGCAGCATCGGCCGGGCGGCCGAGCGCGAATTCATTGCCGCATCGGCTGTCAGCAAGCGCCTGTCCGATCTGGAAACCGCCGTAGACACCGCCCTTCTCTACCGCCACAGCCGGGGCGTGACTCTCACCCCCGCAGGCGAGAGCCTGCTGCACCACGCCCGCACCGTGCTGTTTGGCCTGGAGCGCATGCAAGGCGAGCTGAGCGAATACGCCGACGGCGTGCGCGGCCATGTGCGCATGCACGCCAATATCTCGGCCATCTTCCAGTTCTTGCCCGAGGACCTGGGCGCGTTTGCGCGCGAGCACAGCCAGATCAAGATCGATCTGCAGGAGCACCTTTCCAGCGACGTGCTGCACGCCGTGCAGGAGGGCGCGGCCGATCTGGGTATCTGCAACATCGGCATGGCCAGCGCGGGGGGCAGCCCCGCCCTGCAAAGCCGCCCCTACCGGTCCGACCGCCTGGTGCTTGTAGTTCCCTCTGGGCACGCCCTGTCTGCCCAGGCAGCTATCAATTTTGAAGAAGTACTGGACTGGGACATTGTGGGCCTGCATGCCAACAGCAGCATCAGCCTGGCCATGCGCGCGGCTGCCGCCGCAGCCGGGCGCCCGCTGCGCCAGCGCATTCAGGTCACGGGGCTTGATGCCATGTGCCGCATGATCGACAACGGCCTGGGCGTGGGCCTGCTGCCCGACCGTGCGTTTGCACTCATGCGCGGGGTGGGCCAGCTCCAGGCCATCCCGCTGACCGACACCTGGGCCCGCCGAGAACTGCGTGTGGTGGCCCGCGACTTTGAGGCCCTTCCCATCACGGCCCGCTTGCTGGTGGAACACCTCGCACCACGGCCCGACCCGGCACCTGCATACCCGGCCACCGACACTAAAATCCAATCCCCCACCTGAAAGTAGAAAGCCACGCCATGGGACGCACCCTGTACGACAAGATCTGGGACGAGCATGTCGTCCACACCGAAGAGGACGGCACCTCCATCCTCTACATCGACCGCCACCTGGTGCACGAAGTCACCAGCCCTCAGGCCTTCGAAGGCCTGCGCGAGGCGGGCCGCAAGGTCTGGCGCATGAGTTCCATCGTAGGCACAGCCGACCACAATACGCCCACCACGGGCTGGGAAAACGGCTACGACGGCATCACCGACCCGATCAGCAAAGAGCAGATCACCACGCTGAACGACAACATGGCGCAAATCACGCCCGCTGCGTTCTTCCCCTTCATGCACAAGCGCCAGGGCATCGTGCACGTGATCGGCCCCGAAAACGGCGCCACCCTGCCCGGCATGACGGTGGTGTGCGGCGACAGCCACACCAGCACGCACGGCGCGTTCGGCGCACTGGCCCACGGCATCGGCACCTCCGAGGTTGAACACGTGATGGCCACCCAGACCTTGCTGGCCAAGAAGGCCAAGAACATGCTCGTGCAGGTGGACGGCAATTTGCCTAAGGGCGTGACGCCCAAGGATGTGGTGCTGGCCATCATCGGCAAGATCGGCACGGCGGGCGGCACGGGCTACACCATCGAATTCGCAGGCTCCGTGTTCCGCGCCATGAGCATGGAAGGCCGCATGACCGTGTGCAACATGGCCATCGAAGGCGGCGCACGCGCGGGTCTGGTGGCGGTGGACGACAAGACCATTGAGTACGTCAAAGGCCGCCCCCTGTCCCCCACGGGCGTGGAATGGGATCAGGCCGTGGCGTACTGGAAGACCTTGCACTCGGACGCCGACGCCAAGTTCGACACCGTCGTCAAGCTCGACGCCGCCGACATCCAGCCGCAAGTGACTTGGGGAACCTCGCCCGAAATGGTGCTGGGCATTGACGCCCGCGTGCCCGACCCCGACAAGGAAAAGGACGCCAACAAGCGCGGCGCCATCGAGCGCGCCTTGACCTACATGGACCTGCAGCCCGGCAAGCCCATCAACGACATCACCATCGACAAGGTGTTCATCGGCAGCTGCACCAACAGCCGCATCGAAGACATGCGCGAAGCTGCCGCCGTGGTCAAGAACCTGGGCCGCAAGGTGGCCAGCAACGTGAAGCTGGCCATGGTGGTGCCCGGCTCGGGCCTCGTCAAAGAGCAAGCCGAGCGCGAGGGCCTGGACCAGATCTTCAAGGCTGCTGGCTTTGAGTGGCGCGAACCCGGCTGCAGCATGTGCCTGGCCATGAACGCCGACCGCCTGGAGCCCGGCGAGCGCTGCGCCAGCACCAGCAACCGCAACTTCGAAGGCCGCCAGGGCGCTGGTGGCCGCACCCATCTCGTCAGCCCCGCCATGGCTGCTGCTGCTGCCGTGCACGGCCATTTTGTGGACATTCGCCAATTCGCCTGAAGGAGCACGCCATGAAGAAAATTGCCGCAACCCTCATCGCACTGTCTGCCGCCCTGCTGTTGGCCGGCTGCAATACCGTCAAGGGCGTGGGCCAGGACGTTCAACGCGCCGGAGGCGCACTCGAACGCGCCGCCAACAAGTAACCACAAGGCACCCATGCAGAAATTCACCTTGCTCAAGGGCCTCGTGGCCCCGATGGACCGCGAGAACGTCGACACCGACGCCATCATCCCCAAGCAGTTCCTCAAGTCGATCAAGAAAACGGGCTTCGGACTCAACCTGTTTGACGAGTGGCGCTACCTGGACAAGGGCGAGCCCGGCATCCCAGAGAGCCAGCGCAAACCCAACCCAGACTTCGTGCTGAACCAGCCGCGCTACAAGGGCGCCAGCATCCTGATCGCGCGCAAGAACTTTGGCTGCGGATCGAGCCGCGAGCACGCGCCCTGGGCGCTGGACCAGTTCGGCTTTCGCGCCGTCATCGCGCCCAGCTTTGCCGACATCTTCTTCAACAACTGCTTCAAGAACGGCCTGCTGCCCATCGTGCTGCCCGAGTCCACCGTGGCCCAGCTGTTCGACGAAGTGGCGGCCTTCCCCGGCTACCAGCTCACCATTGACCTGGAACGCCAGGTGGTGGTGCGGCCGCAGGGCGAGGAAATCCCGTTTGACGTGATCGCCTTCCGCAAATACTGCCTGCTCAACGGCTTTGACGATATCGGCCTGACCCTGCGCCAGTCCGACAAGATCAAGGCATTTGAGGCCCAGCGCCTGGCCACCAAACCCTGGCTGGCGCACACCATGGTGTCCTGAGTCCAAAATACCCATCAAAATAGCCGTTTCCGCGCAACCAGCTTGCCAAAGCAGCTATCAAAATAGAAGCAAACCAATGAAAATCGCAGTTCTGCCGGGTGACGGCATCGGTACCGAAATCGTCGCCGAGGCCGTCAAGGTCCTCCAGGCACTTGACCTGAAGTTCGAGATGGAATCCGCCCTGGTAGGCGGCGCCGCCTACGAAGCCCATGGCCACCCGCTGCCCGAGTCCACGCTCAAGTTGGCGAAAGAAGCCGATGCCATCCTGTTCGGCGCCGTGGGCGACTGGAAATATGACAAGCTCGACCGCCCCCTGCGCCCCGAGCAAGCCATCCTGGGCCTGCGCAAGAACCTGGGCCTGTTCGCCAACTTCCGCCCCGCCATCTGCTACGAGCAACTGGTAGGCGCATCCAGCCTCAAGCCCGAGCTGATCGCGGGCCTCGATATCCTCATCATCCGCGAGCTGACGGGCGACATCTACTTCGGCCAGCCGCGTGGCCGCCGCGTGGCCACCGACGGCCACTTCCCCGGCACTGAGGAAGCGTTCGACACCATGCGCTACAGCCGCCCCGAAATTGAGCGTATCGCCCACGTGGCCTTCCAGGCCGCCCGCAAGCGCAACAAGAAGGTCACCAGCGTGGACAAGGCCAACGTGCTCGAAACCTTCCAGTTCTGGAAGGACGTGGTCACCGACGTGCACAAGGAATACCCCGACGTCGAGCTGCAGCACATGTATGTGGACAACGCGGCCATGCAGCTCGTGAAGGCGCCCAAGGCGTTTGACGTAGTGGTGACGGGCAACATGTTTGGCGACATCCTGTCAGACGAGGCATCGATGCTCACCGGCTCCATCGGCATGCTGCCCTCGGCCAGCCTGAACAGCAGCAACCAGGGCCTGTACGAGCCCAGCCACGGCAGCGCACCCGACATCGCCGGTAAGGGCATCGCCAACCCGCTGGCCACCATCCTGTCTGCAGCCATGATGCTGCGCTTCAGCCTGAACCAGGAAGCTGCCGCCCAGCGCATCGAAGCCGCCGTGCAAAAGGTGCTGGCGCAAGGCCTGCGCACGCCCGACATCTACAGCGAAGGCACCACCAAGGTGGGCACGTCCCAGATGGGCGATGCCGTCGTGAAGGCCCTGGCGGCCTGAACGCAGACGCTCTGCAGCCACAAAAAAGCGCCGGTCTTGCGGCGCTTTTTTCATGGCGCGGCGATTTACCGCTACAGCCAGCCGTTGTCGATGAACTCCATGATGGAGTAACGCCGATTCTCCAGCGGCCGCTCGCGCACGGCCGCCACAATCTGTTCGACGCCAGCGGCATACGGGGCCTCACCATAGACGCGGGTTTCCAGCTTCACGCTGCAAGCACCATCCTCCATCACCACCTGGTGGTAGGCATGGCGGGCAAGGTGCTCCGGAGGGATCTTCAGCACGCGCTGCTGAACCTCTGCATCGCGCACGGAATGGATGTCATCCGCTTTGAGGCCCAGCGCCTGCGCCATGCTGACGGCAGTGCCCGGTACAGATGACTTTGGCGCCTGGTGAGACTCGGTGAGCCCGATGCGGTAGCCACAAAAGATATGCCCGCAGCGCTCCAGCATGGCCATGAACTTGAGCATGAGGAGATTGGTGTTGGGACACAGAACGAGCGGAAAACCCACGGTCGCCTGCTCCAGCGCAGATCCCGTGGACAGCTCCACCAAAGGGGACTGCGTGGATGCACAGAAGGCGCTCACGGCTTGCAGCTCCCGGCCCGATCCCGCATGCACCACCACCGACTTCTGTGCAGGCAGCCCATCGGTGACCCAAGGGACAACCGGGTCAGCGCCCCCAGAGGGCAGCGCGCCTAGAAGCTCCGTGGCCAGCTTGCCGGCCCCTACAACAATGACTTTCATTTTTGACTCTCGATGGAAATCAGACAAAGCGATGAACAGGCAGGACTTTAGTGCGGCGCAGACAGTGAACGGCGGCTCCCCGCAAAATCGTTGACTCGTTTCCTCCGCCCGTCCCGCAGGCAGCGCCTCAGAACCTGTTCAAACATCGGTATAGGCCCCAAAGCCCGCATCCGCTACAATCCCCGCCTATGTTTGCCGCCCACACGTTCGCCCTGAACATTGCACCCGCCGCCATGGCCGGTGTGGCTGCGCGCGCAACCATCACCAAAACCACGACCATTAAGGGCTGACTCAGCCTGGTTCGTCGTGCGCCCCTCCTGGCCAGACGAGCCAGGCGAGCAGTCCGGTCTGGCACTGTTTCTCACTTAGAAAGGGCGTTGAAATGAGCAAGTTGGTAGGATTGGTCGGCTGGCGCGGTATGGTCGGCTCGGTCCTGATGGACCGCATGGAACAAGAGAAGGACTTCGATCTGATCGAACCCCTGTTCTTCTCCACCTCGAACGCAGGCGGCAAGGCACCTGCCCAGGCCAAGAACGAGACTGCACTGCAGGACGCGTTCAACATCGACGCCCTCAAGCGCTGCGAAATCATCATCACCGCCCAGGGCGGCGACTACACCTCGGAAGTGTTCCCCAAGCTGCGCGCTGCAGGCTGGAACGGCCACTGGATTGACGCTGCCTCGACCCTGCGCATGGACAAGGACTCCGTGATCATTCTCGATCCGGTCAACATGCCCGTGATCCAGAATGCACTGGCCAACGGCGGCAAGAACTGGATCGGTGGCAATTGCACCGTGAGCTGCATGCTGATGGGCGTGGGCGCGCTGTACAAGGCGGGCCTGGTCGAATGGATGAGCACCCAGACCTACCAGGCAGCGTCAGGCGGTGGCGCCCAGCACATGCGCGAGCTGCTCACACAGTACGGCACCCTCAACGCTGAAGTGCGCGCACTGCTCGACGATCCCAAGAGCGCCATCCTAGAGATCGACCGCAAGGTTATCGCCAAGCAGCGCAGCCTGTCAGCCGCAGAAACCGCCAACTTCGGTGTACCGCTGGGCGGCTCGCTGATCCCCTGGATCGACAAGGACCTGGGCAACGGCATGTCCAAGGAAGAATGGAAGGGCATGGCCGAAACCAACAAAATCCTGGGCCAGGGCGAAGGCTTCAGCGCCCCCGCCGTGCCGGTGGACGGCTTCTGTGTGCGCGTGGGCGCGATGCGCTGCCACAGCCAGGCGCTGACCTTCAAGCTCAAGAAGGATGTGCCCTTGGCTGACATCGAAGCCATGATCGCTACCGACAACGAATGGGTGAAGGTGGTGCCCAACACCCGTGAAGCCACCATCCAGGACCTGACGCCCGTCGCCGTGACCGGCACCATGACCATCCCCGTGGGTCGCATCCGCAAGCTGGCCATGGGCCCTGAATACGTGGGCGCCTTCACCATCGGCGACCAGCTGCTGTGGGGTGCTGCCGAGCCGCTGCGCCGCATGCTGCGCATCCTGCTGGCAGCTTGATTTCAGGGCTGATCGGCCCTCCCCTCAAGGCGCGCATATTCCCCGTATGCGCGCTTTTTCACGCCCAGACACCAGACACACTCCGTTACGGGACGTTGGCAATTGACAACAACCGGTTGCCCCAAGTTGGGGCGTCGGCGCACCTCTCAAAGCTTCGGAGCCACCTCAGCTTGTCAGTGCAAAACATTGATGCTATGGTGCTTTTTACATATTTTCACGCGCCGGGGCGGGACCAGACCATGACAAAAAAAGCACCGCTCGTCCGAGCCGCACAAAATCCTCATCAGTTGTTGGCAAACATGCATCGTTGGAAATTCTCTGTCTTGGCGGCCGCGGCCGTGGCTTGCTCTGGTTTTTACGCCAGCGATGCATCGGCCCTTGCGCTAGGCCGTATCACGGTGCAGTCAGCCTTGGGTGAACCTCTGCGCGCAGAAATCGACCTGCCTCAGATCACCCCTGCCGAAGCAGACACCCTGCGCGCCACAGCAGCCGCCCCCGAAGTGTTCCGCGCCCAGGGCATGGAGTACACCCAGGCCATGAACAACCTGCAGATTCAGCTGCAGCGCCGCCCCGACGGCACGGCCGTGTTGCGCTTGTCCAGTGACCGCCCCGTGAACGAGCCTTTCCTCGATCTGGTGCTGGATGCCAACTGGGGCACGGGCCGCTTGGTGCGCAGCTACACCATGCTGTTCGATCCGCCCGCGCTGCGCCGGCCGGCACCAACGGTCACCGCCTCGCCTCAGATTTCCGCCCCAGCGGTGCAAGCCACACCTGCCGTGCGCGCACCGACTACACCAAGGCCAACCGAATCCGCCGCCGCACCGGCAGCGCCTCGTCCTGCGGCGCCTCCTCGCCCCACCCCCACGGATGGCGTGACAGTCCAGGCTGGCGACACGGCAGGCCGCATCGCCAATACCTACAAACCTGCAGACGTGTCGCTGGACCAGATGCTGGTCGCCATGATGCGTGCCAACCCAGACGCGTTCATCCAGGGCAACGTCAATCGCATCAAGGCGGGCGCTGTGCTGCAGATGCCCGACGGGGCCGCAGCCCAGTCCACCACGCCCCCCGAGGCACGCCAGATCCTCGCGGCTCAGGCTCGCGACTTCAATGACTTCCGCCGCAAACTCGCTGGCGCGGCCCCGTCCACCGAAGTGGCCGCCGCACAACGTTCGGCCTCAGGCTCTGTGCAAACCCGAGTGGAAGACAAAAAACCCGCCACAGCTGCACCGGACAAGCTCACACTCTCCAAAGGCTCCGTAAAGGGCCAGAAGGCCGCTGAAGAGCAGGTCGTCAAAGACAAGCAGGCGGGCGAAGCCGCCACCCGGATGGCCGAGCTGTCCAAGAACATCAACGACCTGAACAAGCTGGGCGCAGCCTCTTCCGCCGCAGGCGGCAGTTCAGCCCCTGCAGCAGCAGGCGCAGCCAGCGCCCCCGCCGGTGTTGCC
>NZ_QAIH01000302.1 GCF_003060895.1 Acidovorax sp. HMWF029 | reverse complement strand
CGTGGCGGGCTCTGTTGACCAGGGCGCTGTCCCGTCTGCGCTGCCGCTACCACCCTTGCTGGTGCTGCATGGTGATGCCGATGGCGTGGTCTCGGTGCGCAACGCGGCGGCCACTGCCTTGCTGTGGGCGGACGCGCTGGGTGCGCGCGCCGGGGCCTTGCGCACGCTGCAGAGAGGCCAGCGCCATGCCATGCGGGTGACCGAATTCAAAACCCGGGGCCGCACGGTGGTGGCGCTGCGCGAAGTGGTGGGACTGGCCCACGCCTGGAGCGGTGGGGTGGCGCAGTTGCCGTTCAGCGACCCGGCGGGCCCAGATGCGTCGGCCCTGGTGTGGGCCTTTGTGGCGCGGCAGTTTGCCAAAAAATGAATAAAAATAGGCTCTAGCGCTTATCCATCAAGCGCAAACAGCTATTAAATTAATAGTGTTTGAAGTGCTGGAGGCACCGCCAATGTCCCGCTACACCAGCCGCGCCGCCACCAGTTCCTTCTTGAGGTAGGCATAAAACAGCGGTGCTGCCACCAGCCCGGCGGGGCCAAACACGGCCTCGGCCACGAACATCACGCTCAAAAGCTCCCACACGCCCATCTGCGTGCGGCGGCCCACCACCTTGGCGTTGATCACGTATTCGGCCTTGTGGATCAGGATCAGAAAGCCCAGGCAGGCGGCAGCGGCCAGCGGCGACACCGACAGCCCCACGATGGTGAGAACCACGTTGCACACCAGGTTGCCCACAATGGGCACCAGCCCGGCGACGAAGGTGAAGGTGATCAGCACCGGGGTGTAGGGCAGTTCCATGTCCCACAGCGGCAGCACGAACAGCAGGAACAGGGCAGTGAGCAGGGTGTTGAACGCCGCGATCCAGAACTGCGCCGCCACGATCTGGCGGAAAGCCTCGCCGAACAGGGTGATGCGCAGCCGCAACTGGTCAGCCAGCGGGCCCAGGGCGCTGCCCAGGGGGCGCACGGCGGCCAGGGCGCCGATCAGCAGCCCCACATAGGCAAACAGCACCCCGGCCAGCCACGCGCGCCCGGCCATGGCCAGCGCGCCCGCCTTGGCGCCCAGGTAGTTGGCAATCACGCGCTGCAATTCGGCGGCTCCGTCGGGCAGGTGGCTGGCCATGTCGGGCGGCAGTTTCAGGCGCAGCTCCAGCACCGTGCGCGCCATGTAGTTGAGCAGTTCCTGGTACTGGTGGGGCGCGGTCACCAGGTAGCCGCGCGAATGCGTCAGCCCCACGGCCAGCAGCACCAGGGGCAGCAGCATCACCAGCGCGGCAGCGGCGACCTGGGCCAGATGAAGGGTGCGGGGTGTTGCCGCAGGCTGGCGCATCGCACGCGCGGCCAGGGCGCCGAACCACCGGGTGAGCGCCCGGGTGAGCAAAAAGCCCAGGCACACGCACAGCAGGCCAGGCAGCAGGCCGCGCCACATCACCAGCAACAGCACGCCCGCCATCAGCAAATAGCTGGCAATCACGATGCCCCGGGTGGTGGGGCGCACAGGCATGGCCGCGTCAAAGTCCGCAGCAGAGGTGACCCCGTCCACGGGAACGGGCGGGGTCACCTCTGC